>CALXMM010000001.1 GCA_944389475.1 uncultured Clostridia bacterium
GCTGTGGTAACTAAGATAAACAATGATACTGTGGAATTAAAAAATATAGCAACAAAAGAAAATTACAGAGGAAAAGGTTATGCTAAAAAAATGATTAAGTATTTAGTAAATAATTATAAAACAAGATATAGTAAAATGATTGTTGGAACAACGGAAAATAATATTCCATTCTATGTAAAACAAGGTTTTGATAAGTATGAAAAAACAGTAAAGAATTTCTTTGTAGATAATTATGATGAGAAGCTATATGATGGTAATATGAAATGTGCTGACATGTATTATTATTCGAAAGATTTGAAGAAAGTTGAGAGATAAGTAGTAATTGCACTAAACTGCTGTCGCAGTGGTCGTTTAAGTTAGTATAACACTAAATAGGAAAATTTGCTACTAATTTGAGAATAAAGCTTGTAAGTATTGAAATATAAGCAAAAACTCTTTAAAATAGATATTATGTAGATTATGTCTACAAATATTTATTGAAAGGAGTTTTTTTGATGTGTAATGAAGAAATACTAAAACACATGGAAGAAGACATGACATTTAGAGGCTTAGCAGAAAGAACAAAAAAATCATATATCTGGCGAGTTAGTAGGTATATGAATTTTCACAAAGGAAAAGATATTGAAAAATTAACAGAAGATGATATTCGAGATTTTTTAAAGTATCTAGTTGAAGAATGTAAAAACAAAAGACGAGATGTAAACACTTACAATAGTGCAATACGATTTATGTATGGTACAACTTTAAATAAAGTGTTGAATTTAAAAAGAATACCATTGTTTAAAATACAAAAGAACAAGCCAGAAATGTTTACAAAGGAAGAATTAAAAAGATTCTTTAAAGCTTGTGAGAATGAAAGATTGCGGTTTAAAATATAAAGCTATGTTTATGACAGTATATGGTGGAGGGCTTAGAATATCGGAACTGTGCAATTTAAGAATACAAGATATTGATAGTAAAAATATGAGAATATTAGTACGAGAAGGAAAAGAAAGCAAATACAGATACACTTTGTTATCACAAACAAATCTTGATATTCTAAGAGAATATTTTAAAGTATATCGACCCAATCACAAGGAAAACTACTTGTTCATTTCTCAACAAACAAACGATAAATATACTGTATCAGGACCAGAAATAGCATTTAGAGAAATCAGGAAAAAAGCTGGAATACAAAGAAAAGTAACAGTACATGGACTAAGGCATAATTTTGCTACAGATTTAATAGAAAACGGATTAGATATATTGCATTTACAAAAGTTACTTGGACATTCTGGAATAAGGTCAACGATGGAATATCTGCATCTTGCAAATGTAGAAAAAGATATTGTAAGTCCATTAGATAGATTGTATAGGTCAGGTGATGAAAATGCCTGAGTTACAAAATATACTAGAACAATATGGAAAACAATATAAAGAGAAACACAATTTACCAATATATGTTAAGAAAACATTAAATGCAATAGAAAAATGTAGAACAGCAGAACTGGGGGCACATGAAGATGTATGCGACCATTGTGGACATAAGAAAATCAGTTACAATTCTTGTAGAAATCGACATTGTCCTAAATGTCAACTATCTGCAAAAGAAAAGTGGATATATAATCAAAAGTTTAATTTATTAAATGTAAAATACTTTCATGTAGTATTTACAATACCAGATATATTAAATAAAGTTGTATATTACAATCAAACAAAAATGTATAATATAATGTTTAAAGCAGTATCAGAAACATTACAAGAACTAGCAAATGATAAAAAATATCTAGGTGCTCAAATAGGATTTACTAGCATACTTCATACATGGGGACAAAATTTAAAAGACCATCCACATATACATTGCATAGTACCAGCAGGTGGACTTGATAGTTTAGGAAAATGGAGAAATAGTAAGAAGAAATTTTTCATACCTGTAAAAGTATTATCAAAAGTATTTAGAGGAAAATTAATATATTACATGAAACAAGAAAAACTGGATTTTCCTAAAAAAATTGAAGAACTAAATATAAGCCAAGAATATGATAATTTCATATCATCATTGTATTCTAAAGATTGGATTGTATATTGTAAGCCACCATTTGAAAATGCAAATAGTGTAATAGAATATTTAGGTAGATATACTCATAGAGTAGCAATTTCAAACAATAGAATACTTAACATAGATAATGGAAAAGTAACTTTTAAATGGCGAGATTATAGAGATAAAAATAAGATGAAAATAATGGTATTAGATGCAGATGAATTTATTAGAAGATTCATATTACATATATTACCACCTAGATTTATGAAGATACGACATTTTGGATTATTAGGAAATAGAAATAAAACAAAAAAATTAACACTTTGTAAATCCCTCACAAATACAAAAGTGTTAACTAAAGAAAATATTTCCCCTCTCGAAATATTAAAGAAAGTATCTGGAAAAGATTTTAATTTATGCCCAGTTTGTAGAATTGGACATTTAATAAGACCTAGTCCAGCATAATAATTTACAATTTCATACCATCTTAAAAATTGCCTCTTTATTGGGGAGGGGGTCTCTATGTCTATTTTACTAAAATTTCATATAAATTTCAACTTGTAAATTGATATATTTAGGAAAGTGTAGTAAAATAAGAAAAAAAGAATAAGAGATAAAGTTTAAAAACTCCATAGACAGTCCGCAGTTTGTGCAATTAAACTAAACGAACTAAGTTCTAATTGCTAAGAGCTTCTAGTGGAGTTTTTCTTTGAACTTAGTTCGTTTAATTTCTTATTCATTTTTTGTTTAGTTTAAATTATGAAAGGTTGAATTGGTGGTAAAAATGAACAAAAGTAAGAAAATAATTATTGGCATTTTAATCGTTTTGATTATAGTTGTGGGTATAGTTGTTGCATATAAAATAATTGAAAATAGTGTTATAAACAGGGCAGATTTTAATTTTACAGTTGAAAATATTAGTTCTAGTCCTGTTAACACCATAGATCACGGACAAAATGATACTGAATTAAATCGTAATGCGAACAATGTTACAATAGAGGTCGATAATACTACAATAACTCCAGAGAGTGTTACAATAATAATTACAGATAACAATAACGAACATTATGCTTGGGGTGTAGAATTTAGAGTTCAGAAAAAAGTTAATGAAGAATGGGAAGATTTAGAATATATATCTGATGATTTGGCTTGGATTGATATAGCTTATGAAGTAAATGAGGATAATCAGTTAGTTCTAAAATTAGATATAGAAAAGTATTATGGCAAATTATCTAATGGAATATATAGAATAGTAAAACCAGTCTATGATAATGGATATATTGATATATATTCAAATGAATTTGAAATTAAATAGATAAATACAAATTACAATTTTGTAATTTGAGAGATTTATAGTAAGTTGTCGCTATGATTAAATGAAAGGTTAAAAGGTGATGTTTATGAAAAAAGGATTGAAAATATTGTTTATCATTATAGGAATTATAATTGTTTTAGGTATTGTATTTTTTGTGGTAGATTATAACAGAGTACAGAAACAAGAAAAACCTATTTTTTGCATACAAAATCCAGCAGGAATTATTAATGACGGAGGAACAATAGAATACTTTGGATTAGGATATAAGGTAATTGATTTTCATACATTAGCAGGATATGATGACATTAAGATAGGTAGTTGGTTTATGGATTATAATGATTTTGAAGAAGAAATGAAAGAATATGAAGAAAGGTTTGAAGAAGAATTAAGACAAAATGAAGATACTATTGGAGATATATTTAATGCTAAAATAAAGGCAATAAGAGAATATAACGGAATAACAACAATTTTAATAGAAGGACTAGAGACTAATGATATAAATCATAGAGGAGAGTTTGATTTTTCTATTGATAATGACACAGAATTACTATGGAACAACACAAAAATTGAAGTATCAGATTTAAAGGAAGGTCAAGATGTTTCAATAACTTCAACAGGAGAGGTTTTAGAAAGCTATCCTGCACAATTAACTAAAGTAACAAAAATTATTGTGTTAGAAGATGAATTATAATAATAAATTACAATTTTGTAATTTGAGAGATTTATAGTAATTTTTTGTTGAGATAGGAGATGTAGCAATATGGCTAATGAAAATAAAAAAGATTTCAATGCTATGATGAAAAATAATAAGGATATGCCTAAAATACAAATAGTTGAAGATGAAAAAACAATTAAGAAGTATGGTGGAACTAAAATGTTTTTTGCACCACCAATTTATTATGATGAATTGATGAAAAAAGTACCAAAAGGAAAACTTATTACAGTAGGACAAATGAGAGATTATTTTGCAAAACAAAATAATGCAGATTTTACTGAGCCTATGACAGCAGGAATATTTGTTAATATTGTTGCTTGGGCAAGTTATCAAAGAAATACAGATATTACACCATATTGGAGAACTTTAAAATCAGATGGAGAATTGAATATTAAATATCCAGAGGCGATTGAATTGCAAAAAAGATTACTTGAAGAAGAAGGGCATACTATAATCACAAAAGGAACAAAGAATATAAAATACTATGTTAAAGACTTTGAAAAAGATTTAGTAGAATTATAGTAATTTGAAAGTGAGATATAAAATGGAAAATATAAAGAGAGAAGAACTAGAAAAATTAGTTGGAATTGATAAAGTTAATACTTTTTATAATATTGTGAATGAAATAACAAAACTTTATGATATGGAACAAGTATGGAATAATGGTGGAAAAAAATGGACTTATGAATATAAATTTAGAAAAAGCGGAAAAACTTTATGTGCTTTTTATTTTAAAGATAATACATTGGGATTTATGATTATCTTTGGTAAAGATGAGAGAAGTAAATTGGAAGAAATAAGAAACGAACTTTCATCTGATGTACTAGAAACCTATGATAATGCACAAACATATCACGATGGAAAATGGGTTATGTTTGATATAACTGATAACTCAATATTTGAGGATTTAAAAAAATTACTTTTAATTAAAAGAAAACCTAATAGAAAGTAATATATGTTATGTGAATAATAGTAATTTATATGGGGGATTGTTTATGGCAGCTTTAACAGTAATTCCTATAATGGGAACTTTAGCAATATTATTTATAGGCTTTAATGTAATGATTATTGCCTTATTAATATTAACAATAGTATTTGGAATAATTAGATTAGTAAAAAAGAAATTTACGAAGACATTTATTATATTACTAATTTTAACAATCGTTTTTGCCTTTATAGATTATAAAATTATAAATAATTTTGTAAATTATGATGAAGTACAAAGGCAAAAGCAAATAAAAGAAGAAGGCGAAGAATTAGTTGCAATAAAAGATTATGATTACAATAAAGTGGAGCAATATTTAAATGATGGGTGGAATCCAAATGAAACAACAAAAGCTATATATTATGCGATAAAATATAATCCAGATGAAAACAAAGAAAAAGATGAATGGAGTATTTTAGAATTGCTATTAAAAAATGGAGCAAATCCAGATGTGCAAATTTATGAAAATCCACAAGGAGTTAATACGCCACTTACTTATACAACAGAATGTGGATATTATGGCGCAACAAAACTATTACTCGAAAATGGTGCTGATCCAAATTATCAAGAATCTAATATGAATAAAAATGGATTACTTGCTTTAAGATTTTATGATAATGATAAGGCAGCAGAAACATTACAGCTATTATTAGATTATGGTACAGATTTAGATATAAGAACAAATGTAGGATATGGAGTAGATGAATCAGGTAGAGAAGAACTAAAAAATTTTGAAAATAATTATAGCAAAGTTAAAGAAAATGTACCAGATTATGATGATATATTAGAAATAATAAATAATTTAAATCTTTAATACAAATTACAATTTCTATGCACAATATTTATAGATGTTAGAACTAATCTCTATTTCTATAGCGAAATATAATAAATGCAGATGTAAAAAGAAGTATAAATAAATATATTAAGAAAATATCAAAGGAATCTTTATTTTTTTCATAAGAGGGGAAAACAGTAGTTATTACAGGCTCTGCTTCAGGAATGAGTAAAGCAGCTACGGAACTATTATTAGAATTAGGAGCAAATGTATATGCAATAGATATTAATAAAATAGATTTACCTGTAACAAAGGCTTTTCAAGCGGATATGAGCCAAAAAGAAGAAATAGATAGAGTAATAGAAGAATTGCCAGAAAAGATTGATGCATTATTCTTATGTCATGGTATTGCAGCTTTCCCTGGCAAAGAGTTATTAGTACAAAAGGTAAATTTCTACAGTCAAAAATATATGACAAAAAAATTTACTAGATAGAATATCAGAACATGGATCAGTTACTTATATTTCATCTGTAGGTGGATTTGGCTGGCAACAAGTTTATAGTAAAGCAGTGGAACTTATTAATTTACCTACTTGGGAAGATGCGATGGATTGGTATGACAAACATCCTGATTTAATCAAGAGTGCTTATGTTTTTGCAAAACAATGCTTAGAGTCATATGTAACTTATAAATGTATGTCATCTGAATTTATAAATAAGAGAATAAGAATAAATGCAATTAATCCAGGAGATACAACAACAGGATTAACAGAAGATTTCAATAAGTCAACAAGTCCAAATGGAGATGCAAAAGAAGGTGAAGAGATGATTTCAAACATTTTCTTAAAGAGTTGGAATGGATACCCAGCAGAGCCAAAAGACATGGGATACCCAATGGTTGTAATAGGTAGTGATATTTGTTCTTATATGTAAGGACAATTAATTTATATAGATTATGGTTTAACATCTTCTTGGACAAGTGGAGCATTGTTACAAGCAAATAATAAGTCAATTGAAGAACTTTCAGCAGATGCAAGTAAATAGGAGTTAACATAGAGAGTAGTTAATTACTCTCATTTTTTTTTATTTGTTGTTGACAAATTCTAAAACAAAAAGTATACTAATATACTAATACGGTATAGTAGTATACAAAGAAGGGAGTAATAATATGAAACAAGAACAAATTCTAAAAGCCGCAAAAGAACTATTTACAAAATATGGTTTTAAAAAAGTGTCAATGGATGAAATCGCAAGTGAAACAGGAGTTACTAAAAAAACAGTCTATAGTTACTTTAGTAGCAAAGAGGAACTTTTAAAAGATGTTATAAAGGAAGAACTGCAGAATATTAGAAAAATTATAGATAAGGCTGAAAAACAAAGTAATGATTTTTTTGTTAACATTCAAAGTGTAATTTGTAGTGTAATTAGATATAAAAATGAAAGTGATTTTTTTAAGATGCTTATTAAAGAATCTGAAATGTTTAATAATGAAAAGCTAAAAGATAATTTAAAGATCATTGATAGTGAAATAAAGGATTACATAAAAAGCAAAGTAGAAAAAGCTGTAAATAATAAAGAAATTGTCGTAAAAGATGTTAATATTATTACTTTTCTTATATACAAAATGTACATAGCATTAATAATAGATTGGAATGAAGATAATGCTAAATTAGATGAAAAGGATATTGCAGATAACGTCCTTCAAATTTTAAAATATGGTATTAAAAGAAAGGAAGTAGAATAAAATGCAAAACAAAAAATTATTTAAAACAATAATTTTTATTGTGGTTTTGTGTATACCATTAATTTATAGTTTCTTTTATTTAAAGTCTTATTGGGATCCATATGGAAATTTAACAGATTTAAAGGTGGCCATTGTTAATTTAGATAAAGGTCAAGATGATACTAATCAAGGTAATGAATTAGTTAAAGAGCTAAAAGATAAAGATGTTTTAGATTTATGTGTAGTTGATGAAAATCAAGCTAAACAGGGATTACAAGATGGAGAATATTATGCAACTATTACCATTCCATCAGATTTTACAGAATGTTTAAATAGTGCTAGTGAAGAGCAAAAAAAGGTTGCAACAATTACATATACTCCTAATCAACAACAAAATTATCTGGCATCTCAAATCATTAATAAAGTTGTTACTGCAGCTCAAATGGAATTGCAAAGCAAAGTTGGAAAAGAAGTTGTTTCAACATTATCAGATACTTTATCTGCAGTTCCTGATAGTTTACAAGATATTTCTGATGGGGCAAACGAAATTTATGATGGTACTTCATCTTTGAATAGTGGATTACAAGATTTAAATAATGGAGTAGGAGAGCTTAATAGCAAATATAGCGAATTTAACAAAGGTGTAGAAAATGCATATAAAGGTAGTGAAAGTTTAAATTCTGGAATTGGGCAAGTTAATAATGGAATTGATAGTTTAGCAAGTGGTACTTCAACTTTAAATAATGCATTAGATCAAATTAATACTGGTGTTGATAGTGTTGCAAAAAATGGTGGAGATAAAATAAATCAATTAACACAAGGAATAGATACTTTAAATAATGGTGCACAGACTTTGAATGTAGGAGTAAATTCATATATTGACGGAGCAAAATCTTTGAGTGATGGTATTCAAAGTTATGTAGTAGGTGTAAGTACAATAGATAAAAATGAAAGTGCAATTTTACAGTCTATTATTGACTATGATACGGTTATTAATTCTAAAGAGGTTACAAATCCAACCATTAGAACTTTAGCAGAAAATGCAAAACAAATTTTAAATGTTAAAAATAAATCTAACATAGATGCAAAAGGGCAGGCACTTGTTCAAGGAACACAAGATTTAAGTAAAAATTCAGATCAATTAAAAGCAGGTGCTAAAGCAGTTTCTGATGGTACTTCAACTTTAAAAAATAGTACTTCAGAAATGAATGAATTAATTAAGAATATTGCAACTTTAAAAGATGGATTATTTGCAGTAAAACAAGGAACTGAAACTTTATCTAATGGTGTATCTACTTTGAAAAATGGAACAAATCAAGTACTAAATGGATCACAATCCTTAGAGCAAGGGCTTCAAACTTTGAGTAGTAGTTCTGGAAATGTAAAAGAAGCTTTAAATCAATTAGATGAGGGAAGTAAATCAGCTGTTGATGGAAGTAAGAGACTTTTAGATGGTGTAAAAACGTTTAAGACCGAAATTAATAATGGATTAGAAAAATCAAAAGTTGAATTATCAAAATTAAATGGTTTAAATGATTTTGTTTCTGAACCAGTTGTTATTAATGAAGAGCCTTATGGAGAGGTTGATTCATATGGTATTGCATTTACTCCATTGTTTTTATCTATAGGATTGTGGGTTGGAGCATTAATGTGTTATGTTGTTTTATATTATGATCAAAAACATAGATTTGGAAAATTTGATTATACTTATAAAAATAAATTAGCTCAAAACTTATTATATATTGCAATTGGCATTGTAGAAGGTATTGTCACTGGATTGTTATTAAAATTGGGATTAGAATTTAATGTTGCTAATATGGGAATATATATAGCAGAATGTGCAATTGTTGGAGCTATATTTATGACTATTATACAATTTTTAATTAGAAATTTTGGAGATATTGGTAAATTTTTAGCTTTAATTATATTAGTATTACAATTGGCTGCATCTGGTGGTACTTTCCCAGTTGAAACTATTGATAAAGGGTTTAGATTTTTAAATCCATTACTACCTATGACATATAGTATTAAAATATTTAAAGAGTGTCTTGTTCAAACAAGTAATAACTTTATAGGAAAAAATACATTAATACTTGTATTAATCGGTTTAGCACTAGGAACAATTACTTTAATAGTTGAAATAGTAAAACATAAGGGAAATTCTAAAAAAGAAATTGAAAACAATAATGAAAAAGTAACAGGAGCCTAAGTAATTATCCCCCAGCTAAGCTGGGGGATAATTACTGTATAATAACGAAAATAGAAAAACTATAATATAGTTTTTTCAAATTTTGTTGGTTTCAAAGACAAAAAAATGATTGTGTGATATAATTCAATAGAAGACAATTTATCTAAACAATTAAAATTCATATTTTTACAACAAGACGACAATTAAATAGATGGTAAAAAAATCAATCTAATAGAAAAATAGATTGTTAAATTATAAGGAGATTATTATGGCAAATATAATTGATTATGTTGAATGGAGAGGAGATTTAAACTTAAATAAAACGGAGTTTAATGAAATAGATAGTTTAATATTAAATAGATTTTCGTATTTTCCGTTAGATAATCTAATAAACAAAAATGAAATGGTATCAATAAAAGAATTAAGTGAAAGATTTAAAAAAGCAGATAAAAAGCAAATGAGAATTCTTTGGAAGGATGATGCAGATTTATTTCCAATAATGGGCAATAGTAAAAGGTTTGGTGAAATGTTAGCTTTAGAATACATAAATAAAATAGATCCAGAACAAGAAAAACAATTTTCTGCTATTACAGTAATTTTACCTGATGATACACTTTATATTTCATATAGAGGAACTGACAATACATTAATTGGTTGGAAAGAAGATTTCAATATAAGCTTTAAAAGCCACATTGCATCACAAATTTCTGCAAAAAAGTATTTGGAAAATATTGCAAAAAAATATCCATATAAAAAAATAAGAATAGGAGGCCATTCAAAAGGAGGAAATTTAGCAGTTTATGCTTCTGTTTTTGTTGATTCTGAA
The DNA here is from genome assembly GCA_944389475.1 of uncultured Clostridia bacterium. Classification (GTDB taxonomy): domain Bacteria; phylum Bacillota; class Clostridia; order TANB77; family CAG-508; genus Merdicola. The sequence continues at coordinate 10,548 of CALXMM010000001.1, forward strand.
ATACAAAAAAGAATTATTAATGTTTATAATAATGATGGTCCAGGTTTTCATGAAGATATAATAAATACTGAAGAATATAAGAGAGTAATTAATAAAGTAACAACATATATTCCACAAGATTCAATATTTGGAATGTTATTAAATCATGAGGAAAAATATACGATAGTTCAAAGTAATGAAAAAGGGTTAATGGAACATGATGCATATTCTTGGCAAGTATTAGGAAAAAAATTTGTTGTATTAAAGGAAGTTACAAATGAAAGTAAATTTATAGATAAGACAATTAAGAATTGGTTGAAAGATTTAGATATGGATACAAGGCAACAGGTGATAGACATTGTTTTTGAAATTCTTAATTCTACAAATTCAAAGACAATACAAGATTTAAAATTTTCATTAGTAAAAAATGCAAGAATAATTTTATCTTCATATAAGCAAATAACCCCTGAGAATAAAAAAATGATAGAAGCTACAGTAACTGCACTTCTTGGAATAGTTAAAGAAAATGTTAAAGCAGAATATAAAAAAATTAAATTTTAAGTAAATAACAAATTACAAGTTGTAAAGAAAATCAAATTAATATAAATTTAAATAAATTAAAATTAAAAAAGAAGGAAATTTTATTTGAATAATAGCTTGGATTTAAATTTTAATGAGATAGTCAATATGATAGAAACAAGAAGAAATAATACTTACAAAAAAGTTAATGAAGAATTAATTTCTTTATACTGGGACTTTGGAAAATATATCAGTGAAAAAGTTAATGATAATAATTGGGGAGATAAAATTGTAGATAAATTAGCAGAATTTATGAAAAGAGAATATCCAACAATGAAGGGATTTAATCGTGCAGGAATTTATAGAATGAAACAATTTTATGAAACTTATAAAGATAATGAAATTGTCGCTCCACTGGTGAGACAAATTAGTTGGACTAATAGTGTTTTAATATTAGGTGCTACAAAAACAATGGAAGAAAAAGAATTTTATATAAAAATGTGCATAAAAAATAATTATTCAAAAAGAGAATTTGATAGACAAAGTTCAAAAAGTTAACGTAAAATTTGAACTTTAAGGTCCGTCCCTAAAGTTCACTATTGACAAAAAGGAGAATTAATAGTAAAATGTTAGCGAACGCTAACAATGATAAAAATAAGTAAAAAAATATATAGACTTTGAGAAGGAGGAAAATATGTTAGAATTAAAAAATATTTGTTTTACAAGGGATAATAAAAAAATACTAGATAACATTAACTTAAAAATAGATAATAATAAATTTATAGCAATAACAGGACCAAACGGTTCTGGTAAATCAACACTTGTAAAAATGATAATGGGAATAGAAAAACCTGATTCAGGAGAAATTTTCTTTGATGGAAAAGATATTACTAATTTAGAAATAAATGAAAGAGCAAATTTAGGAATAAGCTTTGCTTTCCAACAACCAGTTAGGTTTAAAGGAATAACCGTGTATGATTTGCTAAAAATTTCAGCTGGAAAACGTATTACTAAAAAAGAAGCTTGCGATGCTTTAGCACAAGTTGGTCTTTGTGCTAAAGAATATGTAGATAGAGAAGTAAGTGCATCTTTATCTGGAGGAGAATTGAAAAGAATAGAGATTGCAAGCGTAGTATTAAGAAAAACAAAATTAACTATTTTTGATGAGCCAGAAGCAGGAATAGATTTATGGAGCTTTAACAATTTAATAGAAGTATTCGAAAATCTATTAAAAACAGTTAAAGGAACTACAATAATAATCTCTCACCAAGAAAGAATATTAAGAATTGCAGATGAAATTATTTTAATGAAGAGAGGAAAAATTGACCAAATTGGAAGCAGTGAAGAGATTCTAGAAAAAACAATAAAACAAAATATAAAATGCTGTAAAAAATTGAAAGAAGGTGTAGAATAAATGGCAGATACTAAATTACATGATGAATTGTTAAATAATGTGGATGAAAGCGTATTAGGCGAGATTACAAAATTAGATGAGCTAAAGACAGGAGCTTTTAATATAAGAAAAAATGGTAAAGGAATAGAAAGAGCAATAACAGAAAATGTTAATATAGTAACCAAAACAGACAAACCAGGAATAGATATATATGTTAAGGAAAATACAAAGTTTGATATTGTTCATATTCCAGTAATAATTACAGAAAGTGGATTGAAGGATGTTGTATATAATGATTTCTATATAGGAAAAAATGCAAAAGTATATATTGTTGCAGGTTGTGGAATTCACAATGACCACCATAAAGATTCACAACATGATGGAATTCATAGATTTTTCCTAGAAGAAGGAGCAAATGTAACTTATGTAGAGAAACATTATGGTGAAGGAGAAGGAACAGGAAAGAGAATTCTAAATCCGGTAACAGAAGTATATTTAAAAAAAGGTAGCCATATGGAAATGGAAAGTGTTCAAATAAAAGGTGTTGACTCTACAATAAGAGAAACCAAGGGTGTTTTAGAGGAAGATGCGAATTTTGTAGTTACTGAAAAAATAATGACACATGGGGAGCAATTTGCAAAAACTATATTTGATGTAGAATTAAATGGAAGTAATTCAAGTGCACATGTAACCTCAAGGTCTGTTGCACAAGGACATTCAAAACAATTTTTTATATCTAAAATATATGGAAATGCTAAGTGCTTTTCACATAGTGAATGTGATGCTATTATTCAGGATAATGCGATAGTAACAGCAACTCCAGAAGTAACAGCAAATCATGTTGATGCAAACCTTATACATGAAGCAGCAATAGGAAAAATAGCAGGTGAACAAATTACAAAATTAATGACATTAGGTCTTACAGAAGAACAAGCAGAGCAAGAAATTATTAATGGATTTTTGAGGTAATTATTATGAGTTATTTAATAAAAGATACTAGCAAAGAGGAAAGAAAGAAAATTGCTAAAGAAGCATTGGCAATTTCTGTGGCAAGTGATAAAATGCCATCTAAGAAAGTTATTGAATTAACAAAAGAATATATAAATGGTAAAATCGAATTAGATGAAATAAAAAGAAGAATAATAGAACATTATAGAAAGAGTTGAATTATGGATAGTATTTATGAATTACCAAACGGAACATTAAAAAATCTATTAGGTATAACAGATTCTGAGGAATTAAAACAAGCAGAAGCAGATATGAGTTTTACAAATTTAATGTATCTTCAAGAAGATTTGGCAAAAGAATGTGATGCAGAATTGCTAAAAAAAATAAATCAATGTCTTTTTGGTGATATTTACGAATGGGCAGGAGAATATAGAAAATATTCTGTTCGTAAAGAGGAAGATGTATTAAATGGAGATAGTGTTAGATATACTTTGCCAGAATCTATAGAGGATGAATTATATATTGTAACAGATGATATGAATAATTATAATTGGAAAAATAAGAATATTGATGAAATTTCAGAAAAATTTGCTTATTACTTAGCAAAAATATGGAAAATACATCCTTTTAGAGAAGGTAATACAAGAACTGTTTTGGGATTTGCAGAAATATTTGCAAAAGAGCATGGATTTGAAATGGACTTGAGTAAAATGATAGATGATTTGGAAAGAATAGAAGATCCTGAAACAGGAGAAATTAAAAGATATGGACTACGAGATAAATTTGTTTTAGCAAGTTTGGATAATGAAGATGGTCCAGAGCCAGAACATTTAGAAAGAATAGTAAGAAAATCAATTGTAAGTGGAATAGAAAAAAAGATAGATGAATTAGAGGATTTATTGGATAGGTAAAAGAAAAAATTGACACAAAATGTCGAAAAAAGTAAACAATATAAATTTGACTAAAATGGAAATTTATGGTAGAATAATTATGCATAAACCAAATGGTTTATTTAGTACAAAAGACTACAGAAAGGGGCTATTATGCCTAGCACAGTGATTTATTCAGGTACTTTTCGTGACAACGAGGGTAATTACTCAGCAAAGGTTGCTGAGAATGGAGAGATTCATGGACCCGATGGAACGAAGATGGGGCGAGTTAACAATGCCGGCATAGTTTTTGATGTCGAAGGAAAAAAGGTTGCTACCATCAATCGTTACGGTCGTGTCTTCAACCTTCGTGGCCAGCAGATTGGTACTTTCCGCAATTAGTCAACGATAAGAATCAAATTTGATTCTTAAAGGAACATGTTTTTTAAACATGTTCCTTTTTTCCTGTTTTGGTGTTAAATTTAACCTTACACATACCTTTTTTAGGTAATATAATATCTTGACTAAATTGTTAATTTATGGTATTATAAATAGTGCATAAACCAAAAGGTTTATCATGTACAACAGACTATGGAAAGGATATTATTATGCCTACGCGTACTGTGTTTGTTAAGGGTAAGGGCTACGATAGGGATGGCCAGCCTTGGTTTATTGCCGAGGGCCCCCATGGTGATGTGCTGGATTTCGATACCAAGCGACTTATCATGACTATCAATAACAAGTACGAGATCTTTGGCCTTGATGGTGCAAAGAGGTACGTTGTCCAGGATGGTGGTGCTATTATTGATCTCCGTAATGGTGGTCGGTGTGGCACCTTCCATAGGTGGTAGTCAGAACAAGAATCAGAATTGATTCTTTAAAGGAGTGTGTTATTTTTATAGCACACTCCATTTCTATTATATATTAAAATCTATTTAGAAAAGTTTAAATTTACTTTTCATCATATTATAGTAATATTTAAATTGGTATGATATAATTCTAATTAGTTTGAAAAAGTATATATTATATATTTTTAATCAGCTGGATAGGGTGAAAGATTTATGATAAATAAAAATATGGAAGAGAATTATATAAAGCAATATGAAGCAGACAAAGAAATACTTAATAATCAACTTAAAGACTATTATAAAAGAAATAATGAAGCAATTATAAAGTTTAACGATGCTAAGCAAAATTATGGAACTGAATCCAAAGAATTTAAGCAAGCGTCTGTAGAATTAAGAAAATGGAGTTTTTATATTAGCCAATCCAATCTGGCTTTAAGATTTATTAGACCAAATAATATAGATGATATAGAGTATAGAAATTACCAATATCAAGAATTTACTACAAGATTGCAATCAGTTACTTGTATGCCTTTGGATATAAGATATTATGGAGCTACAATTTATAATGCAGAGCAAATAATTAAAAGTAAAAGTATAAAACCTATGCCAGATAGTGAGAACGAGTATACACAATTTACTGATGTAAGTGGACAAATTCCTGCCTCAACTATACAAAATTTATATAAAATTATAGATTATCATTCAGACATAAAGGCATATGAACGCTCATTGCCATGTGGATGTATTTTTGCAATATTTCCAAAAGGAATACAAGATTATCAATCACAGGATTATATAAATGCGGTTGATTTTGGGCAAAATCCTGAGCGATTATTTGGAATAATTACTACTCCAGAAAACAATGAGTTGGTAAAAAAATGGATGGAAGAAGAAAATTTAAATCCAGAACAGGTATATACATTTGAGGAGTATATAAGTCTTGTTCAAGAAAGGTCAACAATATTAGGTGGAGAATTTCCAAAAATGGAAAATATAACAAGTAAAAGAGACAGAAATTTTGGAAAAGATGAGATAAAAAAATTAAGTGAAGGAAGAAATATAGAAACTTTAGTAAGAACACAGCAAGACTTAAAACAGGCAATAGACAAAGGAAAAAATAATTCAAGAGAGGAAAACGATGAATATGGAGAAACAAGAGATTTATAATGCTTCATTAGAAGTATTAAGAGTAATAGAATATTTTGAGCCAGATATCTCAATGAAAATTCCACAAGATTTTAAATTAAAATTAAAGGAATTAGCAAGTAAAGCTACTAATTATGTTGCAATAGATACAGAAAAAAGTTTAAGTGAACAAAATATATCTGAGATTGCTAAAGATTTAATTGCATTAATATACTATAGTTATATCGCAACAGACACTGAAAAAATAGCATTAAAAGAATGTTGGAATAAAAACAGATTAAGGAGCTTTAAATGGAAAAATTAGATTTACAAACATTTAGAAATCTAAAACAAGAAGTTATAAACTATGTAAACAGAATAGAAGAGATAGATGAAAGCCTTGAAATTATTTCGGATGAGGAAAATGATAAATTATTGGCAAAATATAAAGAAATCATAGACTTTTTATCAAAACATGATTTAAGTGATATAGATTTTAAAGAATGGCAAGGAATGTTTCTTCAGGTAAGTGAAGAAGTACCAATGGATTTCTCAAAAACAAAAGCAAAATTGGACTTTTCTATAATTGATTATGCTAGATTTGATGTTTTTCCAAATTTTAAGAATTGTGAAATAAGAAATTTTAATTTTAACCTTTATGAATATAGACCGGAAATGTTTGATGAAAAATTTATAAAAGAGAATCAAAAATATTTCTTAAGTGAAGAAGCACCTGAAAATCTAAAAAAAGACTATTATACACATTCTTTATCATTAAAAGTTTATAGTGATAATTTAGAATATTTTAAAGGTAAAGCAGTTAGTAATAATTTTAATATATTCAATGAACAGACAAATCTATTTTATTTATATGGTGATGATATATATCAATTATTTTCTAATTATAAACCCTTAATGGATAAAATAATAGATGATGAAAACACCGATTGGGGTATTTTGCGTAATCCAATGGATACAAATATAGAAACAGAAGAAGATAAAAAGAATCGCATGAAGAATTTGCTGGTATCATATTTTAAAGATCCAAATCAAATTGATGATTTCCAAATGCTTAAAATGATTTTAGATTTTGTACCACTTAATGAGTTACCTTTTTTTGATAAAGATAGAGAGATAATTGAAAAATATGGAATAGATAAATTATTAGAATATGGAATTAAAGACTTGAAAGAATTAGCTATTGTAACAAATGATTTATACGAAATTAGAGACTTAATGAAAACAATTCCACTTGATTTAATTAAAATTGGAATGGGAGCAAATTCTTTTATAGAAATTCAGTTTATTCAAAAATATGGAATAGATAATATTATTAGATTGGATGAAGAAACAAATGGAATGTTCTCTCATAAAATATTTAATGACTCCGATATCTATCTATTGGCTTTTGCTTATGTAGATAGGAATTCACCTCAACAAAAACTAGATAGAGAACTAACTTATGATGAGTTTAAGAATAGAATGTACGAACTTTTACTACATTCAAGAGATGAAGATGAAATTTTTGCAAATAGGGATTTTCCGGATTATGATTTTATCACTGGAAAATTTAGAAAAGAGCATCAGGATATATTTTTAGATGGTGATATTGACCCAGATATAAAGAGGAAGTTTTACAATGGAAGAATGACTGCAAACGATATTAGAGAACATCCAGAATTAATTAACTTATTACAAGGAAAAGACCTTGGTGGAGTATTTCATGCTTTAATTTTTGTAGATTCTGGGCCAGAAATAGTGGATGAAAATGGAAATGTTAATCGAAATCCTAAAATGGTAAATTTAGCTAATTATTTTTCAAATAAACTTGGACAAGAAGAATTCTTGAAGATTTGTGCAACATATGGAGTTTGTTTCGACTCAGTTAGTTGGAGCACAAAGGATTTAGATTTTGAAAATATAAGAGAGTCAATAGAAGATAAAATATATAAAGATTTAAAAAGAAGAGCAATAACATATTTTGATGACTTACCTTCTAGTTTTAAGGAAAAACATCCAGAACTATTTCTTCCTAAAAATGTTGATGAAGAATTTAGAAATAAATTTTATAGTGGTAGATTATCTTTTGAAGATATAAGGGAAAATCCACAATTAAAAGAAGTACTAGTATCAAAAGATTTGAGTGTAGGATTTAGAGCAAGTTTCTCATATCAAATTAGTTTGTGGAACGAGTTATCTAACTCAGAAATATTGGATTTACTTGAAAAATATGGAAGATATCTAAGGATTATTGATTTAAAAATTTTACGAGATAGTAAAAATGTGCAAGATAGAGATTTGGAAATAGAAACAAGTATAGAAAAATTAATATTGGATAAAAAGGTTCCATTTTTAGAAAATATTCCCAAATTTTTTAAGGATAAACATCCAGAGTTTGTTTTGGCAGATGATACACCCGAAGTATTAAAACAAGCATTTTATAGTGAATATGGTAATCAAGTAAAAAAAGAATCCATAGTAAATTTTATAGCTGAACATCCGGAAATGGAAGAAGTATTTTATGCTAGGCGTGGAGAATGTATTTTTCCGTTAATAAAAGAACATCCTGAATGGAGAGAATTTTTAAAGGGTAAAGATTTAAGATTGTCTTTTAGCAAAGATTATGATGAGCTATTTAAAAGACTTGATAATACTTCAATATTAAAGCTTGGAACTAGGGACCAAGAAACAATTAGAAAAATGGTTGACAACCATAGAGAAAGTACTTTAGAAAATTGGTATAATGCAACAGGAAGAAAATTTGTTCCAAACTATATAGTTATGTTAAATTTTCCAGAAGATGAGATTGATAATTTCCTTGCAAATAGTAAGAAATGGAATCGATTAATGAAAATAGAGGGATATAATTCTAATGAAAATATGAAAACATCTATTTTAAAAGCAGCATATAGTTTTGGAGTTTTTGAGGAGAATGACAAAGGTCTTCACGAAACAATTAAATTATTTACAGGGTTGCCAAAATATTTAACACCTGAAGAATTTTCTAATATAAATGATTTTATACAATTTACATATGATTCAGATAAAAAAGAGATGTTTCAAAGAGCATATCAGTTAAGGGAAGATGGAAAATATAGTTTAAGATTAAATGAACAAAAAGAAAAAAGAACAGCTAGAGAAATTAGAGATATTATGGAACAATCAGATTTTCCTAGAATTATAACTCCAGAAAAAGCTCATAAAATATTTGATTCTTTTTCGATGGACTATAATCCAAATTTTGTTAAATTCTTTAATGAAAATGCTAATGAAATAATAACAAATTCGGAATGTACTAATGAAATTGCAAAAATACAAAGACAATTTAAAGAGATAGAGAGAATAAATGCTGGTAGAAGATTAACTATGGATTTGGCGAGGGATTACATTAGAACTATAGCTTACAGTAATATCGATATAGGAAATGAGCAAGTTGCAGAACAAGCTAAAATAGTTGGATATTCACAAGATGATTTCGAAGTAATACAAAGATTATATAATGAAGGAGAAACAAGGGATTTTTCTAGTATTCCTAGAGTAACGGGAAAAGTAAAAGGATATACATACGAAATGCTTAGGTGTGATGACCCATTAGCATTAACAATTGGGGACCTTACTGATTGTTGTCAAAAAATACATGGAGCAGGAAAAACTAGTATGGAACACAGTATGGTATCACCTGATGGAAGAGTTTTTTGTGTTAAAGATGAAGAAGGAATAGTTGTTGCACAAAGTTGGTTTTGGAGAAATAAATATACGGGATGTTTTGATAATATAGAAATTCCAGATAAAATATTCGAAAAATACGAAAAAGACCATCCTAACGAGGGTAGGAAAGGATTAACAAAAGATGTGTTGGAAGTATATAAAAAGGCTGTAAGTGACTTAATGCAAGAAGATAAAAGAGTTTATGATGAATTGTTAAAAGAAGGGACTATAACTCAAGAACAATATGATGCCTTATTATTAGGAAAGGTTACAATCGGTTTAGGGTTTAACGATATTGCTCAAGCAATAGAGACAGATACAACTTTGCATATAGATGAAGAACCTGCAGATGTTATTTCTACACAAAGAGTGCCTTCTCCATATACTGATGCTTATGAACAATATGTGGTAGCAGAAAGGGATGGGATAGTAAAATCTGATTTAGATAATTTATATGTTCATCAAGATGATGTACCAGTATATGATGGTAAAAATATGAATGAAAAGGTTTTGCTAACAATAAGAAGAATGGAACAATTTGGTAGAAATAATACACAATACTTATATCAAAAAAGGGAAAATGAAAACTTAGGAGATTCACAGATAATTATTAATGAAAAAGATGAAAACTCAAGAGATTCACAGATAATTATTAACGAATTGGCAGAAGAATATGGACTTAATCCTAGTAGCACGAAGGTAATGGCTACAGCTAGGATGGCTCTTATATACAGTCAGGATAAAGATGAAATAAAAATTGGAGATGTATTATCAGCACCATTAAAAAAAGAATTAACACAAGAACAAAAGCAAAAGGCAAATAATCATATAAGAAATCAAGTAAAAAGAGCTTTACAACAAGTAGGAGTAGAAAGTAATAAAATAGATATGTCATCATTGGATGAAGATAAACAGAAAATGTTACAATCTGTTATAGATGAAATAAAAAAAGAAAATAACAAAAGAGGTGAAAGATAATATGGATAATATAAGAGAAATTTTAGGAAATTCAATAATGGCATATACTAATATGGATGTTAATGTGAATGGAAAAGAGATAGTCAAAAATATATTTGATATATTAAAAGAAGATTGGAAAAGTATACTTAAGGCTAATAAAATAGATGTAAAAAACGATAATGGTTTCAATATAGATGAAGAGTTAATAAATAAAATAAAAAACGAGATTGATGGCTTAGAAGATTCATATAGAAAAGTTATTTCTTTGCACAAGAATGAAAACAATTATTTAGAAGGCAAGCAGACAGATAATTTGGGAACAATTTGCTTAGCCTATGATGGAAATACATATTGCTTATTAGAATCAATATTAAAATCCATTCTAACTCACAATTCTTTAATTATAACTAGTGAATCAAATTATATGAAAGCTACTAATGAATTAATAGTAATATTGGTTCAAAGAATATTGGAAGCATATAAAATAGATAAAAATTTAATACAGATATTATATACTAGTAGATTAGAGGAATTGCTTTCTAATATCACTAGCATAAATAGAGTAATCGTTATAGGAAACAAAGACTTTCAAGAAAAAATAAAAAGAATATCTAAAATTGAAGTTTATACAAAAGGATATGATAATTTCGATATTTATATAGAAGATTTAACCCATCTTTCTTTTATAAAAAAGATTATAAATACAAAGAAAAATATGGACATATATGTTAAAAGTGACTTAGAAGTTCCTTTTGATGATTATATTGAAGTAGCAGATATAGATGAAGCAATAGCACAAATAAATTTTAATACATCAGGATATAGTAGTAGTATTTTTACTAACAATAAACAAAATGCTTCACAATTTTTAAGAGAGGTAAAAACAGAAAATGTATCTGTTAATAGTAGTCCATTAATAAGAGATATTGCAAATATAGATATAAAATTATTTTTAAGAAAAAAGAATATGTTTTATCCTAATCCTCTAAAAGAAGGAACCGAGGAAAGCAAATTTGAGTTCCCAACAGCAAGAGCAATATTGGAGAAAAATAAAAAAAATGAAACTGAAGCTATGATTAATAAAATGAAAAAGGAAAATATGGAGCTAAAAGAAAACAACGAGAAACTTAAAAATCAAACTATGATGGAACTACATGAAAAAGAAAAAGAGGTAGATGAGTTAAAAAGACAATTAAGTGAATCTCAAAATATGGCTAATAAATATATGGGAATTTTTAGAAAATCATTTTTTAGTAGATTTTTCGGTAAGATAAAAAAAGAAGATATAGAAAAAGATATAAAATCGATTTCTTAGATGGGACAAATGTTATAGAACAAGTGATTTTAATAAAATGAAAATAATAAGTTAAGGCAGAATAGAATCAAATTGAAGGTTACAGAAAAATCAAATATAACATATAATAAGTAAAAAACTATATACTACGTAGTGTATATAGTTTTTTCGACATGGGGGGAATGAAATTGGTGAAAAAGATAATTGGGAATACACCAATGATAAAAATAAATTATGAATTTAAAGGGAAAAAACAATATATTTATACAAAATTAGAATATTATAACTTAACTGGAAGTATAAAAGATAGAGTAGCATATTACATGATAAAAAATGCAATAGAAACAGGTGAATTAAAGGAAAATATGCCAATTATAGAGGCGACAAGTGGAAATACAGGTATTGCATTAGCTGCAATTGGTAGGTTATATAATCATGAAGTATATATTTTTATGCCAGATTGGGTAAGCGAAGAAAGAATAAAATTAATGGAAAACTATGGTGCCAAGGTATTTCTATATTCAAAAGAAGACGGAGGATTTAAAAGATGTATTAATGAAGCAAAAAAACTGGCAAAAGAAAAGAATGGATTTTTAACAAATCAATTTTCTAATAAAAATAACTTTTTGGCACATTATGAAACGACAGGTGTTGAAATAATAAAACAAATTCCAGAGAAAGTTTATGGTTTTGTATCTGGAGTAGGTACAGGTGGAACTTTAATGGGAATTGGTAAAAGGTTAAAAGAGAAATTTAATGAATTAAAAATAGTAGCAATAGAGCCGGATAATATGCCAATGCTTTCAAAAGGCATTATCTTAGGAGGACATAAAATAGAAGGAATAGGAGATGAATTTATTCCAGAATTAATAGATGAAAATGCCATAGATGATATTATATTAGTAAATGATGAAGATTCCATAAACATGGCAAGAAGGTTATCTAGAGAATTAGGATTAGGAATTGGAATTTCATCTGGGGCAAATTTTTTAGGAAGCATTTTATTAAGTGAAAAAATAAATAAACCAATAGTAACAGTATTTGCAGATGATAACAAAAAATATTTGTCAACAGATTTATTTAAAGAAATAGATAATAACAAAAACTTTATTTCTAATCAAGTAAAACTTATTAATTGGGAAGAAGTGGAATAAAGCTTTAAAAAAATTAAATAATGACTAAAAAATGTAAAAAAATATTGACTTTATAGCACAATTTGATGTATATTATTTATACAAAAAGAATAAATAATTATTCTTAAATAGTATTATTATATGTGTAGCTACATATAATATAAATGAATTATTTAAGGATAGAAAGGCAGCTATCATGCCAGTGATGGTCTAAAAAAGATGTGGGATACGCCGCCCCACTAAATAATTCACCAAGAAGGAGACAGTACAAACTGTCTCCTTTCATAAATAAATAAAACTTAATTTATATCCTTATTTATATTTTTTATAGATTCCTATATTAATATTATGCTTTAATTTGCTTTCAGTTATTGGAAAGATAGTTCTAAAAAGTAATCCATTATCATTAGAAGTAATTTTTATTCCAATTAAAGAAATATCTGAAAGTTTTTTAATATATTGGATATTTCCATTTTTTGAATTTATACCAATGTAATCAGGTTCTTTAATAATTAAGGGAATATTTGTAATTGCTTCATTATATGCATATACAGAAGAATATTCCGTTTTATGTTTTTCACAATGCTCTTCTATTCTAGGTCCCCATAAATATATATTTTGTGGCTTTAAATCTAAATTTAATATTTTTATTGCTTGTGTAGAAAGTTCACCTATTTTAACATTTCCACTTTTACTTTTTTTAAATTTATTTAAGTTTAAATAATCCATATTGTAACCTCATAATTTTTTTATGCAGTATACCAGAAAATTAGAGCTTTTTCAATTAAAAATTAGAAAAAATTGGAAAACTTTTAAAATGTAAAGTTGAAAGGCTATAATTTGAGTTGAAAGAATCTTAAAAAAATGGTATAGTATAGTAGCTAAAAAAATTAACGAGGGATAAAAATGGAAAAGATAGAAGGCAAAAGATTAAATAATTTAGATATATTAAAAGCAGTATGTGCATTTTTAGTTATATGTATACATATTTCATATAAAGCAAATTTAGGAGATATAATTACACCATTATGTAGGATTGCTGTTCCTATATTTTTTATGATAACTGGTTATTTTTATTATAGGACATCAAAAGCACCATTAAAGCAAATAAAAAAGGTTTTGGTACTTATAATATTGGCAAATTTATTATATTTTGTATTTGGAATAATAATGGATGGAAAGCCAGAGATACCAAATAAAGAAGATATTATGAATTGTGTTCTTTATAATAATTCGCCTTTTGCTTTTCCTCTATGGTACCTAAATGCACTTCTATATGTTCTTATAATTGCATATATTGCGGATAAAGTAAATAAACGAAAATATTTATATTATTTAATACCTGTATTATTAGTAACTAATATAATATTTGGTGAATATTCAATAGCATTGCTAAATAAGGATTTTGACCCTATATATATGAGGAATTTCCTTTTTATTGGATTGCCATATTTTTTAATAGGAAATTTGTTATATGAAAATAAAGAAAAATTAATTAAAAAGTTAACAATTAAAAGATTAGCAGTATTGATTCCTATATTTGCTTTAACAACTGTGTTAGAGGAACATTTTCTAACATTAGCACATAAGGATGCTATAGGAGATTTGTACATTAGTACAACATTTTTGGCAATGGCAATATTCATATTTGCCATTCAAACAAGACAAGTAAGCGAAGAAAATGTATTAGCCATTATAGGAAGAAAATATTCAATGTATATTTATGTGGTTCATTTGATTTTTATAGATTTATTTAACAAATATGTAACTGTTAGCAATAATATTTTAAATAATACAATTCAAATTGGAATTTTTATTGCATCATTATTAATTGGTGTGCTATATGTTAAATTTAAGAGTAAATTTTTAATTGTATGGAAGAAATGCATTGAAATAGGAAATATTGTAAAATTAAAAATTTGGAGTGGTCAATCGGAGTAGGAGGAAATAATGGCACTATTAGAGGTAGAACATTTATCACATTCATTTGGAGAAAAAGTATTGTATAAAGACTCTTCTTTTGAATTATATAAAGGCGAACATATGGGAATTGTAGGTCAAAACGGAGCTGGAAAAAGTACATTAATAAAAATTTTACTTGGCGAAATTTTACCGGATAAAGGTTCTGTAAAATGGCAAAATGGTGTAACTATTGGAAAATTGGACCAATATGCAATTGTTGATGAAGAGCAAACTATTTTTGATTATTTGAGGACAGCATTTAAGGATTTATATAAAATAGAAGAAGATTTAAATAAATTATATGAAGAAATGGCGATAAATTATAATGAAAACATCTTAAAAAAAGTTTCTAGATATCAAGAGTTACTGGAAGAAAGAAATTTTTATGCAATAGATAGCACTGTACATAAAGTTGCAAGTGGTTTAGGGATAACTGCATTGGGCTTGGATACTTCCTTAAAAAACTTGAGTGGAGGTCAAAGAGCAAAAGTAATTCTAGCCAAATTACTTTTGCAAAATCCTGAAGTTTTAGTTTTAGATGAACCAACCAATTTTTTGGATAAAGAGCATGTTGAATGGCTTTCTGAATATTTAACAAGCTTTAAAGGAGCTTTTATAATAGTATCCCATGATTTCGATTTTCTAGAAAAGGTAACAACCTGTATCTGCGATATAGAATTTAATAAAATAAAAAAATATAAAGGTTCATATTCTAGTTTTTTAAAACAAAAAGAATTATTAAGAGAGGATTATATAAGACAATATAATTCACAGCAAAAAGAAATAAAGAAATTGGAAGATTATATAGCCAAAAATAAAGTTAGAGCATCAACTGCCCAAATGGCTAAAAGTAGAGAAAAGAAATTAGAAAAGATGGAAAAAATTGAAAAACCATCATTTACAAGTAAACCTCATTTCCGTTTTAGTTGTGTTCCTAGCACAGCACAAGTAATTTTAGAAGTGAAAGATTTAGAAGTAGGATATTATTATCCTTTACTTCCAAAAATGAAATTTGATGTTAGAAATGAAGAAAAACTCGTAATAACAGGATTTAATGGAATAGGAAAATCTACATTATTAAAAACACTTATTGGTGAAATTCAACCTATTTCTGGAAGTTTTAAATTTTCTGAAACCATTAAAAGTATAGGCTATTATGAACAAGATTTAAAATGGGAGAATCCAGAAGATATTCCTCTAAATATTATTTCAAGAGAATTTCCAAAATTAACACAAAAACAAGTTAGAAAACATTTGGCTGATTGTGGAATAAAAAAAGAACATGTTATGCAACCAATAGCAACTTTAAGTGGAGGAGAGCAAGCCAAAGTAAAATTATGCAAAATAATTTTAAGACCTTGCAATTTATTAATTTTAGATGAACCAACAAATCACTTAGATGCAGACACAAAAGAAGAATTACAAAAGGCATTAACTGAGTTTAATGGAACTGTTATTTTAGTTTCACACGAAGCAAGTTTTTATAAAGATTTAGCAACTAGAGTTGTAAATATAAAAGATTTATGTGTAAAGAAGATTAATTAATGTTATATATTTGTGGCTAAAAGTTTAGTACTTTTTATTGTTACAATTGATAGCTAAAAGTTTATTACTTAATCTTGAATATTTATAGAAAAAATTATATGATTATAAAGAAAAAATTAAAGAAATATATTACAAAAGAATAGGAGAAAACATGAAAAATAGAACAAAAAATCTAATATTATTTTTTATTTTATTTGTAATAACTGGGGCTGTTTTTTGGAATTATGTATCAATGCATTATGCAACAGATACATATAATATAATGAATATAGGATATAGAACATATGCAATAAATAATTCTTTAAGTGATGGAAGAATATTTATGTTTTTAATAGGGATGCTTGCAAATTATATAAACATTCCTATTAATGTTTATGTAATAACTTTAACTGTTATAGCATTAGTAGTATCATGTATAGCAGTTTTAGTACTGAAAAATATGATAATGAAATTTTGTACTAAAAAAACAAAATTTCAAGAATTTGTGGCAATCTTAATTTCATATTGTACAATATTTAATTTTATGTATGTAGAGAATTTATATTTTGTAGAATCAGCCGTGATGGCATTTAGTGTTTTATTTTATATATTAGCAGTTAACCAAATTGTAAAGAAAAACGATTTCTACATTATAAAAGCTACTTTTTTAGCCTTATTAGCTACATTTTGCTATCAAGGAACAATAGGATTATTTGCACTATATGGAGTAGCATTTTCTATTGCAAAAAATGGAAAAGAGATAAAAGAAAGTTTAAAAGATTTTGCTTTAATAATATGCATAACTTTATTTTCATTTTTAGCTAATTTAGTACAAATAAATGTTGCAACAGCAATAGCTGGAACTACTCAACAGAGATTAAATGGAGTAGAAAATTTATTAACTTATTTTGTTAGAATACTAGTTAATTTCAAAAAAATGGTATTTGATACTATTTTAGTTAATAATTGTGGATTATTCCCAAGTTATGTAATGATGATATTTGTGCTAGTTATAGCTTTACTTGCAGAAATTTATGGTATTAAAGTAAAAAGATATGGTTTAGTATTTAATATTGCTTTTATTTGTTTGGTAACAGTACTTATTACTTTTGCAATGTGTATTGTTAGTATTACAAGTTATGATACTGGAAGAATTCATGTGCCTGTAGGAGCTTTAGTTGGTATAATCTTTATACCTTTGTTCTGTAGTACAAAGATATTCGAGGATGAAACAATTATAAAATATTTAATAGTTATTGCTTTAATTGCTTATAATTTAATTACTGTTGTAAATACTGTAGTTTTATTGTATGAACATAAGCAAGTAAATAAATTAGAAAAAGACAAATGCGAAGGATTAGAAGCATATATAGAAAATTATGAAAAAGAAAATAATGTAAAGATTACAGAAGCAAGATATTTTAAATTATCCAACATGAAAAAATATGGATATTTTGACCAAATATCTAATCAATCTGTTTTGACATATGATGGAGTTGCTTGTACCTGGTCTGCAATAGGAACAATTAATTTTTATACTGGTAGAAATTTCGAGGACAATTTCTTAGAGGCATATCCTAATAGAACTCTATTCTATGCATATGCAGCTAAACGAAAACTAGGATATGAAGGCAATTTTGTAATAATGGATGATATATTGTATTTTATGGCATATATTTAAAATAAAAAAATAAAGTCCATGACTTTAATTCCTATATATGCCTTGGCAAGAAAGGAATTAAATTTAGTATGAAAAAATTAAAAAAGGATTATTTTATCTTTTTTGGAATATTTATATTGGCAGTAATAATGTATGTTGGTTGGATTTCCATGCATTATTCTGCTGATACATATAATATAATGAATGTTGGATATGAGAAATATGCTACTAATTGGTCTTTAAAAGATGGTAGGTTAGTAATGTATTTACTTACTATGATTTTTGCAAAATTAAATTTTCCAATTGAAGTATATGTAATAGGAACACTTGTAATAGCTATTCTTATTTCCTGTGCTTGTGTTATAAAATTAAAAAATATTATTTTAAAAAATACGGAAATAAATTTGAAAAAAGAATTAATAGTCACAATTGCTGTATTTTTTACTATATTTAATTTTATGTACATAGAAGATATGTATTTTGTAGAATCAATTGTAATGGCTTTAAGTTTATTGTTATTTACATATTCATCAGATTTAATTGTAAATAGTAAAAATCTTGGCAATAAATTTATAGCATTAATATTAACAATATTTGGTGTTATATCATATCAAGGGACTGCCGGATTTATAATAGTACTTACATTTTTTATAAGTTTATTAAAAAATAAAATAGAACTTAATGGAAATGCAGATTTAATTAAGAAAAATATAAAGCAAATTTGTTTAGACACTTTAATTTCAGCATTTTTTGCACTTGTTGCAGTTGGTGCGAATATGCTTATAGTAAATATTATTGGAAATGTAACAGGACAAGTTCAAACAAGAGTTGGTGGAATATCATCAATATTTAGTAATTTACAATATATTATTAGAAATTTTTCTGTTATTTTAAAGGATAATATTGGATTATTTCCAACAAATCTTTTATATGTTTTTATAGCTATTTTATTGGTGTGCTCACTTGCATGCGATATAAAAACGAAATGTCAAAGATTTTTAACGATTAAATCCATATGCATAATAGTTTTATGTATAATATGTGCTTTTGTAGTCTCATTAGGGACATTATCTAGTTTTTATACAGGGAGATTACATTATTGTATTGGATGTATAATTGGTTTTGTATTAATTTGTCTAATAATGGAAAATAATGATGAAATTTTTATAAAAATATTTAATTTTATTTTAATAATTTATAGCATTGTTAGTATATATAATTGTATAATAGTTACATATGAACATAAATTAGTTAATGAATATGAAAAAGATGAAGTACAAGGTATTGATGAATATATAAATAATTATGAACAAATTAATAATGTTAATATTCAAAACATAGCTATATATACAGTAAAAGGACAGGATTATAAAACTTATTTTGAAAATATTATACGTAAATCTGTAGTTACATATAATGCAGTAAGATGTGATTGGGCTGCAGATGGAGTTATAAATTTTTATACTGGAAGAGATTTGCAAAAAGTTAATTTAACCACAAATATGTTAAAAGAATATCTTTCACAGGAAAATGAAGAAGGATATGGAATAGTAAATAATACATTAATAATAGAATGTTATATGTATTAATATGAATTTAGCATAAAAATTTTAAAATAGGGAAGTAAAATTATGGCAAATGTTAATGAAAATTTTTTGAATTTAAAAAAAGATTATTTATTCTCAGATATAACAAATAAGAAGAATGAATACGAAAGAATGAATCCGGACAAAAAGGTTATAAATTTAGGAATCGGAGATGTTTCTTTGCCACTTGTACCAGTAGTTATAGAAGCAATGCATAAAGCTGTGGATGAGATGGCTAAAAAAGAAACTTTTAGAGGTTATGGGATAGTACAAGGTTATGACTTTTTAATAGATAGAATTTTGGATGTAGAGTATGAAAAAAGAGGAGTTAAACTTGATAAAGATGAAGTATTTATTGCAGCAGGTAGTAAAGGTGATTTGGCAGGAATTGCGGAATTATTTTCTGAGGATAATATTGTAGCTTTAATGGATCCTGTTTATCCAGCATATAGGGATACAAATATAATGCTTGGAAGAAATAATATAGTTTATTTGAAAGCAACAGAAGAGAATAATTTTATACCTAGTATTCCAGATGAACATGTAGATATTATATATTTATGCTCACCAAATAATCCAACAGGAACAGTTTTATCTAGGAAACAATTAGAAGAATGGGTTAAATACGCCAAAGAAAATAGAGCGGTAATATTTTTTGATTCTGTTTATGAAATATTTATTGATGATGAAAATATACCACATAGTATTTATGAAATAGATGGTGCAAAAGAAGTTGCGGTAGAATTTAGAAGCTATTCAAAACTTGCAGGTTTTACAGGAGTTAGATGTTCATTTGCAGTGGTTCCTAAGGAATTAAAAGCATATAGAAAAAATGGGGAGAAAATAGAATTAAATTCTTTATGGAGAAGAAGGCAGAGTACGAAATTTGGTGCAGCTGCATACATAACCCAAAGAGCTGCTGAAGCAGTATATACAGAATTAGGTCAAAAACAAATTAGAGAAAATATTAAATATTATAAGGAAAATGCAAAATATATAAAAGAAGAGCTAGAGAAAGTTGGATTTACTGTTTATGGAGGAGTTAATTCACCATATATTTGGTTAAAAACTCCAAATGGCATGAAATCTTGGGATTTCTTTGATAAATTATTAAACGGAGCTGCAGTTGTTGGGACTCCTGGGGTTGGATTTGGAGAATGTGGAGAAGGATATTTTAGATTAACTGCATTTTCTAGCAAAGAAGACACTAAAGAAGCCGTGGATAGAATAATACAATTATTTAAATAGTTGAAGATATAATAAGATATGGAAAGATTTTAATAGCTGAAAATGTTAGAGAAACAGTGAATAGATACAAAGTTATAAAATAAAGTAAGAAGGTAGTTTTTGTGAATATTGAGAAAATAGTAACTGATTTAAAACCACAAATGAAAAAGGATAAAGAATATTTATGGAATCATCCAGAAAAAGGTTTATGCGAGTTTAAGACATCTGCATATATAAAGAAAAGATTGGAAGATATGGGATATCAAGATATAAATCAAAATATTTATGCAACAGGAATTATAGCTACGTTAAAAGGTAAAGAACCAGGACCTTGTATAATGTTTAGAAGTGATATGGATGCTGTTATAATGGATGAAACAGGTAGAACTAAACATACGTGTGGTCATGATGCTCATATGACAATACTTTTATCACTTGCTAAAATATTAATGGATAATAAGGATAAGATAAAAGGAACAGTAAAATTACTCTTTGAGCCAGATGAAGAAGGAAATGCTGGAGCAAGTAAGATGGTCGAAAATGGAGCATTGGAAAATCCAAAAGTAGACAAGACTTTTGCAATACATGTTTGGAGTGAATTAAAAGAAGGTTCAATCGGAATAAAAGCGGGAACTGTAATGGCTTCTTCTGACCCATATGATATTTATGTGTATGGTAAAGGTGGGCATGCAGCTATGCCAGAAAAATGTGTGGACCCAATTTATATAGCAAACAAAATTGGAATTGCTCTAAAAGAAATGGCTAGGATAAACGTGGATATAGATGAAAAAGCTATTATGGGTGTAACCGCAATAAGTGGCGGAAAGACAAATAATGTTATACCCGACAAAGTATTTATGAAAGGTATTTGTAGAACTAATAATAATGAAGTTAGAAAAGAAATGAAGTCAAAATTAGTAGAAACAGTTGAGAACATAGCAAAAGAAATGGGTGGAAGAGCAGAAGTAAAATTTTTAGTACAATATCCAGTTACATCAAATTCTAAAGAAGAGGCTGAAGTAGTACAAGAATTGGCAAAAAAAGTCGTAGATAATGTAATTACAGATTATCAAACAACAACTTCTGAAGATTTTTCATATTATTTGGAAAAAGTGCCGGGTTGTATGATATTTGTTGGATGTGGAGGGGATGTATATTATCCTCAACATAACGAAAACTTTACTGTTGGAGAAAAACCAATTTTAATAGGAACACAACTATTCTATGAAATAGCAAAAAAATATTTAATGTAGTAAAAAACTTAGTAATTGCAACGAGATGGGGCAAAGAAGTATATAAGTAAATTTAAAGGAGGAAAAACCTTTGAGTAAATTAGTATTAATAGATGGTAATAGTATTTTAAACAGAGCTTTTTATGGTATAATGGGAAGTAAAATGCTTTCAACAAAGGATGGAACGCCTACAAATGCTGTATATGGCTTTTTAGCTATAATGTTTAAAATATTGGATGACATTAAGCCAGAATATTTGGTTGTGGCTTTTGACATGAAAGGTCCAACTAAAAGACATGCAATGTATGATGGCTATAAAGCTAACAGAAAAGGAATGCCGGATGAATTAGCTGAGCAAATGCCAATTATAAAAAATGTTTTAAGAGCAATGAATATAGATATTGTAGAAAAAGAAGGCTATGAGGGTGATGATATTTTAGGAACATTATCTGTTTATGGAGAAAAGCAGGGATTGGATGTAACAATATTGTCAGGAGATAGGGATACATTTCAACTTGCAACAGATAAGGTTACAATAAGAATACCGCATACAAAAGCAGGAAAAACCGAGGAAGATGACTATAATGCTGACAAAGTAAGAGAAATTTATAATATAGAGCCAAAACAATTAATAGAGGTTAAAGGTTTACAAGGTGATTCTTCCGATAATATACCGGGAGTTCCTGGAATAGGTGAAAAAACAGCTTTAAAATTAATACAAGAATATAAAAATATAGATAATTTATATAAATTATTGGAAGAAGGAAAGGCTGAAGATGTTAAAGGAAAGACAAGAGAAAAAATATTAGCCAATAAGGATTTAGCATTGCTTTCCAGAGAATTAGGTACTATAAATGTAAATTCCCCAATAGATGAAAATTTAGATGATTTTAAAGTGGAAGAATGGAATAAACCAGAAGTTTTAAAATTATTTAAAGAATTAAATTTTAATAGATATATAGAAAGATTTAATTTAGCATCAGGTGAAGAAATTAAAGAAGAAGAAACCACAGAAAAATATGAAATTGAAGTAATAGATTTAAAGGAAGCTAAAGATATTATTTTAAAAAGTAAAGAATTGTTTTATTATTTCTCTACAAAAGAAGCAGACAAGCCAGAATATATTATAAAAAAGGAAATAACTACATTTTCTTTCTATGATAGCAAAGAAAACAAAGCATATTTTTCAATTGTTAAAGAAGAAGATATAAATTATTTAAAAGAAATCTTCGAAAATAAAGATATAAAAAAATATGGATATAAAATTTCAGAAGACTATATCTTGCTAAAACAAATGGGGATAGCTCCACAGGATATTAGTTATGATGCAGAGATTGCAGTATATGATTTGGATGCAACAAATATGAAATACAAAATGCAGGATGTAGCATATCAGTATTTGGATTTTGATATGGATAAATATTTAAATTCATTGGGAATAAAGAAACAGGAGCAAATGAATTTATTCGAAGAAAATGCTGATAACAATGAATATGAAAAATATCTAAATACTTTATATGCATATTTGATATATAAATTATACAAAACAACAACGAAGAAATTAGCAGAATTAGAAGAAACAGAGTTATTTAAAAACATAGAAATGCCTTTAGTAGAGGTACTTTCTGAAATGCAATATGCGGGAATACAAATAGACAAGGATGAATTAGAAGAATTTGGAGTAAAATTAAAAGAAAATATTGCCAAACTAACACAGGAAATATATGACTTGAGTGGAACAGAATTTAATATAAATTCTACAAAACAATTAGGAGAAGTTCTATTCGAAAAATTAGAATTGCCAGTGTTAAAGAAGACAAAAACGGGTTATTCAACAGATGTGGATGTTTTGGAAAAATTAAAAAAGATACATCCGGTAGTAGAAAAAATATTGGAATATAGGAGTTTAACAAAATTAAATTCAACTTATGTAGAAGGATTGAAACCATACATAAATCCGGTAACAGGAAGAATTCACTCATATTTCCATCAAACAATA
Organism: uncultured Clostridia bacterium; assembly: GCA_944389475.1. Lineage (GTDB taxonomy): Bacteria > Bacillota > Clostridia > TANB77 > CAG-508 > Merdicola. The sequence goes on from CALXMM010000001.1 coordinate 34,514, forward strand.
ACCGCAACAGGAAGAATAAGTTCTACGGAACCAAATCTACAAAATATTCCAACTAGGATAGAACTTGGAAAGCAATTAAGAAAAGCTTTTAAGCCAAAAGAAGGATATTTGTTTATAGATGCGGACTACTCTCAAATTGAGCTTAGAGTACTTGCTCATATGTCAAATGATGAACATATGATACAAGCATTTAAGAACAATGAGGATATACATAAACAAGCTGCTGCAAGTGTATTTAATGTTTCAATAGATGAGGTAACAAAAGAACAAAGAAGTCATGCAAAAGCAGTTAATTTCGGAATAGTATATGGAATAAGTGATTTTGGTTTAGCAGAGCAAATCGGAGTATCTAGAAAGAAAGCAAAAGAATATATAGAGCAATATTTACAAAAATATAGTGGAATAAAACAATATATGTCAGACATCGTAGAAGAGGCTAAAGAAAAGGGGTATGTAGAAACATTATTTAAGAGGAGAAGATATATACCAGAGCTTAAATCTAAGAATTTTAATATTAGGCAATTTGGTTCTAGAGCTGCTATGAATACTCCTATACAGGGAACAGCAGCAGATATAATGAAAATTGCAATGATAGATGTTTTTAATAAATTAAAGGAAAGACATTTGCAATCTAAATTAATATTGCAAATACATGATGAGCTTTTAATTGAAACTAAGGAAGAGGAAAAAGAAGAGGTAAAGGAATTATTAAAGACATCAATGGAAAATGCAGTAAAACTAAAAGTACCATTAAGAGCAGATGTTTCTGAAGCATATAATTGGTATGATTTAAAATAATAATTGTGAAAAAAAATTAAATTGTCAGGATTTAAGTGTTGCTTAAAGTTTTAAATGGTGTATACAGGAGTAAATTTAAAAGAAAGGAGAATATGATATATTAGCAAAATATATCATATGGCTAGTTATGGTAAAAAAATTACTAAAGATAATAGTTATTTTATTAATTATATGTGCTATAATGTATTTAGTTTTTGGTGTATTTAAAGTACATGAAATTATCATAAAACAAATTTATCCTCAAAAATATTCTGAATATGTAGAAAAGTATTCTAAAGAATATGGTGTGGATCCTTTATTGATATATGCCATGATTAAAGCTGAGAGCAATTTTAAACCTGATGTAGTTTCTAAAAGTGATGCAGTCGGTTTAATGCAACTAATGGATACAACAGCAGAAGATACTGCTAAAAAATTAGGAATGGAATACGAAAAAGATGAATTAAAAGACCCCGAAACAAATATTAAATTAGGAACTAAATATTTTTCTACATTATATGCAACATATAAAAGTGTTCCAATTGCTTTAACTGCATATAATGCAGGAAGTGGAAATGTAGATAAATGGTTACAAGATGAAACTATTTCAAAAGATGGTTCGGACATAGAAAATATTCCATTTAGAGAAACAAATAATTATGTAAGAAAAATTTTAAGAGATTATGAAATATATAAAAGAATATATCAAGAACAATAAAACAAAACTCTTGGTATTTATAAGAGTTATAGTATAAACAAATTTTAATATATGGGAGGTAAAAATTATGTCAATTTTAGTTACTGGAGGAGCTGGATATATTGGTAGTCATACTGTTATAGAATTATTGAATGCAAATAGAGATGTTGTTATAATAGATGATTTTTCAAATAGTAAACCAGAGGTTTTAGATGCAATAAGAAAAATAACAAATAAGGATTTTAAATTTTATAATATCAATTATGCAGATAGAGAAAAATTGGACAAGGTATTTAAGGAGAATGATATTGAAGCAGTAATAAATTTTGCAGGATTTAAAGCTGTAGGGGAATCAGTTCAAAAACCAATAGAGTATTATACAAATAATGTTTCAGGAACATTAACATTATTAGATGTTATGAGAAAAAATAATGTTAAGAAATTTGTATTTAGCTCATCTGCAACAGTATATGGAAAACCAGAAGTTGTTCCAATTACAGAAGATGCAAAAACAGGTGGAACAACAAATCCTTATGGAACTAGTAAATTATTTATAGAGCAAATTCTAAAAGATGTTTATAAATCTGATAATACTTGGGATATTGTTATATTAAGATATTTTAATCCAATTGGAGCACATGAAAGTGGATTAATTGGAGAAGAACCTCAAGGTATTCCAAATAATTTAATGCCATATATTGTAAGGGTTGCAAATGGTACATTAAAAGAATTATCTGTTTTTGGAAATGATTACGATACACCGGATGGAACAGGAGTAAGAGATTATATTCATGTTGTAGATTTGGCAAAAGGACATATTAATGCATTACAAAAACTAGAAAAAGAAGGACAAGGTTTGTTTATTTACAATCTAGGAACAGGTAAAGGATATAGTGTTTTAGACCTTGTAAAAACATTCGAAGAAGTAACTGGCAAAAAAGTACCATATAAAATAGCTCCAAGAAGAGAAGGAGATATAGATAAATGTTATTCTGATCCTACAAAGGCAAAAAATGAATTGGGTTGGGTCGCAGAAAAAGACCTAAAACAAATGTGTAAAGATTCATGGAATTATATTGTTAAACATAGTTAAAAAAATAATTAGTTAGGTGAGAATGGTGGAAAAAAAGGAAACTAAACAGCAAGGCAATGAAGAAAATAAAAAGGTAAAAAGCCATAGCTATAGTAAAGAAAATAATAAAAAAGCGGAAGGAAGCCATAGCTATAGTAAAGAAGATAATAAAAAACAAGAAGGAAGTCATAGTAAAGAAAGTAGTAATAAAAAAATATTTATATATAGAATTGTGGTATCAATTATAATGATTGTTAGTATAATATTAGTATATGTATTAAACAATTTAGGAAATAGTAAGGAAGTTGGTGCTATGACAAATAATATTTCAAATGAAACATTTGAAAATGCAATTCTTAGTACTAATAGTGTTGATAATAACACTATTAGTACACAACATGTAACTTCTGAGGAAAGTTTACGAAAATTAAATGATTGGAGATTAATTTTAGTAAATTATGAAAATACAATGGCTGAAGACTATGTTCCACCACTTGCCAATATCGATAGTGCCAGACAATTTGATGCTAGAGCAATTGATAGTTTAACACAAATGATTCTAGATATGAAAGCAGTTGGAATAAAAAATATTTGGGCACAGTCTACATATAGAAGTCCTGAGAAACAAAAGCATTTAATAGATGAAAGTATACAGGAATATTTAGCAGATGGAAAAACAGAAGAGGAAGCAAGAGCACTTACATTAAATGGAATAGAAGAACCATATAAAAGTGAACATAATTTAGGTTTAGCTGTTGACTTTAATAATGTTGATAATGCTTTCGAAAAAGAACCTGCATTCCCGTGGCTTGTAGAAAATGCAGCAAATTATGGATTTATACTTAGATATCCAAAAGACAAAGAAAATATAACACAAATAAAATATGAACCATGGCATTGGAGATATGTAGGTCCAGAATATGCTAAGGAAATGAAAAACTTAGGTCTTTGTTTAGAAGAATATATAGAATATTTAAAAAATAATTAGGGATTTTAGACTGCCAACAGGGATTTAGGGTCAGTCCTAGAATCCCTATTTTTTTATATAAATTTTTTGAACTTTAAGGTCAGTCCATAAAGTTCATTTCTTTATGTAAATCTTTTGAACTTTAAGGTCCGTCCCCAAAGTTCAAAAAAGTATGGAAATAAAAAATAAATTGTGATAAAATAACCATTGTGCTAAAAAATGTGAAAGGAGAAATGAGAAAAATGTTAAAAGAACTGTCAAAATACATCAAGCAGTACAAAAAATATGCAATTTTAACGCCTTTTATGGTAGTTTTAGAAATTGTAATGGAGGTAGTAATACCATATCTTATGGCCAAAATTATTGATGTAGGAATACAAAATAATGATTTGGATTATATTATAAGAATTGGAATAATGCTAGTAATTTCAGCAATTATGTCATTAATATTTGGAGTACTTTCCGGAAGATTCGCAGCCATTGCTTCTGCAGGATTTGCGAAGAATTTAAGACAAGGGATGTTTTATAATATTCAAAATTACTCTTTTTCAAATATAGATAAATTTTCTACATCAAGTTTAGTAACAAGATTAACAACAGATGTAACTAATGTTCAAAATGCATTTCAAATGATAATAAGAGCATTAGTAAGAGCGCCTATAATGATTATTTTTGCATTATGTATGGCGTTTTCTATAAATAAAGAATTATCTTTTGTATATATTGCAACAATGATACCACTTGCATTAATTCTTGCATTTATATCAATTAAGGCTCATCCATATTTTGAGAAAGTTTTCAAAAAATATGATGATTTAAACAGAGTTGTAGGAGAAAACTTGAATGCAATTAGGGTTGTAAAATCTTTTGCAACAGAAGAAAATGAAGAGAAAAAATTTGGAGATGTAAACTCATTAGTTTATAAATTATTTAAGAAAGCTGAGAAAATAGTAACTTTCAATAGTCCAGTTATGCAAATTGCAATCTATACTTGTATATTATTCTTATCTTGGCTTGGAGCAAAGGCAATTGTAACAGGTGGAATGCAAACAGGACAACTTTCTAGTTTAATTACATATGCTTGGCAAATATTATCTAGCTTAATGATGCTTTCTATGGTATTAGTTATGATAATTATTGCTCAATCATCTGCAGAAAGAATTTACGAGGTTTTAACAGAAGAGCCAACTATAAGAAATAAAGAAAAAACAGTAAAGGAAATAAAAGATGGAAGCATAGAATTTATAGATGTAGACTTCCAATATGATGATGCAAAAGCAAATGAAATGTTACCACTAGAAGATATCAATTTAAAAATAAATTCTGGTGAAGTAATTGGAATTATAGGTGGAACTGGAAGTTCTAAGACTTCTTTGGTAAACTTAATTCCTAGATTATATGATGTTAAATCCGGATTCGTTAAAGTTGGTGGCGTAGATGTTAGGGATTACGACCTAGAAACTTTAAGAAATGGAGTTGCAATGGTTCTTCAAAAGAACGTACTATTCTCTGGAACAATTGCAGAGAATTTAAGATGGGGTAATGCAAATGCAACTGATGAGGAATTAGTAGAAGCATGTAAATTAGCTCAAGCAGATGGATTTATTCAAGAATTCCCAGATAAATATAATACAGTATTGGACCAAGGTGGTACAAATGTATCTGGAGGTCAAAAACAAAGAATTTGTATAGCAAGAGCATTGCTTAAAAAACCAAAAATCTTAATATTGGATGATTCAACAAGTGCTGTAGATACAAAAACAGATGCACTTATAAGAAAAGCATTTAGAGAAGATATTCCAAATACTACTAAAATAATTATTGCACAAAGAATTAGTTCAATTATAGATGCAGATAAAATAATAGTTATGGATAACGGTAGAATAGATGGAATAGGAACATCTGATGAATTATTAAAAACAAATAAGATATACCAAGAAGTATATGAATCTCAAATGGGAGGAGTTGATAGTAATAATGAAGGAAAATAATACAGATAAAATAAATAATAATACTAAAAAGAAAACTAAAAAATCTGGTACATTATTTAGATTATTAAAATATGCATTAAGTGATTATAAAGGACAATTTGCTGTAGTAGTAATTAGTATAATTGTAAGTGCAGCAGCTAATGTTATTGGTATACAATTTATTCAAACATTAATAGATAATTATATTACACCACTTATAGGAAATCAAAATCCAAATTATGCTTCATTGTTACAAGCAATTCTTACTATGGGATTAGTATATCTTACAGGTGCAATAGCTACATATATATATAATAGATTAATGATTAACATAACACAGGGAACTTTACAAAAAATAAGAAAAGAAATGTTTAATCATATGCAAAGATTACCAATAGGCTATTTTGACAGTCATAGCCATGGTGAAATAATGAGTACTTATACAAATGATGTTGACACATTAAGACAAGCATTAAGCCAAAGTATTCCTCAAGTATTTTCTGCAATAGTTACTATGGTTACAGTATTTATAGGAATGGTTACAACAAATATTTATTTAACATGTGTTGTAATTTTAATTGTTATAATAATGACATTTGTATCTAGATTCTTTGCTAAAAATAGTTCTAAATATTTCGTTGGTCAACAAGAGAGCATTGGAAAAGTTGATGGATACATAGAAGAAATGATGAATGGTCAAAAAGTTGTAAAAGTATTCTGTTACGAAGAAAGATCAAAAGAAAGATTTGATAAATTAAACGAAGAGTTATTTAAAAGCAGTACGAAGGCTAATACATATGCTAATACATTAATGCCTTGTATAATGAATATAGGAAATGTTGGATATGTTTTAGTTGCAGTAATTGGTGGTGTACTTGCAGTAAATGGTCTACTTACAATAGGTAGTATAGCGGCCTTCCTACAATTTATAAAAGCATTCACAAACCCACTTGCTCAAGTTTCTCAACAATTAAACTTCGTTGCAATGGCATTAGCAGGTGCTGAAAGATTATTCAAATTAATGGATGAACCAGTAGAAGTAGATGATGGATATGTAACATTAGTAAATGCAAAAGAAGTTGATGGTAAATTAGAAGAAACAACAGAAAGAACAGGATTATGGGCTTGGAAACATCCACATAGTGATGGAACAACAACATATACAAAATTAACTGGAAATGTTGAGTTTGAACATGTAAGTTTTGGATATGTTCCAAATAAAGAGATTTTACATGATATAAGCTTGGTAGCAAAAGAAGGGCAAAAAGTTTCTTTTGTTGGACCTACAGGAGCTGGAAAAACTACAATTACAAACTTAATAAATCGTTTCTATGATATTCAAAAAGGAAAAATAAGATATGATGGAATTAATATCCAAAAAATGAAAAAGAATGATTTAAGAAAATCATTAGGAATGGTTTTACAAGATACACATTTATTTACAGGAACAATAAGAGATAACATTAGGTATGGAAATGTAAATGCAACAGAAGAACAAGTAATAGCTGCAGCTAAACTTGCAAATGCTGATAGATTTATAAGACATTTACCACATGCATACGATACAATGATATCAGGTGATGGAGAAGGCTTATCACAAGGACAAAGACAATTGCTAGCAATAGCAAGAGCAGCACTATACAATCCACCAGTATTAATACTGGATGAGGCAACAAGCTCAATAGATACACGTACAGAAAAAATAGTTCAAGATGGTATGGATAAACTTATGAAAGGAAGAACAGTATTTGTTATAGCACATAGATTATCAACAATTAAAAACTCAGACTTAATAATGGTACTAGACCATGGAAACATTATAGAAAGAGGAAATCACGAAGAACTATTAAAGAAAAAAGGTATGTACTATGGATTATATACAGGTGCAATCGAAATAGAATAATGAACTTTGACAAATTAAGTAATTTAATATATTATAATAGTATACAGAATGAAAATAATCTTTATGAAGAAAAATATATAAAGGGAGGTTATTCTAATGGATGAAGAAAAAGATGTAAATCAAGAAATTAATGTGGCAAATGATGTTGTCGCAACAATTGCTGGTATGGCAGTGGCTAAAGTTGATGGAGTTGCAAAAATGGCAGGAGGATTCACAGAAGGATTAAAAGCTATTAGTGGAAAGAAACAAATGTCTAGAGGAATTAAAGTAGAATCAGATGGAGATAATGTCAAAATAGAAATTAACATTATAGTAAAATATGGTGTAAACATAAGAGAAGTTGGAAAAAATATACAAGATAGAGTAAAAGAAGAAGTAGAAAATATGACAGGAAATAAAGTTGAAAGAGTTGTTGTAAACGTACAAGGAGTAAAAGTAGATGATGCTGAAGAAGAAAAAGCAGATGAAACTACAGATGGTACGGAGGAATAAAATAATGGATCCAATAAAAGATTTATTTAAAAAATCAGGAATGTCCAATCTTTTGGTATCAATAATCTTTGGACTTTTGGGAGTCATATTATGTGTTTTTCATGAAGGTGCTATAAAAGCAATCTCATGGCTAATTGGTTTATTATTTTTGGTAATAGGAATATCTAGAATAGTTACATATATACAAGGAAGAGGTAGAGGTGAATACTATAATTTTAACTTATTATCAGGATTACTATCTGTTCTTATTGGATTATTTGTAATTATTTTTGCAAATGCAATAGGTGCTGTAATAAGAATTATAATTGCACTTTGGATTTTATATAGCGGAATAAATAGAGCATATTTATCATTTAAATTGAAGGATTATAATACTTCAATTTGGATTTCTAGTTTAATTTTAGCTATTATAATGATAATACTTGGTATATACATTTTATTTAATAATGGTGCAATTATTTCTCTTATTGGTGGATTAATGATTGCATATGCAATAATAGATATTATAGAAAGCATATGTTTTATGAAAAATTTAAAACGTTTTTAAAATTAATTTTAAGTGATTTTGCTAGTTTAACATAGCAAAAACAATGTAAAAGCCTCAGTTTATGGGGCTTTTATTAATTTACAAATAAAACACATTTAGGGAATAATTTGGAAATAATTTATATATAAAATAATAGCATACTAAGAAGAAAGGAGTTGATGCTAAATAGAAAGTGAGCTGATAAATATAGAAAGTGAAATTACACAAAATGAAAAATTAACAGTAAAAAGTGATGTCTTTGAGAAATTAATGACAATATACTCACTTAGCATAGAAGAACTAAAAAATATTGTAAAAGACATGGAGGTGAAGTACCAAAATATAAATTTAATAGACCATGTTAAATCTAGATTAAAAAGTCCCAAAAGCATAATAAAAAAGATGAAAAAGAAAAAATATAATTTAAATTATAAGGAATTAATAGAAAAAATTAACGATATTGCTGGAATAAGAATTATTTGCCCTTTTCAAGAAAACGTATATATAGTAAGAGAATTATTAATGCAAAATCCTAAAATACAGGTAATAGAAGAAAAAGATTACATACAAAAACCTAAAAAAAGTGGATATGCTAGTTTGCATTTAATAGTGGAAGTACCTGTAGAAACTGATATGGGTAAAGTATATGTAAAGGCAGAGATTCAAATAAGAACAATGGCAATGGACTTTTGGGCTAGTCTAGAACATGAACTAAAATATAAAAATAGTAATGTTACAAAGCAGACTTCTAAGAAATTATTAAAAGCTGCTAAAGTGATGAAAAAATTAGATTACGAAATGTCCGTGTTAGCAAACGAGACACGTTAAATTCCCCTTTTATTTTATATATAGAGCTATCAAAATTTTGATTTTGATAGCTCCTTTTGCGTTTTTAGCTTTATTTGTCATTAAATGTTTAAAGAACTACAATGCGATTTAATAATAAAAAATATTTGAGTTGTTTTTTTTGAAATTATATAGTAATATATTATAGTGTGTGATAGAATACAAAAAATGCGAAAGAGAAGGAGTGTAATATTTTGGACAAGGAAGAATTAAATGGTTTAACAGACAAACAAGTTGAAAAAAGAATAGAATCAGGGAAAGTAAACAAAGTAGATGATGACAAAACTAGAACAAATTGGGAAATAATAAGGGATAATGTTTGCACTTTATTTAACTTATTTAATCTTTTGATTGCAATAGCTTTAATTGCAGTAAAGGCATATACCAATTTGGCATATATGGTAATAATCATTATAAATATAGTTATTGGAATCGTACAAGAAATTCATGCAAGAAATTTAGTACAAAAACTATCAGTATTAAAAATTTCAAAAGCCACAGTTGTTAGAAATGGCAAAGAAAAAGAAGTAAATATAGAAGAAATCGTATTAGATGATGTAATAATTTTAAATTCTGGAAAACAAATTTGTGCGGATTCAGTTGTATTAGAAGGCGAAGTAGAAGTAAATGAATCTTTACTTACAGGTGAATCTGATACAATATTAAAGAAAAAAGGTGATAAATTATTATCTGGAAGCTATGTAGTTAGTGGAAAATGTTATTCAAAAGTAGAAAAAGTTGGAAAAGACAATTTTGCAGCACAAATTACTAGTGAAACAAAGAAATATAAAAGAGCTGAGTCTGAACTAGTAAATTCAATGAGAAAAGTAACAAGATTTACTAGTTTCGTAATTATTCCAGTTGGTATAATTTTATTTGTTCAAGCTTATTTAGTAAGACATGTAGATATAACTAATTCTGTTGTTTCAACAGCTGCAGCATTATTGGGTATGTTGCCTAAGGGATTAATGTTACTTATAACAATATCTTTAGCAACAGGTGTTATTAAACTTGCTAAAAAAAGTGTTTTGGTTCAGGATTTATACAGTGTAGAAACATTGGCACATATAGATACATTATGCCTAGATAAAACAGGAACAATTACAGAAGGAAAGATGAAGGTTGCAGATATAGAGGTATATAACGAAAAATGCTTACCACATCCTATGAAAACTTTAATGACAGCATTTGTAAATGAGATGACAGACAACAATGCTACATTTATGGCACTTAAAGATTATTTTAAGGGTGATGATACTTTCGAAGTAGAGGACAATATGTCATTTTCATCAGAAAGAAAATGGAGTTCTATTAGTTTTAAAAGAATAGGTTCAATTGTTTTAGGAGCACCTGAAAGACTTATAGAAAAAAGTGACATGGAAATGCCTGATAAAATATTAAAAGAACAAAAAGCTGGTAAAAGAATGTTATTTATAGCTTACACAAAAGAAGTTGTAAGTGATGAACATTTGCCAAAACTAGAAATTGTTGCAGCAATTACATTGGATGATCCACTTAGAAAAAATGCTAAAGAAATGTTAGGTTTCTTTAAGACACAAAAAGTTGATATAAAAATAATTTCTGGGGATAATCCTTTAACTGTTTCAAGTATTGCTAAAAAAGCAGGGTTAGAATCTTATGATTCATATATAGATTTATCTACTTTAGATTCTGATGATGAAATTCCAGAATTAGTAGATAAATATAGTGTTTTTGCAAGAGTTTTACCACATCAAAAGAGTTTAATAGTAAAAGCTTTACAAGCTAAAGGTCATTCAGTAGCAATGACTGGAGATGGAGTTAATGATGTTGTAGCATTAAAGCAAGCTGATTGTAGTATAACTTTACCAGAAGCTTCAGATATAGCAAGACAAGTATCTCAAATAGTATTATTGAATTCGGATTTTAGTGTACTTAAAGATGTACTAATGGAAGGTAGAAGAGTTGTAAATAATATTACGAATGTAGCAAGAATTTTCTTTATAAAAACAATATATTCAATGCTACTATCATTGTTTAACATAATAACAAATACTGCATTCCCATTTATACCAGTCCAAATTACATTAATAGATTTAGTAATAGAAGGATATACATCATTCTTCTTATCATTCTTAGAAAACTCAAAACCAATAAGAGGTCGCTTCTTGAAAACGGTTCTAAGAAATGCAATGCCATATGCTTTAACCATAATAATTAGTATAATAATTTTAACATTTACGAGAGCAGGTCTTGGTTTAGAAGTGGAAGAATCACAAACTTTAATGTATCTAGTTATTGGTGGAGTTAGTATATTTGCAGTAATAGATGCTTGTAGACCATTTAATAGAATAAGTACATTCCTATGTACGACTACAGCAATAGGATTTTTCTTTGCAGTAATTTTATTTAGAAATTTCTTACATTTAACTCCTATAGATGGAGATGCATTAACAATCTTTGTAGCTAATTTAGTCTTAGCTTATATAGTTGTTACAGGTCTAAAGAGCCTTATAAATAATTTAAGTAAAGACCTAGAAAAAGCAAATGAAATTTAGGAGACATAATGGAAAATATATTTTTAAACATTTTTCTGTTTATTGGAATTTTATTAATATATAGTGGAATATCTGGAATGTTAACAGATATATGTAGAAAGAGGAGTATATATAAAAGAAAATATTTAATATTAGTATTAGGAATTATAGTTATTCTTCTTTCTATATTTCCACGTTTTTATGACAATAAATTAAGTACTTTTGTAAGATATATAACAATCTATTTTTCTGCCATGTTTATTATTTTTTGCGTAGCTAGTATTTTAGTTAACTTAAAAATAAAAAGAAAAGAATATAGTGCTATAATAATATTGGGTGGATATTTGGTATATGGAAATCAATTAACAAGGGCATTAAAAAAGAGATTAAATTTAGCCATAAGAATATATAAAAAGCAAAAAAACAAACCTAAGATTATTGTATCCGGAGGTAAAATAAGGCAGGAGACAATAACAGAAGCAGAAGCTATGTCAAAGTATTTGCTAGAAAATAATATACCGGAAGAAGATATTATAAAAGAAGATAAATCAAAAAATACTTTAGAAAATTTTAAATTCTCCAGAGAAAAGTTGGAAGAATTAAATATACATAAAAATATAGCTTTTGTAAGTAGTAATTTTCATATATTAAGAGCCAAAATATATGCTTCCAAATTTAAAATTAAAGCCAAGGGAGAAGGTTCGAAGACACTATGGTATTATTTCCCAGAGGCTTTTATAAATGAATATTTGGCGATAATGGTTTTATATAAAAATATATTAATAATTTATTCTATTTTAGCATTAATTGCCATAATAATATTTTAGTCCACCAAGCGAAATAAAATCTTTCGATGGTGGCTTGTTAATTGTGTAAATAAAACTAATTGTTCGAAGGAAGGAATGGAATACTAAATGAAGAAGTATGGCTTTTTTGGTGGAAGCTTTAATCCGCCAACTATAGCTCACGAAAGATTAGCAGAAGAAATAGCCGAAAAATATAATTTAGATAAAGTATACTTTGTACCTGTTGGCAACTTTTATAAAAAAGAAGGATTAGTTGATGAAAAAACTAGGTATGAAATGCTTACAAACATAAAAAATGATAAATTAGATGTTTTAGATATAGAACTAAATTCCAGTCAAAAATTATCTGCAGCTGATGCTTTTAAATTGATAAATAATAATTTTAAAACTTCAGAAAACTATTTCATTTTAGGAGGAGATAATTTAGAAAAATTACCTAATTGGAAAAATGCAGAGACATGTTTAAATAATAATATTATAGCTATTCAAAGAGGTAATAATTTGGATACTATAATAGAAAATAATAATTTGTTAAAAAGCCATAAAAATAAAATATTTGAATTTAATACTAATAATTTGAATGATTATAGTTCTACTAAAGTAAGACAAGCATTGCAAAATGAAGATAAAGAAATACTAAGTAAGATGTTAAATAAAAAAGTTTATTTTTATATAGAAAAAAATAATTTATATATGCAAAAAATTTAAAAAATGATAAAATTAATATAGTTATATTAAAATATTTGAAGGTATAGAGGGGTATTAAAAAATGAAATTAAAAGATACAATATTTAATTTTGTTGCAAATGTATTCTATTATAGCGTTGCAGTACCAGTAGTGTTTGCAATGGATAAATTATTTTTTGATTACAAGATAATGGGAAAAGAAAATATAAAGAAAGTTCCAGGTGGTAAAATTACTATTTCTAACCATATACATTATCTAGATTGTACAATGAATGGGCTTGTAAACCTTCCGGATTATTCATATTTTATAACCTTGGAATCAAATTGTAATATACCAATAATAGGTGCTCTAGTTAAATTATTAAGAGGAATTCCTATTCCAACTAAAATAGAAGAGAAAAAGAAGTTTTACGAAAATATTTCTAAATTATTAAAGAATGGAGAAACTGTACATATATACCCAGAAGGGGTAATGAGATTATATGACCAAAATCTGCTAGAATTTAAAAAGGGTGCATTTGCAATGGCTGTTGAAAACAATGTACCCATAATACCTAGTGTAATAATAACAAGGGAAAGAGATGGAATATATAAATATATAAAGAGTAAACCTTTAATAACTCAAGTAGTATTAGAGCCAATATATCCAAATTTGAATATAGAAAATAAATTAGAAAGAATAGAAAAATTAAAAGAAGAATCATATTATAGAATGTATGAAGTTCTAGAAAGAGCAAAAGAAACTTCTGAACAAACTGAAACTATATAATGCTGATTAGAAAAAAATTAAATATTTAGTAAAATTTGATTAGTAAAGAAAGTGCAGACTTAATTGCTCTGCATTTTTTTATTGCAATATATATATTTTTATTATATAATAAGCACGGAAAATAGGATAGAATAGGGTGAATTTAATGATAGATTTTAAAGAAAAAATAGCAGAAGAAATAAATAAAGTTTTGGAGCTATCAAAAGATGAGGTGAAAAGCTTTTTAGAAATACCTAAAGATAAAAAAATGGGAGATTATGCACTTCCATGTTTTAAACTTGCAAAACAAATGAAGAAATCACCAGTAATAATTGCAGATGAAATTAAAGAAAAGATAGAAATGCCAAACGAGTATATTTCAAAAATAGAGAATGTAAATGGTTTCTTAAATATATTCATAAATAATTATGTATTAATAAAAGATTTATTAGATGAAATGGACCAACAAAAAGAAAATTATGGTTCTTCAAAACTTGGTAATGGGAAAAATATAGTAATAGATTACTCATCACCAAATATTGCAAAACAATTCCATATCGGTCATTTGAGAACCACAATAATAGGAAGAGCTTTATATAATATGTATAAATTCCTTGGATATAATACTATAAGTATTAATCATTTAGGAGATTGGGGAACACAATTTGGAAAATTAATAGAAGGATATAAAAGGTTTGGAAACGAATATGATTTATCAGAAAAACCAATAGATAAGCTTACAGAGATATATGTAAGAATAAATGAATTATGTAAAGAAGATGAATCAGTCCTAGAAGATTGTAGAAATAATTTTAAAAAGCTAGAAGATGGAGACCCATATTGTGTGGAGATATGGCAAAAATTTAAAGACCTAAGTTTAAAAGAATTTGAAAGAGTATATGATATATTAAATATAAAGTTTGATTATTACTTAGGAGAATCTTTTTATACGGATAAGATTCCAGAAGTAATAGAAATTTTAAGAAAGAACAACAAGTTAGAAGAATCACAAGGAGCAGAAATAGTAAATTTAGAGGACAAGAATATGCCACCTTTAATGGTGGTGAAGTCTAATGGTTCTACATCATATGCAGCACGTGATTTAGCAGCTATACTATATAGGGTTAGAACATTTGATTTTGACAAATGTATATACGTAGTAGCATATGAACAAAATTTACATTTTAAACAAGTATTCGAAGTAGCAAAATATTTAGATTTAGATGAAAAATATACAAATGGTCTAATACATGTACCTTTTGGAATGGTACGTTTAAAAAGTGGTAAAATGTCAACAAGGGAAGGTACTGTAATAAAATTAGAGGATTTATTAAACGAATCAATTTCTAGAGCAAAAGAAGTAATAGAGCAAAAAAATCCTGAGTTAGAAAATAAGGAAGAAGTAGCAAAAAAAGTTGGTATTGGAGCTGTCATATTTAATGATTTATCTAATAATATGATAAAAGATGAAGTCTTTGATTGGGACATAATGCTTAACTTCCAAGGAGAAACAGGACCATATATTCAATACATGTATGTTAGAACAAAGAGTATATTGGATAAAGAAAATTATTCAATGGATAAAAATTTAGTTGATATAACAGAATTAGAAGAACGTGGAATGGAATTAGTTAAAGAGCTATACATGTTTAATGATATAATTACTCAGGCAGTAGAAAAAAATGAGCCTTCAATTATTTCACGTTATTTAATAGAAATTGCTAAATTATATAGTAGTTTTTATAATGACAATAAAATTATTGTGGAAGATGAAAAGGTTAAAAACACAAGATTATGCTTAACATACATGGTTGGAAATGTTTTAAAAATAGGCGCAGGCCTACTTGGAATGGAAATGCCGGATAGAATGTAAGAAAAGAAAGGAAAAGATAGAAATGAGAAAATATTTTGGAACAGATGGAATTAGAAGAATTGCAAATACAGAATTAACACCAGAATTGGTATATAGAGTTGCAAAGGCAGGTGCATATGTTTTAGCTAAACATTCTGACCATAGCCCAACAATTTTAATTGGTAGAGATACTAGAATTTCTGGAACATTAATAGAAAGTGCTATGACAGCAGGTTTCTTAAGTTATGGAGCTAATGTTAAACAATTGGGAGTTTTACCAACACCAGCAGTTGCTTATTTAACAAGAAAATTAAAAGCAGATGCAAGTGTAGTAATTTCTGCTTCTCATAATACTTATGAGTTTAATGGGGTAAAATACTTTAGTAATGAAGGAACTAAAATACCGGATGAACTAGAGGAAGAAATAGAAGAAGTTATGGATTCAGGCAAACTAGAAGAATTAACAGCTTGTAACGATAAAATAGGAATTGCTGAAGATGCCAGAGATTTAGTTGATGAGTACTTATACTTCTTTAGAAAGAATTTTGAGGAAATCATAGAAAAATATAATAGAGATGATTTTAAAGTTGTAATAGACACAGCAAATGGTGCAACATATCAAATAGCAGAAAAAGTATTTTCAAAACTAAAAATAAATCATAAAATTGTAAACAACACACCAAATGGAATTAATATAAATAAAAATTGTGGTTCAACACATCTAGAAATGCTACAAAAATATGTAGTAGAAAATGGATATGATTTAGGTGTTGCATATGATGGTGATGGAGATAGATGTTTATTAGTTGATGAAAAAGGAGAAGTAATTGATGGAGATAAAATTTTAGCCATTGCTTCTAATCATATGAAAGAAAATGGAACACTTAAGAAAGACACTTTAGTTGCTACAGTTATGAGTAATTTAGGATTAGATATATATGCAAAAGACAATGGACTAAAATTAGTTAGAACAAAAGTTGGAGATAGATATGTTCTAGAAGAAATGAAAAAAGAAGGATATAACCTAGGTGGAGAACAATCTGGTCATATTATTTTCTTAGACTATAACCCTACTGGTGATGGAATTTTAACATCTTTAATGATTATCTCTATATTACTAGAAAAAGGTGGTAAAGCAAGCGATTTAGAGAAAATAATAAATATATATCCTCAAGTATTAGTTAATGCTCAAGTTTCTAATGACAAAAAATATGACTTTGATAAAGATGCAGTTATTAGAAATACAATTGAACAAGTAGAAAAAGAATTTAAAGGAAATGGTAGAGTATTAATAAGAGCTTCAGGAACAGAACCTCTAGTAAGAGTTATGATTGAAGGAAAAGACCAAGAATATATAACGGAAAAAGCTAAATCTATTGCAGAATTAATAGAACAAAGATTAAGTGATTAAATAAAAGGAAGATGATGTAAATGGATAAAAAAACATATTATATTACAACACCTATTTATTACCCAAGTGGTAAATTTCATATAGGAACAGCTTATACAGAGGTATTTACAAATACTATGAAAAAATATAAGCAAAAACGTGGATATGATGTTTACTATTTAACAGGTCTTGATGAACATGGTCAAAAAGTTCAAACTGTTGCAGAAGAAGCAGGTAAAACACCACAACAACATGTGGATGATATGGCAGAAGCAGCAAAGAAACTTTGGAAGAAAATGAAGATTGAATATGATGATTTTATAAGAACAACTGAACCAAGACATTATAAAGTTGTTCAAGATATTTTTGAAAGACTATTAAAACAAGGCGATATTTATAAAGGTGAATACGAAGGCTGGTACTGTATGCCTTGTGAAACATATTTTACAGAAACACAATTAGTAGATGGAAAATGCCCTGATTGTGGTAGACCAGTAAAAAAGATGAAAGAAGAAGCATATTTCTTTAATATGAAAAAATATGCAGATAGATTAATAAAATTCTACGAAGAAAACCCTCATTTTATAGAGCCTGAATCTAGAAAAAATGAAATTTTCAATAATTTCTTAAAACCTGGATTAGAGGACTTATGTATAACACGTACTTCTTTTGATTGGGGAGTTCAAGTTAAATCTGACCCAAAACATGTAATTTATGTATGGCTAGATGCTTTAACAAACTATATTACAGCGCTAGGATATGGTTCTGATGATGATAGTTTATTTAAGAAATATTGGCCTGCAGATTTACAAGTTGTAGGAAAGGATATAATTAGATTCCATGGAATTTATTGGCCAATTTTCTTAATGGCACTTGGATTGCCACTTCCAAAGAAAATATATGCACATGGATTTATAATGATGAAAGATGGAAAAATGTCTAAGTCAAAAGGAAATGTTGTATATCCAGATATGTTAGTAGATAGATATGGATTGGATGCAACAAAATATTTCCTAATGAGGGAATTTCCATATGGACAAGATGCAGTGTTTTCTCCAGAGGGATTTGTAGAAAGATTTAATTATGACTTGTGCAATGACTTAGGGAATTTGTTAAACAGAACAGTTGGAATGATTAACAAATATTTTGATGGAAGAATATTTGCATATAATGGACATAAAAATGAGCCAGATGAAGAATTAGAAAAATATGCGTTAGAACAAGTTAAAGCTGTAGAAGAAAAAATAGATAGTTTACATTTAAGTGATGCTTTGGCAGAAATATGGAATTTAATTTCTAGAACAAACAAATATATAGATGAAACAACACCTTGGATTTTAGCAAAGGATGAAGATAAAAAAGAAGAATTAAAATCTGTAATGTATCATTTAAGTGAAAATTTAAGAAAAATAGCAATATTAATAAGTCCTTTCATGGAAGATACTTCTAATAAAATATTTAATCAATTAGGAATAACAAATCCTGATTTACAAACATGGGACAGCCTTTACGAATATGACAAAATACCTGATGAAACAAAAGTAATCGAAAAAGGAGAGCCACTATTTGTAAGATTAGATATGGAAGAAGAGGTAAATTATATAAAAGAACAAATGAAAGGAAAATAAAAAATTAAATGAAAATATATAAAGGAGGAAAATTTATTTGGAATTAAACCTATTAAACGAATTAAATAGGGGGCAAGAAGAAATTGATATAAATCAATTCCAGAGGGAGCTAACAAATAAATTGGAGGAAATGGAAAACAAATTTACAGTTGATAGATTTGAAGGAGACATTGCAGTATTAGAAAATAGAGATACTGGAGAAATGATTAATATAAATAAAAATGAATTACCTCAAGATGCAAAAGAGGGTTCCATATTAAAACTTAATAATAAAAAATACGAAATAGATATGGAAGAACAAAAAGAAGTGGAAAAAAGAATAAAAGATAAAATGAACAAATTATGGAAATAAGAAATATATTTTTGCCAAATTTGTTTCACAAACACGGGGGTAAAATTTTATGGGACAAAGGACTAATGAACCGAATTTATGGGAAAAAGTAAAACAAGGTAAAAAAACAAAATATTATAAAAGAAGTAAATGGCTTAGTAGAATAGCATCACTTATAATTTTAATAGTGTTGTTGCTTCTTGGAAAATCATATTGGGATTCACATGATTTTAATAGCTATTTGCAAAATGCAGTAGGAAACAATGTAATTGTTGAAAATGCAATAACTCAAGATATTACAAACACCGTAGAAAATCAAGCAGAAGTAGATGGAAATTTAAGAGTTTATTATCTAGATGTTGGCCAAGCGGATAGTATTCTAGTTATGGACAAGGATAAAACAATGCTGATTGATGCTGGAACAAATGAGGCAGGAAATACTGTAGTAAATTTCTTAAAGGAAAAAGGAATTACAAGAATCGATTATTTAGTTGGAACACATCCACACGAAGACCATATTGGAGGATTGGATGATGTAATAAATAATTTTGATATTGGTACAATTTATATGCCAAAAATGCAAACAACAACCAAAACTTTTGAAGATGTTTTAGATGCTATATCAAATAAAGGATTACAAGTAACAACTCCAGTAGCAGGTGATGCATTTAAATTAACAAATGCTACTTGTACAATTATGGCGACAGATACAGAAGATACGGAAGATAATTTAAATTTATCTTCTATAGTTATTAGAATGACATATGGTGGTAATAGTTTCTTATTTATGGGAGATGCAGAAGAAGAGGTGGAAGCATCTAGAAGTTGGTTACCTAGTGACGTACTAAAAGTTGGACATCATGGTTCTAAAACTTCATCATCACAAACTTTTATAAATCAAGTAATGCCAGCATATGCAATAATTCAAGTTGGAAAAGACAATTCATATAATTTACCTAACCAAGAGACTATAGATAAATTAGAAGCTATAGGAACAAAAATATATAGAACTGATAAAGATGGTAATATACTTGTAATTAGTGATGGAACTAATATTCAAGTTCAAACTAATGTAAAATAGAATACTATAAAATAAACTAGAATGGAGATTATCATGAAGAACTTTTTTGAAAAACATTTAAATAAAATAAATATAGGGCTTATTGTTTTAATAGCAATAGCCCCTCTTTTACTATGTTTTAATAGTAGCTTATGGTTTGATGAAGCATATTCAGTAGGAATTGCTAAACAGCCATGGGGAAATTTATTAGTATCAACTATAAATGATGTTCACCCGATTTTATATTATGTATTATTAAAAATATATTCTTTAATATTTGGAACAAGTGTAATAGCATTAAGAATATTTTCTGTAATTCCAATTGTATTACTTGCAATTTTTTCTTTTGTAAAAATAAGAAAAGAATTTGGTGACAAAGTAAGTTTTTATTTTAACTTAGTATTGTTGTTGCTACCAGTTACAATGCATTATGGTTCACAAATTAGAATGTATAGTTTAGCAATGTTATTTGTAACTATTACAGCGGTTTATGCATATTTAGCATATAAAAACAATAAAAAGAAAGATTGGGTAATCTTTGCTATAGCAAGTATTTGCAGTGCATATACACATTATTTTGCTCTATTCACTATAGGAATAATTAATATTATTTTATTATTCTTCATATTAAGAGAGGAAAAAGAAATTTTGAAAAAGTGGTTTATTTATGGTGCTATCCAAATTGTTTGTTATATACCTGGAGCAATAATCTTTTTATTCCAATCAACAAGAGTGGCTGGAGGATTTTGGATAAGCGTAAATTATCCGGACATTATAACTCAAATTATAGAATTTTTCTTCTTAGATAGTATAAATTCAGGATTACCATCTATATTTGGATTATTTATTGTAATTTATATGATTTTAAGAGTACATAAATTATATTTGGAAGATAAGAAAAAAATAAGACCAGTAACAGTAGCACTTACAACATGTGGACTAGTAATTCTTGTAACATTATTAATTTCATTTGTAAGAGCAGTATTTATCCCAAGATATATGTTACCAATGTTAGGATTATTTATATTTGCTTTAGCATATGTGCTATCTGTCGAAAAAAGTCGAATAATAAAAATAGTAATATTTGTTGGTTTAATAGCTTTAACAATTTGGAATGGTGTTACATTATGGAATAAATCTTATTCTAAAGATAATAATAAGCCAATAGAAGCAATACAAGCAGAAGTGCAACCAAATGATATATTTGTTTATACAACAATTGGACCAAGCAGTTCTATAGCAATAGACTTTAGCAATAATAAACAATATTTCTATAATAAAGATAATTGGACTGTAGAAAAAGCTTATGGAGCCTTTGCTCCACAAATGAAAGTTGTAAACACATTGGATGAAATAGAAAATTATACTGGAAGAATATGGGTAATAGATGCCGGAGATACAAATATGTATGATTATATAAACGATATGGAAGGAACAACTTGTATAAAAGAAAAGGAAAAATATTACCATCCTTTTAGTGGAGATACATTTGTTATATCTTTATTCGAAAAAAATTAAAGTTAAAATGCAGAAAATTCTCTATCGAAGGAGAGTTTTCTGTATTTAATTGTTTAAAAATAAAAAAATTTAAAAAAATTTAATTTGTCGACAAGTTTCGACAAAAAATCTCGACAGAATATGCTATAATTTTAACATAGGAGGGATGCGATATGGATGTTACTTTTGCAATAAAGAAAAACAGAGCAAAACTTGAGCAAATGATTTTGGATAACGAAGACTATGATAAGATACTAAAGCAAAGCCAGAAGTTAGACGAATACATAAATATCGCTATGAAAGAAATGGCTGAACGAAAAAAGAATTAAAAATGCTATTCTTAGGAATAGCATTTTTGAGTTTATGTAATAATATAAATAGTAAGTAAAACAAATTTTAAACATTTATTGACATTAAAAAAAATAAGAAATAAAATAAAGGAGTAAAAAAGAATTATTTAAGGAAGGTGATTTTTATGCCATTTGTAACAACAAAGGACATGTTTGAAAAATCTATGAAGGAGAAATTTGCAATTGGTGCATTTAATATTAATAATATGGAATTTGTACAAGCAATAATGGATGCAGCAGCAAAGGAACATTCACCAGTTATATTACAAACTTCAGCAAGTGCAATAAAATATGCAAGAATACCATATTTAAAGAAAATGATAGAAGCAGGACTAGAGGAACATGATATTCCAGTAGTATTACATTTAGACCATGGTCCAGATTTCGAAACATGTAAATTATGTGTAGATAGTGGATATACTTCAGTTATGTTTGATGGTTCAAAATATGATTTCGAAACAAATGTAAAATTAACAAAAGAAGTTGTTGACTATGCACATGCTCATGGAGTAGTTGTAGAAGCTGAACTTGGTAAATTAGCCGGAATCGAAGATGATGTTCATGTAGCAGAAGATGATGCAATGTTTACAGACCCAGACCAAGCAAAAGAATTTGTAGAAAGAACAGGATGTGATTCTTTAGCTATTGCAATTGGAACAAGTCATGGAGCATATAAATTTAAAGGTGAAGCTAAATTAAGATTTGATATATTAGCAAAAGTTAAAGAAAAAATACCTAATACACCAATAGTATTACATGGTGCTTCAACAGTTGTACCAGAATTAGTTGCAATTTGTAATAAATATGGAGGAAGTCTACCAGGAGCAAAAGGTGTTCCAGATGAAATGTTACATCAAGCAAGTATATCTGGAGTATCAAAAGTAAATGTAGATACAGATTTAAGATTAGCTATGACAGCAGGAATAAGAGAAACAATGTCAGAAGATCCAACTATATTTGACCCAAGAAAATATTTAGGAAAAGGAAGAGAGTTAATAGAAGAAACAGTTGCTCATAAAATGAGAGATGTATTTGGTTCTAGCAATAAAGCATAAAACATGTTATTAGGAGAAAAAAATGGAAACAAAGGTTATATATTTCGTACATGGTACTACTTATGATAATGTTAATGGAAAATGTAGTGGATGGAAACAAGTAGAGTTAACAAAATTGGGCAAAGAAAGAGCAATCAAATTGGGAGAGACAAGAAAAAATACACATTTTGATATTATATTTACATCAGATTTAGTAAGAGCAATTGAATCTGCTAATTTGGCTTTCCCAAATGTTAAACACATTCAAGATTCAAGATTAAGAGAATGTAATTATGGAAAACTAGATGGACAAGATAAATCTTTAGTAGTTTACGAAGAGCACATAGATAAGCCATTTCCAAATGGAGAAGCATTAAAAGATGTAGAAAAAAGGGTTAAAAGTTTTATAGAGTTTTTAAAAGAAAACTACCAAGGAGAAACAATTGGAATTGTTGCACATAGAGCTCCACAATTAGCTTTTGAGGTATTAACTAAAAATATATCATGGGAAGAAGCCATAAAAAAAGATTGGAGAAAAACAAAAGCATGGCAACCAGGATGGGAATATGTAATAAAGTAAAAGAAAGCGAAATCTTAGATTTCGCTTTCTTCATTAATCACCTTTATCTAGTTTTGGCTTATCATCAACATTCTTAAAACTTAAGTACCATGACATACCATTTCTATTTTTTGCAATATTATTATTTCTTTCGCATAATTCTTTGAAGGTTTTTGGTGGAGGAATAAGCATAGGATTTCCAGGTACCCAATTTGCAGGTGTCATAGCACTATTTTTGTCAGCATATTGCAATGCAGTTACTGTTCTTAATATTTCTGGAATGTACCTACCGACATTCATTGGATAAACAAAAATAGCCCTAATAATACCTTTATTATCAATAATAAATACATTTCTAACAGTTTCTGTTGAGCTTATATCATTTGTAATCATTCCATATTTTCGTGCAATAACACCATTTAAATCTGCAATAATAGGAAAATTCACAATAATCCCAGTTTTTATATAAATATCATACAACCATGCTAGGTGAGAGTTTATACTATCTACACTTATACCAATTAGCTCAGTATTAATTTTTTTAAAATATGTATCTGCTTTCGCAAGAGCAATTATTTCTGTTGTGCAAACAGGTGTGAAATCACCTGGATGGGAAAAGAACACAATCCATTTACCTTTATAACTAGAAAGAGAAATTTCACCGGTTGTAGAAATACCCTCAAAATCTGGAGCTTCCATACCAATTTTTAAATTATTATTCATCATTATTTCATAATCCATAACAATAAACTCCTTTTTTATTTTGTTAATTTAGTATATGCAAAAAATTTAAAATTTGTTAATCATATAAATAATTTGATGGGGCTTTACTTTTTCGACATTAGTAAACTGAAAAGAAAAAAATATAGAAAAGCAGTCAAAAAGTGCACAACGAAGCACTCGAAAGCTGCACAACAAAACAGTCTAAAATTGCACAACAAACTGGTCAAAAATTGCACAACAAAACAGTCAAAAAATGCACAATAAATATTGAAAATTATAAAGGACTATGATATTATAAAAATAAATAAATGTTTAAAAATAAATTAATATTTTATTAATATATTTGAAATTATAATAATTAGTGTATGTATATAAGGAGGGTGAAAAATATTGAAATTAACAAGAAAAGGTTATATTCCAAGATTAATAGATAATATTATAGAAGAAAATTTAAAGATTTTTGGAGCCATTAGTATAGAAGGTCCAAAATGGTGTGGTAAAACTTGGACAGCTTTAAATCATTCTAAGAGTGTAACATATTTAAACAATACAGCTGATAATTTTAGAGAAAAGCATTTAGCAGAAATGGATGTTAATTTAGTGCTAGACAAAGAAAAACCACAGCTCATTGATGAATGGCAAGAAGTTCCTGCAATATGGGATGCAGTTAGATTTAAATGCGACCAAGATAGTGAAAAGGGCAAATATATTTTAACGGGCTCAAGTGTTCCTGTAACTGATAAAATACATCATTCTGGAGCTGGAAGAATATGTAGAATGAATATGTACACAATGTCTTTATATGAATCACGAGATTCTAGTGGAGATGTGTCTTTAAAAGATTTATTTGAAAATAAAGTAAAAAATAAATTAGTAAATAAAGTTGAATTAAAAAGGCTTGCGGAATTAATTGTTAGAGGAGGATGGCCAGAAGCAATTAATATTAGTACAGCAGGAGCAATGAAAATAACTAGAAGTTATATTGATGCAGTATTGGATAAAGATATAGTTGAGATAGATGGTGTAAAAAGGGATAAAGAAAAAATGGAAATGCTTTTAAAATCACTTGCAAGAAATGAAAGCACAATATCTAACAATAATGTTTTAATAAAAGATCTTTATGATAATATTACAGAAGATGATGTAACTATAAGTAGAAATACAATTACTGATTATTTAGATGTATTAAATAGATTACACTTAATTGAAAATCAAAATTCTTTTATGTATAGAATACGTTCAAGATTAAATGTTGGAAAGAATCCTAAGAGACATTTTATAGACCCATCATTAGGATGTGCTGTTTTAAATATAACTCCTGAAAAATTAATTAATGATTTAGAAACATTTGGATTATATTTTGAAGCATTGTGTGAAAGAGATTTAAGAATTTATGCAGAGAGCATAGGTGCTAAATTGTATCATTATAGAGAAAATGATACAGGAATTGAAGTAGACAGTATAATCGAAATTGCAGATGGAGAATATGGTGCTATAGAAATAAAATTAGGTTCTAATAAAGAAGAAGAGGCTGCAGCTAGTTTAAAGAGATTTTATAATTTAGCAGAAGTTAAACCTAAATTTATGTGTATAATTTGTGGTCTATATGATGCAGTCATAAAAAGACCTGATGGAATATATGTGTTACCAATTACTGCTTTAAAACCATAGTGAAAAAAATTTGTTAATGAATAAAATCATCAAAACAGTTAACAATAAGAATAATGGGGAGGTTGATTATTATGGAAATTAATCAAAAAATACATTGTTCTGTTGGTAGTTGCAAATATAATGACTTAACAACACAAGAATGTAAATTAAAAGCAATAAATGTTATGCCAAATGAAAATGTGCATACTGGAAACGCAAAAGAAACTATGTGTGTTAGCTACAAAAAAGATTAATAGGGTTTAAAAGGAAAAAGACATTATCTAAAATTAGGTAATGTCTTAAATATTTTTCTCTCTCAAATTTTTAGCTATTTGCTTATTTGCATCCTTTTTCTTTAAATCTTCTCTTTTATCATATAATTTTTTACCTTTACCAACACCTAGTTCAAGTTTCACAAAACTTCCTTTAAAATATATATTTAATGGAACTAAAGTATATCCTTTTTGCTTAATTTGACCATAAAGTTTTTGAATTTCTTTTTTATGTAATAATAATTTCTTAGGTCTTAAAGGGTCTTTATTATATATATTTCCATGCTCATATGGACTGATATGTAAATTATATACAAAGCATTCTCCATTTGAAATTGTTGCATAGCTATCTTTTAAATTAACTTTTCCAAGTCTTATAGATTTAATTTCTGTACCAGATAAAACAATTCCTGTTTCGTAGGTATCTATTATCTCATAGTTATGTCTTGCTGTAGGATTTTTTGCTATTAATTTAGTATTCATTTTTCACACTCCTTGACTTTGTTACATTTTTGCAAGTTAGCTATTTAGTATTATAACATGAATAATAGAAAAGTAAAGATTAAGCTGCTACAAAAAGTAACAGCTTAAATTAAAATACCCATAAAGGGTTTATCTGAAATTATTCATCACGATTTCTTTTAACTAAATACCATATAAGAAATGCAATACCCATAACAACTGCTACTACTATTATCCAAGACCATACTGTACCATTGGAAAAAGCTGAGGTAGCAGCATTCGTGGCGGTTCTAGTTGCATTATATGCACCATCTCTCATGTCTGTAGCAACTTCGCCAACACCATTTGTAAAATCTTTTGTCTGTTCTTTAGTTTTTGTAACAACATTATTAGACATATCTCTTATTGTGTTAGAAGTGTTCTGGACAGCGCCTGATACATCTTGCATGGCATTTTCTGTATGTCCAACACCGTTTTTGGTAGATTCTGCAGCCTTATGAATCATATCATTGTCAGCAAAAGAATTACCAGTTATAAAAATTACTATTACAGCAGAAAATATAATAAAAGAAATCTTTTTAGCTATATTAGCCATAATTTACCTCCTGCTAAATATTGAGGTTAAAAATACCTCAATATTATTTTTAGAAATTAACAAAAAAATATGCAAAAAAAATAAACCAATCTAGTTAAAGATTGGTAAAAAATTAATGTTTTAATCTAATTAAAATGGCAATACTTAATAATATAAGTAAAATTCCAATAACAATTAATAAAATATTTAAAATATTAGAAATATCTAAACCACTACTACTAGAAGAAGTTGTTGTAGTAGAAGTAGTAGAATATGTTGATGGTGTACTTGTTTGGTATGTGTTTGCTGTACTATTAGAAGAAGTTCTATTAGCTGCAAGATTCATATCTATATCATCAGCTGATACTGCAAAAGCAGGTGCTATATTTACAAAAAATAAACTTAAGATTATTGCTGGCAATATTATTAAAATTTTTTTCATCATATGTTTTAACCCTCCTAAAATGTCCCTTGTTTATATTATCTATTTTATATGCTATTATCATACACAAAAACTAAAAAAAAGTCCATACAAAACTAAAAAAAATTAAAAAATATTGACAATGGAAGATATTAAATGTATCTTAAAAACGAGAGAAATAAAGGTTAAAAAATTAAAATTTGTGATTTCCGCAGAAAAAGCAATAGCGGAGGTAAGGAAGGAATGAGATTAAATATGAATGATTATTTACTAAAGATAGCTAATAGCAAAGAACTTGAATTATATAGAAACTTGGACAAAGCAACATTAAAGATTATTTTAATGTATTTAAAAAATAATTTAATAGAAATATATAAGCAAACAGAGCAAGAAGCTAAAAATAATGAAGTAAGATATGCAATAATAAAAAGTTGTATTCCATCAGAATATAATTATTTGGAATTTTTAATGGATTGTAGACACAAGATAGATTTAAATACAGCAAGAACTGTATTCATAGAAAAAATCACAGAAAAAAAATTAAAATGTCCAAATTGCGAGCTTAAATACTGTATAAAATATTTAATAAGAAATTTATTATATAAAATCACAATTCTACAAAATAGAGACCATTCTTTAATTAATATAATTGAATTAATTAATATCTATATAAATGAATATGAGGCTAAAGAATATGATAACAAAACTATGGACTTCTCAAATATAGATACAGTAACATTAATGTATGTTGATATGATTCTTGAAAATAAATTTATCAAACTAGAGGATTTTAACAAAGAAACTGGTATAGCTAAATTTAATGTATTAAATTTGGTAAGATTGGAAAATTACATATATTACATTAATAAACTACATGCATATTATTCCGGAGCTTATAAAAATGAGCTAGAGTTGAATATAAAGGACTTTGCAGATTCAATAGGAAACTCTAAATATGAAGAATTTGAGTATATATATAAATTAGCAGCTTACTACACATATTTAATTGAATATGAAAACATTAATGTAATAAATCAATTAAGGAAATATTTACAAGAGCAAAATATCAATAAAATGAGTAATAGGAGCAAATATTTTAATAAACTATATTCGGACAAAGTTGACAAACTCTCATGCAATAAAGAAACAAAAACCAGGATAAAAAGCTTATTCAACTATGTTTTAAACTTTGATTATAGTACACCAACACCATTTATTCCAATAAATATCGTAATGTATACAGAAGATAGAGAAATGGCTATAAATATTTCGGAATTGATAGGTGAATACATGTGGTTCTTCTTATATTTAAAAGATAGAACAAAATATTATGAATATTCCATGAACGAAATTATTTCGGATAAAAGAATAATAAATAACATGTATGTGGATGAGGTAGATGGAAAGCTAGTTTATAAATACGGAATTCTAAGAATTATGGATTTCCAAAATATAATTTATGCTTCTGATAAAGAGCAAAATATAATTTTAAATTTATTGACCGAAAAAATATTAAAGAATAATTCTAGAATTGTTACTATGATTTATGGTAATAAAGATATTATTAAGGGAATTTTAGATAAACATCCAATTCTTGCTGAAAATTTATTTAATATAGAGCTAAATATTGATGAATTAAAAATAGATGAGGTTTACCAAATTGTTATAGAAAAATTAGCTTTAACAGAAAAATTAACAGATGAAATAAAGCAGAAAATATATAATTACATAAAATTAAGTTATGGAAGTAGTGAAATAAAAAATACGGAATATGCAAAAGTGTTATTCAACAAAATTATTTTAAATGCAAATAGAAATTTTAATACAAACCATAAACAAGAATTATCATTGGATGACATACCTAATTTATATAATGTAAGGGATTTACCAGAAATTTTATCAGATTTAAATAACTTAATAGGATTAGGAAAAATAAAGGAACAAATAAAGAATCTAGTTAGCTTATTAAAATTTAATAAAAAAGCAAATATAGATATCTCTAAATTTAATTTGCATATGGTATTTACCGGAAATCCTGGAACTGGTAAAACAACAGTGGCAAGGCTTTTAAGTGATATTCTATACAACTTAGGATATACAAAGAAAAATAAACTTGTAGAAGTTTCAGCTAAAGATTTAATTGCAGAATATGTTGGTCAAACAGCAGGTAAAACATATAATGTTTTAAAATCAGCTTTTGGAGGAGTACTTTTTATAGATGAAGCATATTCAATTGTAGAAAATGGTTCCAATGCTTCTTTTGCAAGTGATTGTATGACAACTATTTTAAAAGTAATGGAAGACCAAAGAGACAATTTAATAGTAATCTTTGCAGGATATGAAAAGCAAATGGAGAATTTTATAAAATTCAATCCGGGCTTAAAGTCTAGAATTGGATATACAATAAAATTTGATGATTATACAAAACAGGAGTTATTAGATATATTCAAACAATTACTAGACAAAAACAATTTAAAAATTACAGATGGAGCATTAAACAAAGTTGAGAATATTATAGAAGTTTCAAGTAAAATAGAAGACTTTGGTAATGCGAGATATATAAATCAAATATATCAAGATATTTTAATAGAACATTCAAAAAATGTAGAAAATATAGACAATAAGGAAAATCTAATGACAATTACAGAAGATGATATAGACACCGCAAAATTAGAGGTAAAGAATGATACAAGAAGGATAGGGTTTTAGGAAAGATAGAATTCATCTAGTATTTATAAATAAGAAAAAGAATTTTAGGAGCATGTTAGAGAATAGTTTAAAACAAATTACTGTCATTGCTATGTGTGCCTTTAGAACGAAACGAGAAAGGAATGGAATTTAATATGGATAAAACAGCATTTTTTAAATTATCTTATGGTTTATACATAATAACTACAAAATATGAGGAACATTTTGCAGGATGTGTTGTAAATACTGTTGTACAAGCCACATCAGAAGATAGGCCAAAATTATTGGTTACTGTGAACAAAGAAAATGATACAAATGTAACAATGAAAAAATCTAAGAAAGTAAATATATCAGTTTTATCACAAGAAGCAGATATGCTTTTGATTGGAAAATTTGGTTTTAGAAGTAGTAAAGATTTTAATAAATTAGATGGAACTGAGAATATAACTGGAGCAAATGGAATTCCAGTAGTTACACAAGCTACAGTTTCTTATATAGAAGCAAAGATAATAAATGAAATAGATTGCGGAACTCACACAGTGTTTGTGTTAGAAGCAACAGAGGCTAAAAAATTAAATGATAAACCAGTTCTTACTTATGATTATTACCACAATGTTATTAAAGGGAAGACACCACCAAAGGCTTCATCTTTTAGTGATTAACGGTTTTTATGGGACTTTTATAAATTGAAGAATTGGAATAGAAACTTTAATGGTGATTAACAGTTTTTAGGAGACAATGCTAAAAAGCTAGTGAGCTTATTAAGTGAGGTGGAAAAAATGTTAAATATAGGATGCCATTTATCAATATCTAAAGGCTATGAAAATATGGGAAAAGAAGCATTAAAGATAAATGCAAATACTTTTCAGTTTTTTACGCGTAATCCAAGGGGTGGGAAAATAAAAGAATTAAACGAAGAGGACATAAATAAATTGTTAGAACTTATGAAAGAACATAATTTTCCAATTATTCTAGCACATGCGCCATATACAATGAATTTATGTTCAGATAAAGCAGACATTAGAGATTTTGCTAAAAATATGATGAAAGAAGATTTGGATAGAATGGAATATTTGCCGGGAAATATGTATAATTTTCACCCGGGAAGTCATGTTGGACAAGGTGTAGAAGTTGGAATACAATATATTTCCGAAGCACTTAATGAAGTTCTAACAAAAGAGCAATCAACTACGGTTTTACTAGAGACAATGGCAGGCAAAGGAACTGAAATAGGAAGAAGTTTTGAAGAATTAAAAATGATTATGGACAAGGTAGAACTAAAAGAAAAATTGGGTGTATGCTTAGATACTTGTCACGTAAATGATGCAGGATATGACCTAAATAATTTGGATGTTCTTTTGAAACAATTTGATAAGATTATAGGATTAAAATATTTAAAAGCAATACATTTAAATGATAGTATGAATGTAGTGGGAGCACATAAGGATAGACATCAAAAAATTGGAGAAGGAACAATTGGTATTGATGTGTTTGAAAAAATTATTAATCATCCTAAATTAAGGAATTTGCCATTTTATTTGGAAACTCCAAATGACTTAAATGGATATGCAAAAGAAATAAAATTATTAAGAGGTTTGTATAAAGAATAGGGGAAAACAATAAAAAAGCTTTATAAAAAACTTAAAAATAGAAATAAAGACAATATATAAAGAATAGGAGTGAAAAAATGCTTTCAGTAATGGAGGTAAAGAAAAAATTACCAAATGATTTTATAGAGAATTTATATAGTTTACATTCACCACTAGTAGCGGATAAGATATTAGCAGGTATGGCAGAAAAAAGAAATACTACTTTGCGTGTAAATACCTTAAAATATAATATCCTAGATTTGATGAGATATTTTAGAGAGATAAATATAAAATTTGAAAGAGTACCTTTTTATGAAAATGCATTAATATTAAAAAATGCAACAGAAAAAGATGTCCAAAAATTAGATATATATGAAAATGGATATATTTATTTGCAAAGTTTATCCAGTATGGTTCCACCATTAGTTTTAGGTGCAAAAGAAAATGAAGAAGTGCTAGATATGGCTTCTGCACCTGGAAGTAAGACAACGCAAATATCTGCAATGATGAATAATACGGGACATATTTTTGCAAATGAATTGGATAAAATAAGGTGTGAAAGATTAAAATTTAATTTGGAGAATCAAGGAGCTACAAATGTTGAAGTTATAAATGGCAGAGGGGAAAGTCTTGGAAACAAATATCCTGAAAAATTTGATAAAGTTTTATTAGATACTCCTTGTAGTGGAGAAGGGAGATTTATTGCTGAAATCCCTAGTACATATAGAAATTGGTCAGAGCGAACAGTGAAAGATTTGGCTAAGCTACAAAAGAAATTAATAAAGAGCGGATATAATGCTCTAAAACCTAATGGAATTATGGTTTATTCTACTTGTACTTTGAACTTGGAAGAGAATGAAAATATTTTATCTTGGGCTTTGGAAAATTTGAATTTGAAAATGCTTGATATTGATATAAATATAAAAAGTGCGATTAAAGGAGATAATACTGATACTTTTAAAGATATCGATAAGGCTATAAAGATTTTGCCTACTAGGGAGATGGAAGGATTCTTTGTGGCAAAGTTGAAAAAGGTTGTATAATATATAAATTGGTTGCAATAGCCATGAACGAAAATAAAGTGAATATTTTGTTTTTAAAATTAGTACTATTTTAAATAGATAGTGCTAATTTTTTTTGAAAATGTAAAAAAAAGGGATTTGTTATGCAAAAAAAATGACAAAAAAGGTAGAAATTTGTAGAAAATGTGTTATAATTGTAAGGCGACAAAAAAATAAAAGGGGAAGTATAATATGAAAAAGAAAAAAATATTAAAAAATATAATTAATTTAATTATATTATTTTTAAGTACGGAATTAATAAATATTCTTTTAAAAGAAATTCCTGAGCTTAATAATATTGATCTTAGATTAGTATTTATATTCATAATTGCAAATTATATGGGAACAAAATATGGAGTTGTATCTGCTATATTAGCAAGTATAATATATATTTTGCAAAATTATAGTGGAGTTTTAGATGTAAGTATAATAATGTTAAATACAAACAATTGGTTACAGATAGCCATTTATTTAGCTTTTGCAATCATAATAGGATTAAAACATGATAAAGATAATTTAAAAATAAATTCATTAAATAATTCTATTGATGAATATAAAGAAAAAGAAGAAGTTAATAATAAAAAAATACAAGCATATGAGGATGAATTAAAAGAATTTAATCAAGTATTATTAACTCATAAAAAAACTTATTTCCAAGTTTCAAATTTTTTACATCAAATAGATTTAGTAAAGTATGATAATAAAAAAATTAGTAATTATTTAAAAGATATTTTAGATAATGAAACCTGTGAATTTACTAATATACAATCAATAGAAAAATTCCTTGACAATAGAAGTATGACTACAGTTGGAGAAGAACATATATGGATAAATAAAGATTTAAGCGAAGAAAAGCCTTGCTATATAGTTCCTATATCAATTGAAAGTCAAGATTATGCTGTTGTAATTTGGAAGTGCAAATTTGAACAAATGAATACTGATTATAGAAATCAAATAATAGGTATTGCTAAAATTATAAAATATGCATTATCACATTAGAAAGGAATTACCATAATGTTATATAGAATAATAATAGTTTATTTAATTATTGTATTAGTTTATTTTAAAATTCATGGTGTAAAGAAAAACAAAATTGAAAAATTCATTTTTTCAATTTGTATACCAATCTTTGGACTTATAATTACCATATTATCAGAAATTTCAGAAAATAAAAAAATAAGTACATCAAAAAATTATACAAATACATCCAAAAATAAAATTGAACAAAGCAAAGAGTTTCTTACTAATATACAAAGTTCTGTTATAGATGATTTAGATTTAAAAGATTATGTAAAAACAAGGGATATAATATTATCTATGCAAACATTGCCTTTAAAGAAACAATGTGAAATATGCCAAATAACAATATGGTCAAAGAATGTAGAAATTTCACATATTTCCGCAGTTTCATTAATGAGAATAAAAACTTATTTTGAAAAGTTTTTTGTACATATGGAAACATATATGGATTTATCCAAGATTGAAAATATAGAAAGATATATTAATGGATTAAATAATTATTTAGAATGTAAAATAGTATATGGTTCTTTAAGAGAGGAATATGTTAACAAAATTATTTCTCTACTAAAAGAGTTATTAGAAAAAAAGAGTAATTGCGAAGAAAAATATTATCGTATGCTAATAAATAGATGTCTAGAAGCGAAAAAATATGATGAAGCTAAAAAACATGCAAAGATATTGTTAGATAAATTTGGAGTTAATGAAGAACGTTATAATGAGGTTTTAAAAGTATATTATGAGATTAAAGATGAAAATTCTTTAAAGGATATAATAAATAAATTAAAAGATATTCCAAAACTTACAAAAGAATCAAAAGAAATTGTAGAATTTTGGGAAGGGGAAAGGATGTAGAATGAAAAAGGTAAAATTAGGTATATTACCTTATATAATAATATTATGTTGTTTGGCTTTTGTAATTGTAAAAGTAAGGGATACTCGTTTAGTAGATAGTTCAATACAATATACACCAAGTAATAACTTGCAATTAATAGGAAAAGATGAGTGGAATACATTACAACAAACAACAGAAAAGATAAAAAATGAAAAGTCTATATTAATATATGATGATACAAATGAAAATGGTGTTACTACTTTTCAAAATGTTCAATATGTTTTAAATTCCATGGGAGTAGATGTTGTACCAGTGAAAATAAGTGAACAGAGCCAATATAAAGATATTTCTGATTATGACACAATGGTAATCTGTTTGGAAAATTTAGAAAATTTAGCTTATTCAAGTAGTGAACTAGAAAATTGGGTAAGCAGTGGAAAAGGAATATATTTTACTCTACCTTTACAAAATGATGAATATCTTAAACCATATGCAGATTTATTAGGAATAGAAGATCCAAATGATATTTCTACAATAGAATATAAAAATATGACATTTGCAGATGATTTTTTAATTGGAGCTAAGGGAAAAGAATTTTATGAAGACACCATAAATGGTAGTGGTTTAAAAGTAAATTTAAAAGATGATGTTACAATCCATGTAACTGAAGCAGAAGATTCAGGTAATCCAATTTTATGGAATCTTCAATATGGTGATGGCTTTGTATCTGTTTGTAATGCATATTTATTAGGAGATAAGGTAACAAGAGGATTAATTGCTGCTGGATATGCTGAACTACATAATTGCTATGCATATCCTGTTATTAATTCTTCAATGTACTGTATAGATGATATGCCATCACCAATTCCAACCGGATATAATGAAATAATAAATAAACAATATCATTGTAATATGGAAGACTTTTATTTTAATATTTGGTGGCCAAGAATGAAAAGTCTTACAGAAAAATATGGTATAAAGTATTCAGGATTTATAATACAGACATATGAGGATAACACAGAACCACCATATGATAATAAAACTTATATGGAAACCTCAAAATATTATGCTAATTCATTGTTAGATTCTGGTGGCGAGCTTGGAATTCATGGATATAATCATCAATCCTTAGTTTTTGAAGGATTTGATTATAGGGATGATAAGGTTCATTATAAACCATGGAAGAATTTTAATGATATTGCTGAAGCTACTAGAGCTGTAATTGCTTTTGCAAAAGAGATAGCTCCAAATGCAAACATAACAACATATGTAGCACCTAGCAATATAATCAGCCAGTATGTATGGAAAGAGATGGAAAAAAACATACCAGAAATTAAAGTGTATGCAGGTGTTTACATAGGAAATGAAGCAGAGATGGTACAAGAATTTGAGGCAAAGGAAGATGGAATAGTATATGTTCCAAGAACAGATTCTGGAATGGATTTAGATTTAGATGTACAAAGTGAATTCTTAATGTATAACGAATTAAGTTTTCATTATGTTCACTCCAACTTCCTTCATCCAGATGATGTAATCGATGTAGATAGAGGGGCAAATGAAGGTTTTGAAACATTATTTGGAAAATTTGAGAACATGGTAAAAACCTTAAATGCTTCAGGTATAAGAAATACAACAGTTTCTGAAGGAGGAGCTGCTGTTCAAAGATATTGTTTAACATCATGTAAGCAAAATTTTGATGATGGAACTTTAAAACTTGAAGTTAATGGAATAAAAGATGAAGTATATTATTTTGTTAGATTAAATAATGGAGAAAAAATCAAAAATATAGAAGGAGCAGAATATAAAAAAATTAATGATAACTACTATTTATTAAAAATAAATCAAAAAGATGTAGTTATAGAAATGGAATAGAATTATGAAGATTTGTTTTATATTAGAAGGATGTTATCCATATGTTTATGGAGGAGTATCTACGTGGGTAAATCAATATATTTTGTCAAAACCAGAGCACGAATTTATACTATTAACAATTGGTGCCAATAAAAGAGATAGACATAAATTTGTATATGATATACCGAAAAATGTAATTAAAATAGAAGAAATATTTTTAGATGAAGATGTAGAGGTTAATTCAAAAGCAAATAAATATATAAGCTCAGATATATTTTTAAAAGAAATAAAAAATCTTATTTTGGGCGAAAAGGTTAATTGGAAAAATATATTTGATGAAGTAAAAAATCCAAATTGGAATGATAATGACTTTTTTGAAGGAAAACAATATTTAAATATTATAAATGATATAGCAAAAAATGAACTTAAGGAAGATGGCTTTTTAGAAGTATTTTTTGGAATTAAGTCAATGCTAAAGCCATTATTACAATTATTAGCAATACCAATACCGGATGCAGATATTTATCATTCAGCTTCAACAGGATATGCAGGAATTTTAGGAGCGCTAGCAAAATATAAAACTAATAAACCATTTATCCTAACTGAGCATGGAATATATCCAAGAGAAAGAGAAGAAGAGTTGCTTGCTTGCGATTGGTTGGATGATTCAATGAAAAAAATTTGGATACAGTTCTTTTACAATATTTCGAGTATTGCGTATGAAAAAGCCACATTTGTAACATCTTTATTTGAGGCTTCTAAAGCAACTCAAATTGCTTTGGGATGTGATAAAGATAAATGTTATGTTATTCCAAATGGAATAAATTATAAACAATATGAAATAATGCCGGACAAAAAAGAAAATGGATTTACAGATATTGGAGCATTTATACGTTTTTCTAGAATTAAAGATGTAAAAACATTATTATATTCATTTTATGAAACGCATGCTAAATGCAATAATGCAAGATTACATATTTTTGGTGCAACTAACGACAAGGAATATAAAAAAGAATGTTTAGAAATAATAGATTCTTTAGGACTAAAAGAATGTGTAACCGTTTATGGACAAATAAATCCTTTAGATTATATGCCACGTATGGATTTTACAATATTAACAAGCATTTCAGAAGGTCAACCACTTACGATACTGGAATCATTTGCAGCTAGGAGACCTGTTGTATGCACGAATGTAGGATGTTGTAGGGAGCTAATAGAAGGAAATAACGATGGAATTGGAAAAGCAGGAATTTGTTGCACACCTATGGACATATCTGGAATAGCAAGGGCAATGATTACTTTATGTCAAGATAAAGATTTATGTAAAAAACTTGGTAGAAATGGTTTAGAAAGAGTAAAGAAAAATTATACATACGAAAAAATGATAAATGGATATTTTGAATTATATGAAAAGGGGATAAAAAATTGGCAGGGATAGGTTTTGAACTAAATAAATTAATAAATAAAAAGAATTTTTTTAGTAAAGTAAGTGGATATTTTTATACAGCTAGTTCATGTTTAGGCTCTATGATATTAGGATTTGTTTTAATATTTGTAATACAAGCAATAGCTAGAGCTTTAGGGCAAGATAGTATAACATCTCAAAGATTTACAGGTTATATAACAAATACGGTATTTTTATCAATGATAATTTTTGGATTTTTTTCATTAGTATTATCAAGATATATTTCCGATTTATTATATAGCAAAAAAGAAGAAAGATTATTATCTTCCTTTTGGGGAATTGTAGCTATAATTATTCCAATTTCTATATTAATTTATACCCCAATTTTGTTAATATCAAAAGTGCAATCCATTGACATTATACTTTTATTGGTATTACTTTCAGAATTTGTTTGTACTTGGATAGCTACTTTATATGTTACAATATTAAAAAATTATAAAAAAATAACTTTAGCATTTTTAATATCCATGATTATATCTATTTTAATAATTCTAGCTTTTTATTATATTAAAATGATTAATATGGAAATAATGCTTTTAATAATTATTGCAAGTTATGGATTTGTTTTAACATTTTTAATAAATCTTTTACGAAAAGAATTTAAAAGCGAAGACAAAAATACATATGAATTTCTAAAATATTTTTCTAAATATCCAATATTGGCTCTTACTGGTTTATTCACAACATTAGGCACATTGATTCATTTTTATATAATGTGGTTTAGTCAATATGGAAATGAAATACAAGGATTAATACATAGTTCGCCAACCTATGACTTTCCGGCTATTATTGCATATTTTTCAACTATTATTACTAGCATAACATTTGTAGCAATATTAGAGCCACATTTTTATAAAAAATATGCTAAGTACTTTAAACTTATAAATTCTTCAGGGAATTATAAAGAATTGCAAGTAGCAAAACAAGAAATGGTATTAACATTAAAAGTTGAATTAAGAAACTTAATTATTAGGCAAATTGTAACAACAATATTATTTATAATAGTAATTAGTAAGATATTGTCAGATATTAATATTGGTATGAGCAAAACTATGATAGAGACTTTTAAGGTTTTATGTGCGGGTTATTCATTACAGGCAATAGGAAATGTAATATTACAATTACAGCTTTATTTTTCAGATAATAAAGGAGCTTTTGTTACTTCTGTTGTCTTCTTGTTAGTAACAACTGTAGTAACAATCTTAACTCTATTTTTAGATATTTCATTCTTAGGTGTAGGAGTGTTATTTGGTGGAGCTTTAATGGCAATTGTAGGCGATAAAAGATTAGAGAATTATTTAAATGATTTGGAATTTAATGTGTTAAATCAAAAAGAGAAGGAAACGAAAAATAGACTTTTTGTGTTAATAGAAAGAGCTTCTTTAAAAGTAAGAAAAATAAATAAAAATAAAATAATTAATCGAATAGCTAGTATAGGAACAATTGTTATATTAGTTTGCGTACTTGCAGTTAATGTCTTTAAAGGAGAAAGAGTGTCAACACAAACATATTTACCTCAAGAAACGGATGATATTCTTAATAATC
Source organism: uncultured Clostridia bacterium (assembly GCA_944389475.1). Lineage (GTDB taxonomy): Bacteria > Bacillota > Clostridia > TANB77 > CAG-508 > Merdicola. The sequence continues at coordinate 74,375 of CALXMM010000001.1, forward strand.
CGGGAGTAGGATTAGCACCATGGGCAAAAAGCGAAAGTACATTACAATTAAATACGAAATTAGTATATATAGATTTATCATGGGCTGAGTGGGAACCAAGAAAAGGAGTTTATGATTACGAAGGTTTCGAAAATAAAAATCATATAAACGAATATAAACAGCAAGGAAGACAAGCGGTATTTAGATTTTATATGGATTATCCATCAACTGAATCACATAAAGATATTCCTGATTGGCTATATAACGAAATTGATGGTGATGGAACTTGGTATAATACTAGTTATGGAAAAGGATTTTCTCCAAATTATAACAATCAAAAATTAATAGATTATCATAAAAAAGCTATTGAGGCATTTACACAAAGATATGGAGATGATGATTTCTTTGTATATGTTGAATTAGGAAGTTTAGGACATTGGGGTGAATGGCATGTAAACAAAGATGAAGGACTTAAAGGAATGCCAGATTATGATATAAGAGAAAAGTATGTAGAGCCATATGTTTTAAATTTTAAAAAATCTAAGTTTTTGATGAGATACTCTTTAAAAGAAACGGAAAAATATAATTTTGGTTTATATAATGATATGACAGGTGATCAGAATGAAACAAATTATTGGTTTGAAGGTATGCAAGGAACTGAAGTGTGGGAACAAACCGAAAATGAAAAGATGGCTAATAATATAAATAAATGGAAAACAATGCCTATAGGGGGAGAATTTGCATCTTCATATAGTAATGCATATTTCCTAAAGGATCATTTAGATATGACAATCTTTTTATTAAAACAAAGTCATCAATCTTTTATTGGACCAAAAGTAATAATAGATGAAGAAGATGGTGCTAACTATAAAAAGCAAATGGATGAAATATTAAAAGTATTAGGACATAGATTATATGTTGAGAGAGCTACAATTAAAAGGCAAAATTCTAATAAGTTAAATGTATCTTTAAATTTAAAAAATGATGGAACAGCACCAATATATACGGATACTCAATTAGCAATATATATTTATGATAATAATGGTAATATGATATCTAAATCTGTAGCAACAAACTTTAATCCTGGAACAATATTACCAGATAATGTTGCTCAAAATGTAAATTTACAACTAGATACTAGCAATTTAGAAAGTAATACAACTTATAATTTATGTATAGCTCTAGAAGATAGAAACACAAATAATCCAATTATAGAATTAGCAATGCAAAAATATAAAGATAAGGTTTACAAAATTGGACAATTCAATTGGTAAAATAAAAAGATTTATAAAAAACAACTTAGAATAGTCTGGAGTGAACTCACTTTAGTGGACATGAATTAAAAAAGATTATGGGACTACATTAACTTGTAGTCTCATATTTTTTCTTTGACTTTACATTAAAAAATTTTTAGTATAGAAATAATGAACAAATGCCTAAAATTTGTACATTTCAACATTATGTATACCTGCTAAAACTCCCTTATCCGTAAGAAAAATTTAGAAAATTGTTTACAAATTGGAAAATTTGGTATATAATAGTTTCGGTTTTTATTTTATACATAAATGAGAATATAGTTGGAGTTAAAGATAAAAAGAGGGGTTAAAAATGGAAAAAGTAAGCAAAGGTATTAATTCCGTAAGTAAATATAATATTGGAATTAATTCAAATGGCAAATATTATTTTTGTCACATATTTTGCCATGCACTTTAATATGATAAACTTAAGATTTTAATAGCAATTAATGTAAAGAAATCTTAGGTTTATATTTTTTTACAAAATTTTTATCTTCTAACAAAATTAAGGAGGGGGAAAGTATGAAAAGCTTTACTAAAAAGCTAGCCATTTTACTAATTGCATTATTAACAATTGTAACATTAATGCCTTTAAGCAAAGTATTTGCTGCTAATGAAGACATACAATTAGTTAAAGCTACAAATGGTAATATTGTTATTTATGTAAATGGATTAGAAAAGAATGATTTTGCTTATGCTTTATCAAATAAAGAGGGAGCAACTGAAGGAGAATTAACATATAAAAAATCAGTGCTAGATAGTGAAAATAGTGAAGAAGCAAATTATGTAGCAGTAGTTACACCAGAAGAATTAAGTCAAAATGGTTATTTATATGTAAAGAAAAATGGTGAAGATGTAGCAAATACAATTCAAATTAATGCAGATGTAAACAATATGTTTACACAAGAACAAATGAGCTTAGTTGAAAATACAACTAAAAGAATTGCAACAGAAGTTATAACAGATTCTAACTCTAGAGAGGAAACTGTAAATGAAGTTAAATATACATATACAGTTGGAGGTTTAAAAATTACAGATGACCAAACTGCAACATATTCATATGTTATGGTTAAATTACCAGCAGATGGATATACTAATCTTCAAAATTTAGCTAATGAACTAAATATGAATGATAAAACTGTATGCGATAGAATACAGCTAGCTAACGAATTTTACAATCAATATCAAGCATTATTAGATAATGCTAATGCAGAGAATAGTTGGAAAGCAGTAGAGAATATGCAAATATTACAAAATGAAGATTATGAAAATAATGAGAACTATGTTGTATTATTAAAAAAGGTTGCAACAGATGGAACAACAACATATGATGCAAAATTTATGAATACAGAGTTTACAAATACAGAAACTGTAATACCAGCTAGTACTCAAGAAGTTAAAAAACAAGAAACTTCAAAATTACCTATAACAGGTGACAGTATTGCATTATTCGTTATTTTAGCAGCATTAATAATTATGGCAATATTTGTTTATGTAAGAATGAGAAAAGCAAATAAAAAGGCAGATAAATAATGAAAAATAGAATTTATAAAATAATCTTTTGTATTTTAATCATTTTAATTATATTTGTTATAGCTCTAATTCTTATAAAAGAAATGAAGAGCAATGAAAATGAAAAGAAAAATCAAGAGGTTGTAGAAAATTTTTCAAGTATAGATAATAGTCAAAAACAAGAATTAACATTAAATGGCTACAAAGTAATAGGTTTAATAAAAATTCCGGCAATCAATCTAGAATATCCTATTTTAGATATGGAAATTTCTAATCCGGAGGAAGCAAAGGCTCCAATGAAACTTGCAATAATTAAATATTGGGGCGGAGAAGTTAATGGATATGGTAACTTATCACTTGCAGGCCACAATAATTATAATGGAACAATGTTTGGTAAAACCAAGAATTTAAAAGTAGGAGATATAGTTGAATTAACAGATTTAAATAATCAAACAATTCAATATCAAATATATGATATTTTTAAAACAGATCCAAACGATGTAACAATATTGGAAACAAAGGATAAAACAATTAGAGAGGTTACTCTAATTACTTGTACAAATGGTAATAGAGAAAGATTAATATTAAAAGCCAAAGAAATGATATAGAAGGAGGAGTTTTTGATGGCAAAGCCAAGTAAGAAAGCGACAATTATTACAGTTGCTATATTAGCAGTTCTTTTAATAGTTGCTATTGTTGCTGTTGCAGTCTTTTTAAGAGATAAAGGTTCAACAGAAGCTGCTGGAATGGAATCAGAACAAACTGTAGGTCAAAATGAAAATTCAGAAACAAAGACATCTGAAGAACCAAATCAAGAGACTCAAAGTGCACAAGAATCTTCTACACCAAGTGGTACAAATACATTAGGTGAGATAGCTTCTAATGCTAATCAACAAACAACTAATGAAGGAACAACACAAAATGCTGGAACACAAGGAACTACAACAAGTACAGGAACAGCAGGAACAACTAATGCTGGAACATCAAATACAAATGGTTCTAGCTCAAATGTAGGTACAAATAGTTCAAATGGAACTACTACATCTACAGAAAATATTCAAGAATCAACAATCACAAGAACTGATATAGTTAATATACCTGAAAGAAAGGTTTCAGAGGATCATAATGTTTGGTGGGAGCCAATGAGCATTAGTGCATTATTAGCTTCTGCAAATCCAACAACTAATGATATTGTTGATGTAGAAAAATCAGGAAATGAAGAAGTAGCACAAGGTGAAACAATAAACTATACAATAAAGGTTACAAATAAAACAGATAAAAAATTAGAAGGAATAGAAGTTAAAGATGTTTTACCAGAAGAAGTAGATTTAAATTCTATTCAATATGAAACTGAACCAAAAATGGTTGAAGGAAACATTGTAAAATGGAATGTTGATATTGAACCAAACGCATATGTAGAAATTAAATTTTCTGTAAAAGTTAAAACTACTGTTGCACCAAATACAGAAATAAAGAACTCAGCTATTGCAAATGGTAAAACAAGTAATGAAGTTATAACAAAAGTAGATGAAGCAACTGTATCTGTACCAGTATCAAAAGAGATACAAGCAGGAGATAGTGATGCAGCAAAAGCATATCCAATAAGTGGAGCAGTTGTAACATTAAAGGGAACAGATGGTTCAACACAAGATGTAACATTAAATAAAGATAATAATTATGCATATGAATTTAAAGATTTAGCTAAATATGATGCACAAGGAAATGAAATTACATATACAGCAGAAGAATCAGCAATAAAAGGAGAAGAAGAAGAATTTAAACATTATAAACAAGATGAATCAAAAGGAGAAGGACAATTTGTAAACACATTTGACCCATCAACTGTACAAGATGAAACAACAGAACTTCCTGTACATAAAGATATCGTTACAAATAATAGTGATGCAGCAAAAGCATATGCAATAACAGGAGTAGTTGTAACATTGGAAGGAACAAATGTAGAACCAATAACATTAAATGAAGCAAATAACTATACAGGAAAATTCACAGGCTTAAAGAAATATGATGAAGAAGGAAATTTAATTAAATATAATGCAGAAGAATCAGCAATAGCAGAAGAAGAAGCAGCATTTAATCATTATACAAAAACAGAAAATGAAGAAGGACAATTTGTAAATACATTTGACCCATCAACAGTGCAAGATAAAACAGAACTTACAGTTACAAAGACTTGGGATGATATGGATAACAATTTTAAGACTAGACCTAAAAGTGGTGCTATTAAAGTAAACTTAAAAGCTAATGGTAAAATAGTACAAAAAGATGTTTCTATAAAGGCTAGTGAAGGTTGGACATATACTTTTAGAGATTTAAATAAATATGATTCAACTGGAAAAATTATAGATTATACTGTTGAAGAAGAGCTAATTCCAAATTACAATTATCCACCAACATATAATAAAACTGATAATGGATACGAAATTGTAAATAAAGCTGATTTAAAAGAAACAAGTATAGATAAAACAGTTGTAGGAATTAAGCAAGTAGGTTCAGAAAATCCCAATACAATAGACACAGAAATTCCACAACCAGATTTAGATGAAAATGAAATAGAAAAAACTTATAAATTAAATGCTAGTTTAGGTGATACTATTATTTACAATATAAGAGTAAATAATGATGGAAATACAAAATTAAATAATGTTACAGTAACTGATGACAAAGCAGTAACAATTATAGGAGTAACACCTATTAAAAATGGAACTAAAGGAAATAAGACTGAAGTTAATATTCCAACAACAGCAAATACTAATTTATTATTAGCAGCAGTTAATAAAACAACATTAGATGTTGGAGAAGGATATATCTTTACAGTATCATATACATTAGGTCAAGCTGATATTGCTGATGTATCAGAATTCTCTAATAAAGCAACAATAGATTCTGATGAAACAGATCCAGAATCAAGTACATCAACTGTTAATACAAATGTAAAATTTGACCACGAGTTAACAAAGAAAATTATGTCTGTTGAAGGAAGAGATGTATCTAACCCAACACAAACTATAGTAGATTCAACAACAATAGTTAATACATATTCTGACAAAGCAAATAAGGGCGAAACTATAACATATAAAATAACAGCTGAAAATAAAGGAACTACAACAATTAGTAATTTGAAATTAACAGATAATAGAGATGTATATGTAGAATCAATAAAATTCTCAACACAAAAAGATAGTATTCCAGTTAATAAAAACATAACAGTAGAAGAGAACTTATTAAATAGTGATACTTATGAATTAGCACCAGGAGAAACAGTAGAAGTTGTTGTAACATATGAAATTGGAAGTATGAGTAAGGACAATACAGGTGCAGAAGAATTAAACATTGAAAATATAACAAACCTATACGGAGATGCTTTTGATCCAAGTTCAAATGATCCAAATAATAGTTACAAAGATGTAAAAGATGAAGCAAGAGCAGAAATTACTGCAACAATGAAAGCTAATATATCAATTAGTAAAAAATCAGACAAAGGAAATAAAGAACTAGAACCAGGAGATAAAATAAAATATACAGTAACATTAACAAATAGTTCACCTGTAGAAGGAACAGCAAAAGTTAAAGAAAGTGTTCCAACTGGTACAACTTTAGTTAGTGATGTAACAGTAAAAACATCAAAATCAGGAACTAATAATCCTACAAAATTAAGTCCAGAACAAATTGAGACTATGTCAAACGGAGAGTTAGAATTAACAGTACCTGGTAATGGAAATGTAGTAATAACATTTACTGTTGAAGTACAAAATTCAGCAATAGCAACAACAGTAAAAAATCAAGCATCAATAGCCAATGAAGATAAAACTTCAGAAAAAATAGAAAATCCAATTAAAAAAGCTTTAAATATTTATGAAACAAAAACAGAATTAGGTAAACAAAGTGTTGTTATAGTAGTAGATATGACATTAAGTTTAGCTGCAGGTGTTGAAACAGATAATACTGACAGATTAGCATATGCACCATTAAATGCTGATGGAAGTATTAACTACAGAGCAGGATATGAAAATACAAGATGGTTTAAATTAAAAACAGCATTAGATAGCTTTATAGATTCATATTTAGGAGAGAATCCTGGAAATAAAAAATCTGTTGCAATTGTAGGATTCTGTAAAGATATAGTTTTAGATAGTAAAGATATACTTTTAGATAGTGATGGATTTATAACTAACGCTGAAACAGCAAAAGATCTTTATAAAAATGTATTTACATTTGACCAATATAAAGCAGCAGTTGATTTTGGACTAAGTTGCAAAGAAGACCCAGATGAGATGTTAGATTTCTTAGAGGATCATGGTAAAGATCGTGATGACCAAACACCATTTAAAGAAAATAAAGATGGAACATATGACATAGATGTTGATGTTTTATCATTCCTTGATGACATAGGATTTTATGATGGTAAAAAATGTGGTTTAGGTTCAGGAACTAATATTCCTATTGGATTAAAAGAGGGAGAAAAATTAGTTTCATCACAAACTGAGAAAAATATTCCAACGGATTTAATAGTAATTACTGATGGAGAAAATAACAAAGGTGAAAAATCAGATATTGCTAAATATGCAGAAGAAGTTATGAAAAATTCTGTAAAGGATAATGATAATAAAGAAGTAAATTCTAAATTATATGCAATTGGATTTACTGAAGATGCAAAAACATTTAAAGATTTATTAAAAGGTCATATGACAAAATATTATACAGCAACTGATACAACATCATTAAACAATGCTTTTACAGCAATAAAAGGAGATACTGAAAGAAATCCAGAACCAATTAGGGCAACAACAAGTAATGAAGGATGGGTATCATTAAACGATATTTCTTTTGCAGATAATTCAGTAATTACATTCTACACTGGAAGTGCAATACAAACAGATACTTCTACTACAATTGTAAAATATGATAATTTTGAAGAATTTAAGAATGCTAAAGATAAGACAGAAAAAGCATATTATAATTCATCAAATAATACATTTAATTTAAAACAATTCTTAATTGATAACAATGTAAAGGCGGGAGCTACAATTAATATGGAAGTATATACTGTAGAATAATTTAAAGATATTTAAGTCCTGTGATAGTTAAACTATTGCAGGGCTTAGCTTTTTAAATAATTAAATATATAATAAATTTATGTTTTGCTAAAAAGGGGAATATAATGAAAGCAAAGAGAATGAAACAAAAGGTAAGTAAAAGCAAAATAAAAAATAAAAGAAATATTAAAATAAATAAAGTAATATTGCTTTTTATAGTTTTAGTTGCAATAGTAGGAGCAGTTGTGTTTTTTATATATAAAAATTCAAATAAAGTAGAAGATCCTTTATTAGGAGAAAAAGATGTTTTTGGAATGGAACTTAAAAATATTCGTATTGAAAAACAAAATGGAATATATATTTTTACTGCACAATTAAAAAATACATTAAATGAAAAATTTGAATCAAAACCAGTCCAAATAATATTTAGAGATGAAAAAAATCAGAAAATTATAAAATATAAGTATACAATAAATGATTTAGAAAAAGGTGAAATACAGGATATTAAAATAAAAACATCAGAGCCAATAGATGAGTTTTATACATTTTATATAGAAGAAGATTAGTAAGAATATGCGTATATTGTAAAAAAAGTTGTATAAAGCAGTTGACGTAATTTAACACAGATGGTAAAATATAAGCATATTTTAGGAGTTTACCTAAGAGCTATAGGCACGAGCGGTAAAGAGTAATCAGTCACTTCCAAAATTTTTTAAAAAAGGACTAGTGAAAAATTACTTACACTATGTAAGATTAGAATAAATTTAAGTTAAAATATTAAGTATAATCAAAGTCTTACAAAGGAGTCTTAAAAGATTTCTTTGTAGGGCTTTTTTTATATAAATTGAGTAAAAATAATATAGACAGAATAACTTTCTTACCAATGAAAATAAACATATAAATAAAGGGGGGAGATTTTTATGGCAAAATTTGTACTAATTTGTGGACCGCAGGCTGTAGGAAAAATGACAGTTGGGCAAGAATTAGCTAAAATTACTAATTTAAAATTTATGCATAATCACGAAACAATAGATTTACCACTAAGGTTTTTTCCGTTTAAGTCGGAGCAAAGAAGAAAATTAACAGATTTATTTAGGTTTGCAATTTTCGAAGAAGTTGCAAAAAGTGATTTAAAAGGAATGATATTTACTCTATTATGGGAATTTGAGAAGCAAGAAGATTGGGAATGGGTAAGAAAAGTAAAAAATATGTTTGAAAAAGAAAATGGTGAATTTTACATAGTAGAATTAGAAAGTACTTTAGAAGAAAGATTAAAGAGAAATAAGACAGAAAATAGACTAAAAAATAAGCCTACAAAAAGAGATTTAGATTTTAGTGAAAAAGAATTGTTAAGTTCAATGCAAATACATAGGTTTAATTCAAATAAAGGAGAAATCAAATATAAAAATTATTTAAGAATAGATAACACAAATATTTCTGCAGAAGACACCGCAAAAATGATAAAAGATAAATTCAATTTATAAAATTTAATGCATAAATTAAGAAAATAACATTGTGATGGGGGTGAGTATTTTGAAAGATAAATTTGAGAAAAATAAAAAGAAAATTAATTTAACATTAAAAAGAAGATATGCTGATGGAAGAAACAAATCAAATGATATTTTAGAAAAGGATTTTAAAAATAAAAAATTTGATAATGAAGATTTTAAAGGTAATATTTCATTATTAACTGTTAAAAAAGTTAGAGAAGAATGGAAAGTTGATGATGAACAGAGATGCATATAATAGGAAAGAAGTAAGCAAAGAAGAATACAATATGGCTTACGAAACAGCAAATATGATTATGAAAAAAGCAAAAGAGAAAGATAGCATACAAAATTTAATTAATTTTACAAATAAATATTATAAAGAATTAAAGAATATATAAAAATATGAGAGGATGATGAAAATGTACTATAAAAAATTGGTAGGAAAAAACATATACTTATCACCAAGAACAGTGGATGATGCAGAACAATATACAAACTGGATAAATGATTTTGAAACGACTGATTACTTAGGAAGAAGTAATCAAATAATGACAATAGAAAAAGAAAAAGAATTTTTAGAAAAGCATATAGCAGATGAAGCAACATTTAATATTGTAACATTAAATGAAGATAAATTAATTGGCTCAATCTCATTAGAAAATATAGACCATACAAATAGAAGAGCTACACTTGGAATATTTATAGGAGATAGAGAAGAAAGAGAAAAAGGTTATGGAACAGAAGCAATACGATTAATCCTAGATTACGGTTTTAATTATTTAAACTTAAATAATATCAATTTAGATGTAATGGAATTTAATGATAGAGCAATTGCTTGTTATAAAAAATGTGGTTTTAAAGAAATAGGCAGAAGAAGAAAAAGTGAATTCTTAGATGGAAAATATTATGATAGAGTAAGTATGGATATTTTAAATGAAGAATTCACAGAAAAATATATCTTAAATCGAAACATCTGAACTTTGGGGACGGACCTTAAAGTTCATTAAGTTTACATAATTATCATTAAAAGAAAATTTATTAATTCTTAACTCTAAAAAAATGTATATTTCAACAGCCTTTGGAAATAATGAACAAAGGAGGTCGAAATATGGAAGAGAACAATTTAAAAATATTAAAAGAAATTCATAAAGCAACAAAAATGGGAATGGATTCAATATCATTTGTTGCAGAAAAATTATATGACAATAAATTGAAAGACAATTTAAGTTTTCAATATACGCAATATGGTCAAGTTATGGATAGAGTAAACAAATTATATGAAAACTATGGAGAAATACCGGAAGACAAAAACGTTATGAATACTATAATGGGATGGACAGGAGTTCAAATGAATACATTAAGTGATAAAAGTCCATCACACATAGCTGAAATGATGATTGAAGGTACAACAATGGGAATAATAGAAGGAAGAAAACTAATGAATAATGAGGCAACACAAGCTTCTAAAGATGTTAGAGATTTATTAAACAACTTCGTAACATTCCAAGAAAATAATGTAGAACAACTAAAGAAATTTTTATAGAGATTTTATGAACTTTAGGGACGGTCCTTAAAAGTTCATAAAGTCTACATAAAAAGTAATGCTAAAGAATATTAACTAATACTTGAAAATACGAATTAAATCAAGTATAATATAGCAAATTGAATTTAATTATGTTTTAAAAAGAAACTCAGTAGTAATTTATTGTAACTAATAGAGAAGCAATGTTTGGTGGAAATTGCTAGAAAATAGATTACGAATTACAATTCTTATAGTAATTAACGTGTAGCTACGAAAAGCTTAATGAGGCAATTATTTAATTGTAAATAAAGGTGGTACCACGATGCACATCGTCCTTTAAGGATGATGTGCTTTTTGAATTTATGGGGGGATGCTTGAATCCAATGGATTAATATGTGTACCTTTAGAGTAAAGTGAGAAAGGAAAGGATTTTTTATGGATAAATTAGAATTAATTAAAAGAAAAGCAGTAGATATATTTTCTGAAGAAGAGTTAAAACAAAAATTAGATAGTGGGAGAAAACTTACAATAAAACTTGGAGCAGACCCATCAAGACCGGATTTGCATTTAGGTCATACAGTTGTGCTAAGAGCTCTAAAAACCTTCCAAGAAATGGGACATGAAGTAGTATTTGTAATAGGTGATTTTACAGGAATGATAGGTGACCCATCCGGAAAGAGTAAAACTAGACCAGCTCTAACATTTGAGCAAACAAGAAAAGCGGGAGAGACATATTTTAAGCAGGTTACAAAAATTTTGGATAAAGATAAAACAAAAATTGCTTACAACTCAGAATGGCTTTCTAAAATGAATTTTGAAGATGTTATTAAACTTACGAGTAAATATACAGTTGCAAGGATTTTAGAAAGAGATGATTTTAAAAATAGATATGAAAACAATTTGCCACTTTCTATGCATGAGTTATTATATCCATTAATGCAAGGATATGATTCTGTTGCATTGCATGCAGATATAGAAATAGGTGGAACTGACCAAACTTTCAATCTTTTAGTAGGAAGAGAATTGCAAAAAGATTATGGTCAAGAAAGACAGGTTGTATTAACATTTCCACTTTTAGTTGGGCTTGATGGAAAAGAAAAGATGAGTAAATCCTTGGATAACTATATTGGTATTGATGAAGCTCCAGAAGTAATGTATGAAAAGGCTATGAAGATTCCGGATGATGTTTTGATGGATTACTATAGATTAACAACCGATGTTGATATAAAAGAGGCAGAAGAATTAATAAAAGAAGATATTGTAAAAGCACATAAAAGATATGCAGAAGAAATTATATCAATGTATCATGGAACAGATAAAATAAAAATGGCAGAAGAAAGATATAATCAAATTGCAAAAGGTGGAGTCCCAGAAAATATTAAAACTTTTAAGTTATCTAATAATGAAGAAATAAATATTTGTGATTTACTTGTAAAAGTGGGTTTTGCAAGTTCAAAGAGCGAAGCTAAAAGAATGATTACTGGAAATGGTGTAAAATTAGATGGAAATACTGTGGAAGATATTAATTTTAAGTTAAAACCAAATCAAAATATATTACAATTTGGGAAGAATAAATTTATTAAACTTGTGTAATTTAAGAAATTCAATGTTGCTTTTGATTGAAAGTTACAATATAATATCTTAAGAAAAATGACCATTATAAATAAGGGCATGAGGGTGTCATTAAATTAAAATATTTAACAAGATAGGACACAGCTCAAAATCCCGGTTAGGAGATAAAAATGACTTTTTTACAATTAAGAGAAAAATATCCAGATTTTTCATATAACTGGTATAAAATAGAAGAAAATGAGAATGAATATAAATTAAGCTTTGAATTCGAAATAAAAGGACTTTCAAAATTCAATCCAACTTGGGTTATTCCAAAGAAAAATAATATTAAACCAAATAAAGAATTATTGGAGAATTTAGTTTTCAGTTTGGGGATGACAGAGCTTGTTAGTTATTGGAAAATAACTTGTTCACCAAATGTTACTATAAATAATATTAAACTTACACAAGAACAAATTGATTGGTGGAAAAAATTATATTTCTTTGGATTGGGAGAATTCTTTTATAAAAATAATATTAAAACAAATATGGAAGATTTTATGAGCATGTCCACTGGTACTAAAGTACTATTAAAAACGGATTTGAATGAAGAATTTAAAGGTGCTTTAGTTCCAATTGGTGGAGGAAAAGATTCAATAGTAACATTGGATGTTATAAAAAAGGATTTTAAAGATAATTTGTGCTATATTATAAATCCTAGAGGTGCAACAACTGAAACAGCTGAAACTGCAGGATATGGAGAGAATCAAATTTGCAATGTAAAAAGAACTTTAGATAAAAACATGCTAGAACTTAACAAAGAAGGGTTCTTAAATGGACATACGCCATTTTCATCAATCGTTGCATTTTCTAGTTTGATTGTAGCATATTTAAATAAGAAGAAATACATAGTACTATCAAACGAAGCAAGTGCAAACGAATCTACAATATATGAGGAAGAAGTAAATCATCAATATTCAAAAAGCTATGAATTTGAAAAAGACTTTAATAATTATGTACAAAAATATATTTTTGATGATATACATTATTTTAGTTTGTTAAGACCTATTAGTGAGTATCAAATAGCAAAACATTTTGCAAAATTACCTAAATTTTATAAGATTTTTAAAAGTTGTAATGTAGGCAGTAAAGAGAATAAATGGTGTGCTAATTGTCCAAAATGCTTATTTGTGTATATAATTTTATCTCCATTTGTATCAAGGAAAGATATGGTGGATATTTTTGGAGAAGATTTGCTTGAAAAAGAAAATTTGAAAAATACAATGGAAATGCTTTGTGGAATACAAAGAAACAAACCATTTGAGTGTGTTGGCTCTAGAGATGAAGTAAATACAGCAATTTGTGAGACTATAAAAAAATGCGAAACAAATCATGAAGAATTGCCTTTATTATATAAGTATTATAAAACTACTAAAAAATATGAGGAATATAAAAATAACGAAAATACATATAACACATTTTACAATGCAGAAAATAATGTTCCAGAACATTATATAAAAATGTTGAAGGAAAGTGAGATAATATGAAAGAATCAATATTAAATAAGTTTAAAGCAGATTTACAGGATAAGAAGATTGCAATTTGGGGATTTGGAAAAGAAGGAACATCAACATTACAATTTATACAAAATAATAATATTAAATGTAAAGAATTAGCTATATTGGATACGAGAGATATAGATATTGATGGTATAAAAAAATTAAATGATGTAAATGAATTGAATGAATATGATTTAATTTTTAAGAGTCCTGGAATTGTTGTAGATGATAATGTAAATAAAGAAAAGCTTACTTCACAAACAGAGGAGTTTATAAAGATTTTATCTAAACAAATAATTGGTATAACAGGAACTAAGGGTAAAAGTACAACGACAACTCTTACTTATACTATTTTAAAAAAATATTTCCCCAATACGGTATTAGTAGGGAATATAGGTATTCCATGCTTTAATGCTATAAATGAAATAGATGAGAATACAAATATTGTTTTTGAACTTAGTTGTCATCAATTGGAGTTTGTAAAGTATTCTCCACATATTGCAGTTATTTTAAATTTTTATCAAGAACATTTAGACCATTACAAAACTTTTGAAAATTATATTAAAGCAAAACTTAATATAAATAAATTTCAAAAGCCAGATGATATATTTATTTTTGGTGAGAATTGTAAACCATATATTAATAGTAAAACTAAAAATAATATATGCATAAATGATTATATTGATGGTAGAACGATTACAATTAATAATGATAAGATAGAAATTCATAAAGATGATACACATTTAATAGGTGAGCACAATCTTTTTGATATTGCGATTTCCTATTATATTTGTAGAGAGATATATAAAATATCAAATGAAGATTTTAAATCAGCCTTAAAGCAATTTAAAGGCCTACCACATAGATTAGAATATGTAACAACAAAGGATGATGTTTTATATTATGATGATTCCGTTTCTACAATTGGTGAAACAACCATTGAGGCTCTAAAAGCGCTAAAGAATGTAAATACATTAATTTTAGGCGGAATGGATAGAAAGATAGACTATTCAAACTTAGAAGACTTTATTTTGCAACAAGAAAGTTTAGAAAATATTATTTTGATGTACGATACAGGAAAAAGAATTTTTTCTGAACTTCAAAATAAAAACGAACTTCAAAATGATAAGAAGAATCAAAATAATAATAAAAGTGATAATAAGAAAAATTGCTATTTAGTAGAGGACTTAGAAGAGGCAGTAAAAAAAGCAAAAGAAGTTACAAAGAAAAATACGATATGCTTATTATCTCCAGCTGCAGCAAGTTATGGCTTCTTTAAAAATTTTGAAGAAAGAGGAGATAAATTTAAAGAGTATGTTTTTGAACTTTAGGGACGGACCTTAAAGTTCATTTTGTTAACATAAAGCCAAAAATATTAAAATTGAATTTTTTAAAAATTTATTTAAATGCTTTTTTGAAAAAATAAAAATATATTTTAATATTTAGTGCATAAGAAATGGAAGATTAGGTATTTAATCTAAAGAAAGAATGTTCACAAAAAATTCACAAAACTTATGTTGACATGTGACACTGTGTCATATATAATATATGATACAGTGTCATTTTGATGTGCCCTAAAATCAAACATTATCTAATATTTTTACATATATGTAAAAGAATATAAATGCAATTATTGTGGATTGAGAAAACATTTTACATACATGTAAAAAGCTTAGAATTTTAAAATTCAAACCAAATTATAACAGACTTAAGCACAGCAAAATATAATACTAAAGGAAGGAGGAAAAAATGCCATCAAAAACTTTTTTAAATCTATCACAAGAAAAGAAAAATAAGATATTAAAAGCAGCAAACAAAGAATTTGCTAGAGTTCCCATAGAACAGGTTTCTATAAAAAATATTGTAGAAGAAGCCGGAATCGCAAGAGGAAGTTTTTATCAATATTTTGAAGATAAAGAAGATTTGTTTGACTATATGATGAAACTTAAAATGGGTAATATGGAAAATAAACTCAACAAAATGATAGAGAAAGAAAATGGAAACATCATAAATATATGCATTAATATTTATGACCAATTTATACGAATTGGAAAAATTAGAAAAAATAATAAATTTTTTAAAAAGATTTTTGAGAATGTTAAAACAAGTGATAATTTAATGTTTATTAAAAAGTCTGAAATGAATAATAAAGTGGAGGAGACTTTTTATAATTTGTATGATAAAAACAAAGAATTTCTAAATGTTAAGAATGAGGAAGAATTTAGATTGGTTATAGATATATTATTTACAATTACAAGAAAAAGAATTGTAGCTTCACTTAAATACAAGGATAGCAATGAAGCTAGAAATGATTTCTTAAAAGAAATTGAATTTGTAAAAAATGGAATTATGAAACAAAATTAAATTAGGGGACAATTAAGATTATGTGAATCAAGTGAGAATAAAAAGACTATGCCTAAAGCTCATTAGAGTTTGTTAAGATTATGTAAATTAAGTGAACATAAAAGGACTATACTTAAAGCTCATTAGAGTTCATGAAGATTATGTAAATCAAGTGAACTTTAAGGTCCGTCCCTAAAGTTCAAAAAGGAGAGAAAAAGTAATGTTAAAAGTATTGAAGAACTTAAAACAATCTGCTATTTCTGTTGTTGTTATTATTTTACTTTTATGTGTTCAAGCTGCAACAGATTTAGCTTTACCAACATATACTTCTAGGATTGTAAATGTGGGTATTCAACAAGGTGGAATTGAAAATGCTTCACCTGAGGTTATTGCGAAGAGCCAAATGGATGACCTTTTAGAATTTACTAATGATGATGATAAAATTCTAAATAGTTATGAATTGATTTCTAAAGATAGTAAAGAATATAACAAATATGTTAAGAAATATCCAGAGGTTGCTAACCAGGAAGTATATCTAATTAAAGATTTAAAAGAAGAAGAATTAAATGATTTAAATAAAACTATTTCTAAACCATTACTTGCACTTTCTTCTTTAAATTCACCGGAGCAAGCTAGTAAAGATGATATGGATTTATTACTAAGCTTTGCTGAAAATAAAGATGAGGTTATGAATGCATACGAATTATCTGAAGATGGAAATACATATAAATTAAAGGATATTGGTAATGTTGAAAAGGGTAAATTAAATCATAACTTATTAAAATCTTTATTGGTAAAATTAATTACATCTAATGAAGAATCTGCAAATCAAATGAAGAATTCTATGTTAGAGAATTTGCCTGAAACACAAAAATCTGTAATGGCAAATATGTCTTTATTGCAAATAATAAATATGATGCCAGAGGAGCAAAAATTAGAATTTGCAAATAGCTTAGAGCAAGAATTACCAAATATGTTAGATAAAATGGTATCTAATTTATCTGAATCTATGCAGGAACAAGCTGCAATACAAGAAGTAAAAATACAATATCAATATTTGGGAGCAAACACAGATAGTATACAAAATACGTTTATTTTAATTTCTGGTTTACAAATGCTAGGAATTGCATTAATTGCTATGGCTAGTGCTATTACAATAATGTTATTATCATCAAGGGTTGCTGCTAAACTTGGTAAAACTTTAAGAGAAAAAGTGTTCAAGAAAGTCTTAAGTTTCTCTACACAAGAGTTTAATGGATTTTCTACAGCATCATTAATTACACGTACAACCAATGATATACAGCAAATTCAAATGCTTTTAACAATTTTATTTAGAGTTGTTGTATATGCACCAATTATAGCAATAGGTGGATTTATAAGAGTATTATTTAATAATGATGCATCAATGGCTTGGATAATAGGTTTGGCTGTTGTATGTCTTATTATAATTGTTCTTGCATTAATGATTATAGCAATGCCTAAATTTAAGATATTACAAAAATTAGTTGATAAATTAAACTTAGTTTCTCGTGAGATTTTAAGTGGAAGTCAAGTTATTCGTGCTTTTAATACTGAGGAAAGAGAAGAGAATAGATTTGACAATGCAAACCAAAATTTGATGAAGACTCAAGTTTTTGTTAACAGAGCAATGAGTATTATGATGCCTGCTTTAATGCTAGTTATGAACTGTATAACAGTCCTTATAGTTTGGGTTGGTGCACATAATGTTAATAATGGAATAATGCAAGTTGGAGATGTTATGGCATTTATCCAATATACAATGCAAATTGTTATGGCATTCTTAATGATTTCTATGGTATCTATAATGTTACCACGTGCTACTGTTTCAGCTGAACGTATAAATGAAGTATTAGAGACAGAACCTAAAATTAAGGATAAAAAAGAAACAAAATCATTTAAAGAAGATAAAAAAGGATATGTTGAATTTAAAGATGTTTCATTCCACTATCCAGATGCAGATACTGAGGTTATTTCTGATATTTCGTTTACAGCTAAACCTGGAGAGACTACAGCATTAATAGGTAGTACAGGTAGTGGTAAATCTACTATAGTTAATTTGATTCCAAGATTATATGATGTAACTGGTGGAGAATTATTGGTAGATGGAACAAATGTAAAAGATGTTAGCCAGAAAGAGTTAAGAAAGAGAATAGGTTTTGTACCACAAAAAGGAATATTGTTCTCTGGAACAATAGAATCTAACATAAAATATGGTAATGAAAATATATCAGATGAGAAGATGATAGAAGCAGCACAAATTGCTCAAGCAGAAGAGTTTATCGAAACAAAGCCTTTAAAATATCAAGAGCCAATTTCACAAGGTGGAGGTAATGTTTCTGGTGGACAAAAACAACGTTTATCAATAGCTAGGGCTATTGCAATTGACCCAGAAATATTTGTATTTGATGATAGTTTTTCTGCTCTTGACATGAAGACAGATAAAATATTAAGAGAAGAACTTGCAAAACGTACAAAGGGTAAAACTGTAATTATAGTTGCACAAAGAATTAGTACAATTATGAATGCAGACCAAATAATAGTATTGGATGAAGGTAAGATTGTAGGAAAAGGAACACATGAGGAATTAATGGAATCTTGTGAAACTTATAGACAAATAGCTTTATCACAACTTTCAAAGGAGGAATTGGAAAATGGCAGAGAATAAAAATGTAAGACCTCCAATGGGAGGCGGTAGAAGAGCTGGTAGAGTAGTAGAAAAACCTAAAGATTTTAAAGGTACTACAAAGAAATTAATAAAAACTTATTTAGCACAATATAAAATTCCAATTATTATAGTTATTTTATTTGCTGTTGGAAGTACCATATTTTCAATCATTGGACCTAAAATTTTAGGTAATGCTACAACAGAAATCTTTAATGGATTAATGAATAAATTATCCGGTGGTTCTGGAATAGATTTTGGAAAAATGGGTCAAATACTTCTTACACTACTTGGATTATATGTGTTGAGTTCTGTATTTTCTTTAGTACAAGGATTTACTATGACTACAGTAACACAAAAAATAACTTACAAAATGCGTAAGGATTTAGTGCATAAAATTAATAAATTACCAATGAAATATTTTGATAAGAAAACTCATGGTGAAGTTTTGTCAATTATCACAAACGATATAGATACAGTTTCTTTTAACTTAAACCAAAGCATAACACAAATTATAACTTCTATCTGCACAATTATTGGTATTTTGATAATGATGTTTTCTATAAACTGGTTGATGACATTAGTTTCATTAATTATTTTACCTGTAACAGCCTTTTTAAGCTTTTTTATAGTAAAACATTCACAAAAGTACTTTAAGGCTCAACAAGATTATTTAGGTCATGTAAATGGTCAAGTAGAAGAAGTTTATGGTGGTCATACAATTGTTAAAGTGTTTAATGGTGAAGAAAAAGTAACAAAAACATTTGAAGAAGCCAATGATGCTTTATATAGATCAGCTTGGAGGTCACAATTCCTATCTGGTTTAATACATCCAATAACTAACTTTATTGGAAATGTTGGTTATGTTGCAGTTGCTATTTTAGGTGGTTATTTAACAGTTCAAGGTAAAATTGCTGTTGGTGATATACAAAGTTTCATTCAATATAATAGACAATTTATACAACCTATAACACAAATAGCACAAATCTCTGGTACTTTACAATCTATGATTGCTGCTGCAGAAAGAGTTTTTGCTTTCTTGGAAGAGCCAGAAGAAGTAGAAACAGCCAAAGGTGATATAGATACTAGTAAGTTAAACGGTAATGTTGTTTTCGACCATGTTAACTTTGGATATGATCCAAATAAAACAATTATTAATGACTTTTGTGCAAATGTTAAAGATGGACAGAAAATTGCAATTGTTGGACCTACAGGTGCAGGTAAATCAACTATGGTTAAATTGTTGATGAGATTCTATGATGTAAATAAAGGTTCAATTTCTGTTGATGGTCATAACATTAAAGATTTTAAGAGGTCAAAATTAAGAAAGATGTTTGGTATGGTTTTACAAGATACATGGTTATTTAGTGGAACTGTTGAAGATAATATTAAATATGGAAAGCCGGATGCAACAGAAAGTGAAGTTATAGAAGCTGCTAAGGCTGCACATGTTCATCATTTTATAAAAACATTGCCAAAGGGTTATAAATCTGTTTTGAATGAGGAAACAAGTAATGTTTCTGCAGGTCAAAAACAATTATTAACTATTGCTAGGGTTATTTTAGCAAATCCTAAAATATTAATTTTGGATGAGGCTACAAGCTCTATAGATACAAGAACTGAGCAACAAATCCAATCTGCTATGGATAATTTAATGAAGGGTAGAACAAGTTTCATTATTGCCCATAGATTGTCTACAATAAAAAATGCGGATTTAATCTTGGTTATGAATCATGGTGATATTGTAGAGCAAGGAAATCATGAGGAATTATTAGCTAAGAATGGATTCTATGCAGGATTGTATAATTCACAATTCGAAGTCGAAGAAGAAGCTTAAAACCAAAGGAATACTTTATAACCTGTGAAAAAGAACATTTTGAAGATGTCGCCATAAATCACAAGAAGAAAGTTAGTATACAAAATAGAAAATTTAACATTAAATGGGCTATGCCACTTGAATATTTTGGTGTAGAAATAGTGAAAAATGATAAAGAAAATAAAGTATATGGTATATGAACATATACTTTATTTTTGTGCCAAATTTTAAAAGCATCGAATTCGAGGAATGTGATAGAGATTTTTAATAACATAAGATAGTTGTTATAGCTAATTACTCTCATTTATGCAGTATGCTATTATAACGAGTAATTTGTGTAATAAACTAAAAATAAACTAAAGGTTTATTAAAATAAACTAACTGTCGGTTGAGTTTGTAAAAAAGTAATAGTACAATAGAATTAACAAAGGAGGGATTTATATGTCAAATAAAAGTATTGGAGAAATGATTAGTTCTTTAAGAAAAGAAAAAGGAATGACACAAAATGATTTAGCAGAAAAAATGAATGTAACAGATAAAGCTGTGTCAAAATGGGAAAGAAACTTATCTTGCCCTGATGTTAATTCTATTCCAAAATTAGCAGAAATTTTAGGTACAACAGTAGAAGAATTATTAAATGCTCAATCTAAAAAGGAAGATAATAAAATTAATGAAATTGTTAATATAGTATTAATAGGCATCGGATTAGCAATGGGAATTTGCATAATAGTTACTTCTATATTGAAACAAATTGATATGAATAATGCTATTACTATGTTAGGAATAGGAATAAGTTGTTTAGCAATTTATTTACTAAAAAATAAAAATGATAAACAATGAAATATAGGGCTAGATATTTAATTACTAGCCCTACAAATTTTGATGAGAACAAAAATTAAATACAACAACGATTTTGACTAAAAAGTTAAAAGATATTTATAAATTTAATAAAAATTGCAAACAAGAATATGTTAATAAGGTATTGTTTTTAACATCTATTTTATGAGGTACTAAATATGCTGTAGTTGATAATTACTCTAATTTGTGGTATTATGCCAAAAAAGAAATAAAAGGGAAGAGAAATTTGAAAATAGATGATAAAGAATTAGAAAAAATATTTTTAGATATTATTAAATGAACCTGTTGGGACAGTAAAATGGAGATATTATAAAGCTATCTATTCATTAAAAGCAATTTTAGGAAATCTTGCAATGTTTATTGTTTCTTTTGTAATAGGTGTAAAAGTATTAATTTCAGGTAAACAAAAGGGAAATATTAATCAATATGATAGAATAATGGAAAGTCCAACAGTACAAGATGATACTAAAAATTCAACTATATCAGAAAAAAATACTTTTCAAGATGAAAATAAAAGTTTTAATAGTGGTAGTACAAAAGAAGAAAATTTTCGTGGCGATACAAACAACACAATTACTAATATAATACAAGATAACAATAATACTATTCAAGAGAATACAATTTATAGTGAGCAACCAGAGAATTATTATAATCAATATATAGGGTATGGATTTTTAGGAATATCTGTTATATTTTTATTAATAACTTTATATTTTTTCTTAAAACACCAACTAAAACACCTAGAAAAATTGTCTAAATAATAGAAAGGAAAAAGGTGGTTGGGATGAAAAGGAAAATTTTAATTATATTAGGAATAATAGTTATGTTACTAATAATATGTGGACTTGTATTTTATATAGATTATGAGAATGTTTCAAACAATGAATTACCAATGTCTAATGTGGAATCTTCAAATAATATAACAATAAATAATGATATTATAATTATTAAAGATGGAAAAATACAAAATGAAAATTTGATTGATACATTTATTGAAAATTCAAACAATAAACAAGCTACAAAGTTGGAAATAGATGTTACTTCAAATGAAAAGACAGATGTTATTAAGCTAGAATATGTACCTGCTGAAAAAAATGAGAATCAAAATGATAATTTATCATCAAATTCAACGGTAATAATAAACGGACCAAACCAAGAATTTACATACGAAGATTATCAGAAATATTATGGATATTATAAAATGACTAAAAATGAAAAAGAAGAGAAATTTGATGCTTTACATTGGAATATAAAAAGATTAACAAATGGAAACACAGTACAAGTTATATTTAATTCAAACACTTTTGATTTAGCTGAAATACCAGTAATATTTGAATATAATTTAGATAGTTCTTTGTACAAAAAAACTTATGATTTGACATATTTAGGAAGAAAAGATAATGGAATAAAACAAATTGCAAAAACAAATCAATTTGACAATATTGATTATGGTTTATATACACTAGCAGGAGATGTAACTGTTACAATAAAACAAGATAAGGTGTATTCATTAGAAGATGCGCTAAAGGAAAAAATCATAAGTGTGCAAAGTATTTTAGATCAAGCAAAAGTAGATGAAAAATATGGAATTTGTGAAGTAGCATTTTATAGTGATGGTGGAAGTATTGAATATAGATATAATGATTACACAATATTAAAATTTAATTCCTTAGATGGAAATAGAGATTTAATAATAGGGATGCCTGGTTCTATTATAAATAATGAACAATATACAAAAATAAATAACGCAAAAGAAGAATAAATTTTACAATTATTAAGAATCATGGTCCATAATATATATATATTATGGACCATGGATTTGATAAATTAAAGAAAAGTAAAAGAATAAAAAATGTAAATTAATGCTATATACTTATACTTTATATGCTTTTTGAACAATTTTTATTTATACAACAATGTAATTCTTCTACCTTTTACTTCAATGAGTTTATCTTCTTTTAAATGTTTTAATTCTCTAAACATTGAAGCTCTGTTAACACCTATATAATCTGCTAAGTCTTTAAAAGGGAAGGGTAGATGTATATATTTAGTATCACTTTTTTTATTTTCAATTTCAAAATATTCTAGGAGTTTATCCCTTATTTGTTTTTTCTCTAGGACTTTAATTCTCTCATTCTTTTCTCTGGTTTTAAGATTGTATATTTCAAATAAATTTCTAAAGAAGATTTGAAAATAACTGTATTTTAAATTATTAATATCAATTATTCTATCATAATCAATTACGACTACTCTCGAATCCTCTTTTGCAATTAATTGAAAATCTTCACTATTTGTTGCAGAAAGATTAGTTCCAAAAAGACTGTTTTCTGGTGTTAAATTTTCTACAATTATTTCATTTCCGTTATAGTCAATATTTTGAATTTGTACAAAACCTGAGAGTACAATACCTACTATATTTTCGCTTTTTATAGTAGGAAGGACCTCCTCATTCTGCTTGTAGGGATATACGTGAACCCCTAGTAAAATGAATAGTTTGCGGACTTGTGAATCAGTTAAACCTTCGAATAAATTCATGAAAAATTACCTCCAAAAAAAATTTTAACAAAAATTTTAAAAAGTTGCAAGTGCAACTTGTGAAATAAAAAAATTATATATATTATAATGGCATACTAGAAAAAATAAGAGGAGGAACAAAAGACATGAAAGTTGTAAAAAGAGATGGACATATTGTAGATTATGATCAACAAAAAATAAGGGAAGCAATAGGAAAAGCTAATAAAGAAGTAAGAGGTAAGGAAAAAGCAACAAAGGAAGAAATTGATGAAATTATAAAATACATTGAAGAGTTAAACAAAAAAAGAATTCTTGTAGAAGACATACAAGATATTATCGAAGAAAAATTAATGGAATTTGGCAAATACAAATTAGCTAAA
Organism: uncultured Clostridia bacterium; assembly: GCA_944389475.1. Taxonomy (GTDB): domain Bacteria; phylum Bacillota; class Clostridia; order TANB77; family CAG-508; genus Merdicola. Next base: position 98,931 of record CALXMM010000001.1, read on the forward strand.
AAGTACATTACATATAGATATACAAGAGAGTTAGTAAGAAAAGCTAATACAACTGACCAAACAATTAAGGAATTAATTGAAGGTGAAAACGAATATTGGAATAATGAAAATTCTAATAAAAATGCAGAAGTAGTAACAACACAAAGAGATTATTTAGCTGGAATAACTAGTACAGATATTACAAGAAGATTTTTATTACCAGAAGATATTGTTAAAGCACATGATGCAGGTATTATACATTTTCATGATGCTGACTACTTTGCACAAAATGCATTGCATAACTGTGAATTAATTAATCTTGAAGATATGTTACAAAATGGAACAATTATAAATGGAGTAATGATAGAAAAGCCACATAGATTTATTACAGCAGCTACAATTGCAACACAAATAATTCTTGCTGTAACTTCATCAAGCTATGGTGGAGCAACTGTTTCTCTTACACACCTAGCACCATTTATAAGATCAAGTTATGAAAGATACTATAAAAAGTATAAGGATAGAAATTTATCTGAAGAAGAATGTAAGAAATTTGCAGAACAAGATACTAGAAAAGAAGTAGAAGATGGTGTACAAACATTTAACTACCAAGTAAATTCTATGACAAATACAAATGGACAAGCTCCTTTCTTATCAGTTTTCATGTACTTAGGCGAAACCGATGAATATAAAGATGAATTAGCATTATTAATAGAAGAATTCTTAAAACAAAGAATATTAGGATTTAAAAATGAAAAGGGTGTATATATTACACCAGCATTTCCAAAATTACTATATGTTCTTGAGGAAGACAATATACGTGAAGACAGTAAATATTGGTATTTAACAAAACTTGCTGCAGAATGTACAGCAAAGAGATTGGTTCCAGATTATATTTCTGAAAAGAAAATGAAGGAATTAAAAGTTGATAAAAATGGAAATGGACAATGTTATCCTTGTATGGGATGTCGTTCATTCTTAACACCTTATGTAGACCCTAAAACAAATAAACCTAAATATTATGGAAGATTTAATCAAGGTGTTGTTACAATCAACTTACCAGATGTAGCATTATCTTCTGGTGGAGATTTTGATAAATTCTGGAAGATATTTGATGAAAGATTGGAATTATGTCACAGAGCATTACAAATAAGACATAAACGTTTAAGCAGAGTAACAAGTGATGTAGCTCCAGTTTTATGGCAACATGGTGCACTTGCAAGATTAAAGAAAGGTGAATCAATTCATGAATTATTACATCATGGATATTCAACAATTTCACTTGGTTATGCTGGATTATATGAATGTGTAAAATATATGACAGGTCATTCTCATACAGATAATGGAGAAGGAGAAGAATTTGGATTAAAAGTAATGCAACATCTAGATGATATGGCTAATAAATGGAAGGCAGAGGAAGATATTGACTATTCTGTATATGGTTCACCAATTGAATCTACAACATATAAATTTGCAAAATGCTTAAAAGAAAGATTTGGAACTATAAAGGGAATAACAGATAGACAATATATTACAAACTCTTATCATGTACCTGTTTTTGAAGAGATAGATGCATTCTCTAAATTAAAACTAGAAAGTAAATTTCAACAATTAAGCCCAGGAGGAGCAATTTCATATGTTGAAACTCCTAACTTACAAAACAATATTGAATCAGTTCTTGAAGTAATTCAATTTATTTATGACAATATTATGTATGCAGAACTTAATACAAAATCAGATTTTTGTCAAAAATGTGGTTATTCAGGAGAAATTTTAATAGATGATAACCTAGAATGGTATTGCCCAAACTGTGGCAATAGAGACCACAACACATTAAATGTTGCAAGACGTACTTGTGGATACATTGGAACCAACTTCTGGAACAAAGGAAGAACACAAGAAATAAAAGAAAGAGTATTACATATAGATAATAAGGTGGCAGAAACAGTATGAGATATAATTTAGTTAGAAAAATGGATATATCAAATGGACCAGGAGTTAGAGTATCAATCTTTATGCAAGGATGTAGTTTCCATTGTAAAAATTGCTTTAACCCTGAGACATGGGATTTTAATGGTGGTAAAGAATTTACTGATAAAACTATAGAAGAAGTTATAGATTTATGTAATAAAGATTATGTAAAAGGATTATCAATATTGGGCGGAGAACCAATGAATCCTACTAATATTGAAGGAACGACCAAGCTTGCTAAAGCATTTAAAAAAGAGTATCCAAATAAAAACATATGGGTATGGTCAGGATATAATTTTGAGAAGGATTTAAAAGATAAAGAAGTCTTAAACTATGTAGATGTTTTAGTAGATGGACAGTATAAAGAGGAATTACATTCTCCAATCCTAAAATGGCGCGGTTCTTCTAATCAAAGAGTAATAGATGTACAAAAATCATTAAAAAATAATAAAACAGTTTTATTAGTAGAATAATTAAAAGGGATTTAGGGATTTGAATGCAGTCCTTAAATCCCTATTTTAAAAGGAGGAATATATTTATGAATGAAACTATTAAAAATTTAATTGAAAGAAGAAGTTGCAGAAACTATAAATCTGAACAAATTAAAGATGAAGAATTAAATCAAATTTTGGAAGCTGGAGAATATGCTCCTACTGGTGGTGGAAGACAGTCTCCAATTATGGTTGTTATTCAAAATAAAGAAGTTATTAGCAAATTATCTAAATTAAATGCTAAAGTAATGGGAGGAAACTCAGCCCCTTTTTATGGAGCTCCAACTGTAGTTGTAGTTTTAGCAGATAAAAATATAGGGACATATAAAGAAGATGGTAGTTTAGTTTTAGGAAATTTAATGAATGCTGCACATAGTTTAGGAATAGGTTCATGTTGGATTCATAGAGCAAGGGAAGAGTTTGAAACAGATGAAGGTAAAGAGTTGTTAAAAGAATGGAATATTCCAGATAATTATGTGGGAATAGGACATTGCATTTTAGGATATCCAGAAAAAGTTGGAGAAGCAAAACCACGTAAAGAGGATTATATTAGATTTGTTAGATAGTTGCAAAAAAGATACAATTAATAAATAAGGAGTTCCTATGAAAAAAATTGAAATTAATGAAATTACAATTGATGATATTCCAGATTACGTTAAAGTTAATATAAAAGCTTGGAATGAATCATATAAGGGAATATTGAATGATGAAATATTAAATAATATAACAAGTAATCAAGATTTATCTATAAAAAAGCAAATTGAGAAATTTGAAGAAGAAAAGAAAAATAATACTAAAAAATATATTTTGAAAGTAAACAATGAATCAGTTGGAATGTCATCTATTGGAAAAGCGGTAGATGAAAAATATAAAGGTATGGGAGAAATATATTCATTATATTTATTAGATAAGGTAAAGAAACAAGGATATGGAAAATTACTTTTTTATCATGATATTTATGAGTTAATTGATATGAATTTTAATAATATGATTATAGGTTGTCTAGTTAACAATCCTTCTAATGAATTTTATAAACATATGGGAGGAAGGTTAGTAGATGTTGTTATTAGAAAAGTAAAAGGTTATGAAATGAAAGAAAATATATATTATTATGAAAATATAAAAGATTTAAAAGAAAAAAATATAAGCATGAAAAATGAGATTAAGTTATAAAAAAATATAAAAAAAGTTATTGACCCAACTCTAAGTGATATATAAATAATAATTAAAAAATTATATATAATAGTATTGAAGGGAGATATAAAATGGAAAAGTCTAAAGTTTATTTTACAAAAGAAATTACACCAGAAAGTGTAATAAAAATGTATGAAAAATTAGGTAAGGAATTACCAGGAAAGGTTGCTGTAAAACTACATTCTGGAGAACAAGGAAATCAAAACTATATAAGACCAGAATTTGTTAAAGCAATAGTTGAAAGAGTAAATGGTACAGTTGTAGAATGTAATACAGCATACGAAGGAGCTAGAAATACAACAGAAAAACATAAAAAATTAATACAGGACCATGGTTGGACAAAATATTTTGATGTAGACCTTATGGATGCTGAAGGAGATGACATGGTTCTAGATATACCAAATGGAAAAGTTTTAAAACAAGATTTTGTTGGAAATCATATGAAAAACTATGACTCAATGTTAGTACTTTCACATTTTAAAGGTCATCCAATGGGAGGATATGGAGGAGCATTAAAACAATTATCAATTGGTTGTGCTTCATCTGAAGGAAAATCTTGGATACATTCTGCAGGAAAATCTAAGAATCAATATGAAATCTGGGACAATCTTCCAGAACAAGATAAATTTTTAGAGTCAATGGCAGATGCTGCTTCAGCAGTTTACAATTACTTTAAAGATAATATTGTATTTATAAATGTAATGTGCAATTTATCTGTTGATTGTGATTGTTGTGCTGTTGCAGAAGATCCTTGTATGAAAGACATAGGAATTTTAGCAAGTTTAGATCCTATTGCAATTGATAAAGCTTGTATAGATTTAGTATATAATTCTAAAGATCCAGGTAGAGACCATTTTGTAGAAAGAGTAGAAAGACAACATGGAACACATACAATTGATGCTGCAAATGAGCTTGGATTTGGAACAATTAATTATGAATTAATTAATGCAGATTAAAATATACTTGTATTACTTTAAATTAGTTAATATAATATAATAATATTATAATATTATAAAGAGAGATATAAAATTAATTATTGGCCACCTGTATATTTGTAAAAAATTGAAGGTGGCTAAAATTTTGTAAAAATTGTTAAAAACATATTGACAAAGATATAAAAAATGGGGTAAAATATTAATTGTCCGCAAGAGATGGTGAGTATAGCGTAGCTGGTTAACGCGCCAGTTTGTGGCACTGGAGACCCTGGGTTCGAATCCCAGTACTCACCCCAGATTTAATATAGGGTGTAGCAACTGAGAATTTCGAACGAAGTTACGAATCTAAAATGTGGATAATTTATAAATATTGGGCTGTAGCCAAGCGGTAAGGCACCAGACTTTGACTCTGGCATGCGCAAGTTCGAATCTTGCCAGCCCAGCCAACTCAAAAATTGTAGAAAACGTTGAAATCATTAAGGTTTCAACGTTTTTTATCACTTGTAATTTATAGATTTTTTACATATTTTTCAATCATTTATAACCCTTTAGGCTGTTAGGTTTTCACGATTTTTAATTTTTAGTAATTTTTAGTATTTTAAACAACTAACTAAACAAAGTAGCTAATCAAATAATTAAAGTTTAGATTTGTTTAGTTAGTTGTTCTGATTTTTGAAATAATAAAAAGTGGGGTAATTATGTAAGTAAGTAATAGCAATAGATTTAAAGATTTTTTTGTTTAGTTAGTAATTATTTTTCATCTAAAGTATTTATATTGTTAGCATTTAATTTTGAATATTTAGAAGATGTGTTTACGAATAAAAATTTTATTGCTAATGTATTCTGTTTATGGTAAACTTTTGTAAAGTTTAAATATATTTTTTTGGTATAAATGAGGAATAGTATATGAAAAATAGTAAATTTAATATTCTATTAATGGTTATGATAATTGGTTTATTTATTATTGAGATTTATATATTAGATTTAAATGATAAATACAAATATGATATTTCTAAAATAATTGGGATAAGTAATGTAAATGATTTTCATATTGAAAAAATCAAGAGAAGTTATGGACCAGGAACTGACCCTGTGTTTATTACATTTAGGATATCTATTAATAATTACAATAAATACACATTAAATTATTATGATGTTAAAAATGAAAATGATTTTTATGAAGGTGAGATAACAAATAAAAAGAAAAAAGTTGAAAATTATTATTTATGTTGTTATGAAACATCAGGATATGAAACCGAAAATATAAAAATAATAAATAAAGCAAAAGATAATATAATTCAACTAAGGTTTAATGGAGCAATATTAATAATATTAATAGTTTTATTTGTTATAAGAATATTAAAAACAATTAAAACTAAAAAGCCAAATGCAAAGAATTAGATAAATTAATTAGTCAAAAAATTTAATAAAATAATTCAAAAAAGAACGAGATATGAAATATGGTCATATCTCGTTCTTTTTGATATAACAAACTATTATTTTTTAGTAGGAACATATTCAATAATATCTGATACTTGGCAATTTAAAACATTGCAAAATATTTTAATATAAAACAATTTCTAACATACTAGAACTTATAAAGGAAAATAAAGTATTTTCTTTAGAGGAAACATTGGTTAAAATCGATAAAATATAAATAATTAGGTGTAAAAGTATTTAAGAGATGAATAATTACTAAATATAATTTTTCTTAATTTATTTTCATTTCTAATTTTCAAACAACTTTTTTACGTGTTTTCTAATCATTTTTAATCTTTTGGACTGTAAGGTTTTCACGATTTTTCATTTTCAATATTATCAGTTGAGGAGTAAGTGTAATCAAACATAAGAACTAATATTATTTAGTTCTCAACCTGTTGTTAAAAGCATATATTAATGCTATACTTTTGTGTAAATAAAGTTATTTTGAGAAAAATAAGATTATATGTCAACAAAGAAATATAATGTATTAAATGTAGAAAGGGAAGATTATGAAATTAGTAGTAAAAAATCTAAAAAAGAACTTTGAAAAGAAAGAAGTATTAAAAGATATAAATTTTGAATTTGAAAAAGGAAAAATTTATGGCTTACTAGGTAGAAACGGAGCAGGAAAAACAACATTCTTTAATTGTCTAAATGAAGATTTAGATATAGATGCAGGAGAATTCTACATAGAAGATAATGGAAAACAAAGAAAAATGGAAGCAGAGGATGTAGGATATGTTTTATCCACACCAAATGTACCGGAATTTTTAACAGCAAGAGAGTTTTTAAAATTCTTTATTGATATAAATAAGAAAAGAATTAAAAATGAAAAAACAATAGATGAATATTTTGATTTTATGAAAATAGATGTAGAAGATAGGGATAGACTATTAAAAGATTATTCTCACGGTATGAAAAATAAAGTGCAAATGCTTGTAAATATAATTGCAAATCCAAATGTATTGCTATTAGATGAACCATTAACTTCATTTGATGTGGTTGTAGCAGAAGAAATGAAACAGATGTTAAGAGAAATAAAGAAAGATCACATTATTATTTTCTCTACTCATATAATGGAACTTGCATTAGATTTATGTGATGAAATAGTTATCTTAAATAAAGGTATTTTAGAAGAAATAGACAAAAATAACACTGATAATGAACATCTAAAAAATAAAATATTAGATGCACTAAAGGAGGAAAAATAAAATGCTAAAAACATTTATAACTTCCTTTAAATTGCAAAACACTTATAGAACAAACAGCATTATTTATTCTATAAAACAATTACCATTAATAAAAAGAATACTACCAAATAGTTTATACAAATGTAAAGGACTAAAAATATTTGCAGGTATTATTAGTATTTTTGAGGAAATAATTAATATTTTTATTGGTAAAATTATATATATTGTAGCAATGATAATGATGGTTCTTTCTTTGTATCAAACAAATCAAGCAGACACATTTATACATCTATTTGTATTTTTAACACTCGCAGGAGGAGTGCTAAATACATATATGCTAAATCCTACAAAGGACAAATACTATGCAATTATTATAATGAATATAAATGCTAGAGAATATGCATTATCTAATTATTATTATCAATTAATAAAATTGATTGTTGGATTTTTACCATTTACAATTCTATTTGGTATGATAGCAGGTGTGCCATTATGGGTTCAAATTTCAATTCCATTTTTTGTATTAGCAATAAAATTGATAGTAATGAATTATAGTATATATAAATTTAAGAAAACAAATAAAGCATCAAATGAAAATATACTAAATAAATTTAGTTGGGGATTTATAGGAATATGCTTACTTCTTGCTTATGGTTTACCAGCAATAAATATTACAATAAATCAAACCCTATTCTTATATGTATTTATTATTGCAATAATATTAGGAATAATTAGTTTAATAAAAATACATAACTTCAAAAATTATAGAAAAATGTATAAACAAATATTAACAAAATCAAATGTGTATGTGCAAGAAAAAGCAACTGGAACACAAGCAATGAAAGATATCAGTCTAAAACAAATAGAATTAGACAAAAATTATACAAGTAACAAATCAGGTTTTGCATATTTCCACGATTTATTTGTAAAAAGACATAGAAAGATACTAACAGAAGCAGTAAAGAAACAATCAGTAGTTATATTAGTAATAATTACAGCAATGATTATTGGTATAACAATGAATAATGATTTTAAAGTAAAAACTAATCAAATATTACTTGTATATTTACCATACTTTGTATTTGTTATGTACTGTATAAATAGAAGTTCTAGTGTTACACAAGCTATGTTTATGAATTGTGATCACAGTATGCTAACATATAGAATATATAGAACACCGAAAGTAATACTAGGTATATTTAAAGAAAGATTAAAAACATTAATAACAATAAATTTATTACCAGCAGCATTGATTGGTGGAGGATTAGTAGTATTATTGTATTTATCTGGAGGAACAGATAATCCAATAAATTATGTAATTCAATTTGTGTCAATTATATCAATGAGTATATTCTTTTCTGTTCATTATTTGGTAATGTATTATTTATTACAACCTTATAATGTAAATACTGAAATGAAAAGTAGCACATATAAAGTAGTTCAAGGTTTAACGTATATTGTTTGTTGGTATATGATACAAATTAAAATGCCTATATTTACTTTTGGTATATCGACAATAGTATTTTGCATAGCATATTGCTTGATTTCATTATTTATTGCGTATAAATATGCACCAAAAACTTTCAAGTTAAGAGTATAAATTTCAAATGAGAGTAATTGATAATTGCTTTTATTTATGATATTATTTTAGCGGAAAAATAGTAACTTGTAGAGGTGATTGTTTATATGGAAAATAAATATGAATTTTTTATAGCAGGTAGATCTAGAAATAAAGAAAATATACTAAAAATATGTGATTTATTTGATAAATATAAAGTTTCTTATTATTGTTTTTTGAAAAATGAGGAAGATTGGGGATACGGAAATAAAAATCAAACACCAGAAGAAAAGCAAAAAGAATTTGAGTCATTAAGTCTCAAAAGTGATATAGTTTTAAGGTTATTTAATAATGATTTAGAGGGAGAAAAAAGTTCCAAAAACTTACTTTTGGTTTTACCAGCTGGAAAAGCAGCCCATATTGAATCAGGTATTGCTTACGGATTAGGAAAGAAGTGTTATGCAATAGGTGAATATGAAGCTACTGATACATTATATAATATTTTTGAAGAAATTTTTAGTAATGAAACAGAATTGGAGGAATTTTTAAAGAAATATTCAGAAAAATAAATTATAAAAAGATAAGTGAAATCATTCATCGATTATCTAATTTTATAAAAGCAAAAATTAGAGGGTAAAAGGATTAAATGAAAAAAAGAACTATTTATATAATTTTAATAATATTATTTATTTTATTAGATTTATATACAGCATTTTTAACATTTTTAGATTATTTAGCAGAGTATAAAACAATAGAAATATATAATCAAGAATCAAATATAGTAAAAGAAATCAAAGAACATTTTAATATTAATTATGATATAAAAAGGTTAGATTTAAGTCAGGAGTGCCAGATGGGTATTATTTAGATATTTATAATGAAAAAAATCAAGTTCAATCAGTATTTGAAGATAATCATGAAGATAGTAATATATTTGATTATTTTAAAAATATGAAACCAGATACTTCAAAACATTTAAAATACATAATTGTTGAGATACTATTTGAATTAATAATCATTTTTATAATTGAAGAAATATATCAAAAGAAAGATAGAACATATAAACATAAATAGGGTAGAAGTTCCAAATGGATAGAAACTGAAAATATATGGAAATCTTTAAAAATAAAAATAGTAATTTATTTGAAAGGTATAGAAAAAAGGGAAAATAAAGTTTGTAGTACAAATTTATAATATCTTGAAAAATATAATAGTGAAGGAAAAGAGAAAAAAATGATAAAAAGATATACAAAAAATGAAATTGATGAATTAGCTAAAATATTAAAAAATGATGGTGTTATTAGTGTTCCTACTGATACTGTTTATGGTGTATGTGCTAGAATAAATTCAAAAATAGCACACGATAAATTAATGATGGTAAAAAATCGTCCAAAAAATAAAGCATTTCCAGTTATGTGTGCAAATGAAGAACAGATAAAAAGTATAGCTATTGTAAATGAAAAAGCAGAGAAGTTAATTAAAGCATTTATGCCAGGTCCAATTACATTAGTTTTAAGGAAAAAAAGCAATTTGCCAAATTATATAACGAATGGAAAAGATTCAATTGCAATTAGAATGGCAACATCAAAAGCAATAGAAAAATTAATTATAAAAACAGAAAGCCCAATATTTATGACAAGTGCTAATCAAAGTGGAAAAAGGGAATGTACCAATTTAGATGAAATAGAAAAAGCTTGTCCTCTTTTAGATGGAATGCTGGAAGGAGATGTGTTTTTCTCAAAAGGGAGTACAATTGTAGATTGTATTTCGAAAGAAATAAAGATTTTAAGAGAAGGACCAATTTCTTTTAAACAAATAAAAGAAGTGATTAACAATTTATAATTGAGGTATGAATAATGAAAAAGAAATTAAAAAGAATATTAAAAATATTTATAATAATAAGTATTATTTTGCTAATTGCTTATATTATTTTTAAAGAGATTAAACAACCTTCTTGGTTTGCAGATGAATATTATATAGTTGATTTTGAAAATAGTGATAAAAATTTGACTAAAGAAGAAGAAAAATCACTATTAACAATGATAAATTCAAATGTTTATAACTTTAAGGATAATGATAATATTGAAATAACTAAGCTTGCATATCAACATCCTTTTAGACATGAGTCAGTTTGCTATATATTTTTAAAAGCTAATATAAATTCAAGATTACCATTTGAATTAATAAATGTAACAGAAAATTATAAAGAATATGTAATTAAACATGTATGTCTAAATACAAATGATTGTCAAGAATTTAATTTAGTTAGAAGAATAGTAAATGATAAATACAAATGGTGGAAAAAAAATGAAAAAAAGGTAGAGTATACTGAAATCGAAGAACCTTATATAACACAAGAAAAGGATAATGATTTATTAAAAAAGTATGAAGTTGTATCGGGGGAAAACCTTCTTGGTCAAATCGTTGACATTACTGATAAATATTTAGAAATTCAAACAAATAGTTCGGACATTAAATTGGTGGAGATAGATTGGAAAGTTACTAATTTTGTTAATTACAGAACTAAAGAAAGTCTTATGATTTACGATATAAAAAAGGGAGATTATTTCTATAATAAGCAAATTATTAGAAATATTACCGGAGATGAATTGGTAAAAGAAAGCTTGAAAAGTATAGTTAGAGGTTCTAGTAATAATTTATTTGTACCTACAAAATTAATTTCACTAATAGATATGAATGGATATTATATAGCTAAAATTGAAATGAGGAATAAAACTTCAGATTTATTGAAAAATAAAATAGAGGATGAAAATACATATCAAATAGAATTTATAATTAATAGTGATACAAAGTTCTACCTAGGAGAATATAAAATTCCTATTGACTCAACAATTCAAGATTTATTTAATCATAAAGAAATAACGATAAAGATTAGTAAAGATAGTGCTGATGATGTATATCCTATAATTACTGAAATAGTGGTAGGATACGATATAAAAACTTAATAGCTTAATTTATTAATAATTATTGTCATAAATTAAAATCTTTAATTACTTTATACGAAAGTATAAAGTAATTTTTTTCTAATAATTCTTTATAAAAAATAGCTATATAATTGGATATGTGAAGTAATGTGATAAAAAATATATTTCTTGAGACAAAAATAGCTTTTGAAAAATCTAATATATGAATCAAATATATGTGCATATAAAGATTTATGGAGGAAATTATGAATACTAAATTAATAAAACTAGCAATTAATGCCAAAAAAGGTGATATAGATGCTTTTTCAGAATTAATTGTAAGTTTAGAACAAGATTTATATAGAATTGCAAGTATAAGATTAAATTCTGCCGAAGTTATTGATGATGCTTTACAATCAACTATAGAACAAGCATTAAAGAATATAAAAAAATTAAGGAAGCCTCAATATGTAAAAACGTGGCTTATAAAAATATTAATTAATAATTGTAATGCCATATATAAGAAAAATAAAAATAAGGTAGAATTTAATGAAAATATAAAATTAAATATTAAAAATTCTAATGAAGAAGTTATTAATTCAAAATTAGATTTTTATATTATGTTAAAAGATTTAAATGAAAAAGAAAAATTAGCGATAACACTATATTATTCAGAAAAATTAACAACAAAAGAAATTAGTAAAATACTTAAAGAACCCGAAAGTACAATAAGAAATAGAATATCAAGAGCAATAAGAAAATTAAAAGAAAAATATGAAGGAGGGGTGCATTATGAATGAAAATCATAAAAATTTTGAAAGTAATATAAGAAAAATATTTATTGAAGAAATTGAAGTCCCTTATCATACAAAGAATACAATTATGAAAACTTTACAAGAACAAAAAGAAAAATCTAAAAATAAGAAAAAGAAAATTAATATTATAAGAACATTAGCTACAGCTTGTGCGTGTTGTGTATTAGTTACAGGGGTTGTTTTTGCGAAAGATATAACAAATATGATAAAAAACTTCTTTTTAAATAATAACGGAATGGATAATGCAATAAAAAATGGATATATAGACAATCCTAACATGGAATATATTAATTCAAATGGAACAGAAATTAAAATAAACAGTATTCTTATGGATGATTATAATTTGAGCTTAGAAATAGGAGTAAAAGGGGATTTTATCAAAGAAAATATTACAGAAATATGTTTTTCTGACATGATTATTACAGATGAAAATAAAAATATTTTATATTGTGAAGATAAGGATACTTTTGAAAAATATGTTAAAGACAATAATCTAGATTATAACTGGAAGGACAATAATGTTCATTATTTAAATTCAGGGAGCAATTGGTATATAAAATCAATCAATGAAAGTACTATTAATTTAGTTTACAACTTATTTGCAGATAATCAATATCCAAAAAGCCAAAAACTATTTATCAACTTAAATAAAATTTTATTTTCTGATAAAGGCAAAGAAAAAATGATACAAGGGGATTGGAATATAGAATATGAAGTCCCAGAGAAATTTTACAATAGAGAAGAAATAATATATAATGTTAAAAATTGTAGTAGTGATAAAGTAAAATTAGTACAATTAGTGATTTCACAAACAACAGCAAAAATGCAATTAATAACAGATGAAAAGCCTATTTTACCATATGATTTAAATGATGATGATGCAACTAAGGAAAGAAAAATACAAGAAGAATTAGAAAGAGAACAGAATATGACTGTGCAAGACTTTGAAAATAGTAGGAAGTTTAAAGATGAGTATATTGAAAATGATAAAGGAGAGAAATTTTATCCTTCAAATAGCACAAGTGAAGACACAGGATATTCTTATATTGATATGAAATATTTATTACATTGGCAGACTTTTAGCTTAAATAAATATAGTGCAACAAACAGTTTGAAGCTTTATTTGAATTATAATGGAGAAGATATAGTTATAGAATTAGAAAGATAGATAAAATTATGTTCTTAAAAATATATAAATTTATTACTTAGGAGAAATTAAGAATGAAAATCATATGAAAACTTATGCTTTATTATTATTTTAATAATATTCACAATCTACTATGTACTTAATATTTATTTAATTAAATTCTTTCTAGTTGGTAGAGCTAGAAAAGAGAAACCAAACATACCGATATTAGGAGAAAATAATATACCTTTAAGGGATGAAATAGAATTGGAAAAGTTTTGAAGAAATATTCAGGAAAACAATTATAAAGGAGAATTGTAATGAAAAAATTAAATTTAGTAGTTGTATTTAATAAAGATTTAGATAAAGGACTCTTCTGTATTAGAGCCAAAGAGCCATATAAGGGACTATATAATTTTGTAGGAGGAAAAGTTGAAGAAGGCGAAACTAATGATGAAGCAGCATATAGAGAATTATTTGAAGAAACAGGAATTAGTCGAGAAGATATAATGTTGGACCATTTTATGGATTTAAATTATTTTAAATATGAAAATAATTTGCAAGTATATTATGGAATATTAAAACAGAAAGTAAATTTAGTAGAAGAAAAGAATAAATTAGTATGGGTAGATTTGAATAAAGAATTATTAAATAATGAAAAATTTGCTGGAAATTATAATATTCCTCACATAATTAAACAGATAAAAACATATTTAAAAGATGAAAGCAAGTAAGGGAGTAATTTAATTGAAACTTACTCCCTTTTGTGGTATTATAACTAAAAATAATAAAATGGAGAAAAATATTGAAAAGAGTATTAATATACATATTGCTATTAATAATTATATTTATTAGTTTATTTATCATTTTTAGAATAGAAATGAATAATGAAATAATTCAAGAAAATACAGTTGGCAAGGTGGCTGAAGATACAGATATTCCAAAACCTGATAGAATAATATATAAAAATAAAGAGGGAAAGTATGTAATTATCTATCATGATGTTGAAAATTTTCAACTTATATATAATGAACTGTACTATAGAATTTCAGGAATAAATGAAAGAAAAACATATACAGAGTATGAAATTACAAAAATGCAAGATGAAGGTCAATTTATAGAGTTTGATTATGATACTAAAAGCAAAAATTATGTGTTTTTTCTAGATAATCCTGAACTGGGAATTATAAAAAGAACAGCAAATGGAGGACAAGTTATATTAAACGATTTAAAAGATAAAGAAAGTTTAATAAAAAAATTAGAAGATTGGACAAAATATTATAAAAAATATGATTTTAATCGTGGTAAAAATTATACATTAAAAAGTAGTTTAGATACTCTTCCAAATATTACAAATTTAGTGGAAGAAAAGGAATGGGTGTATCAATCAATAATAGACAATAATGAGATTGACTATCAAAATGCAGTAAAACTTTTAGGAGCGCAATCACCTGATGATATACCAGCATTTGATCCAAATTATGAAACAGCAATAATTACTCTTTCTAAATATGAAATAAAAAATATTAAGCAAAACATAGGAAATATAAAATATGAATTTGGAGATTATCAAGATAAATATTTTGCTAATATTTTAATTGTAAGTAAAATTGTAAATACAAATTGTATTTATTATAATATAAATTCTAGTACATTAATACCATCAGAAAGTATGAATACAAATATTGATGATTATGCTGTAGAATATACCATCAAAGATGGTAAGTATAATGCAAATTATAATAATCAGCAAATTGAAATAATTCCATTAGATAAGGCATGTGATATAGCAGATAATGAGGCAAAGAAAGAAAAATACCAATATCAATCTTGGAGGTCTGAATTTTATAGTAGGGGAAAAAATATGCAGGATTCTGTTTCTGCAGAATTAATATCTGATTTAAGTCCTATTAGTAAGGGGTATCATTGGAATCCAAACTGGCAAGTAGGTGAGTATAGAAATACTCTTATGTGGAAGATAAGATTGTTTGATGAAAATGACCCTTTAACAAATTTATATATTTATGTGAATGCTATAAATGGAGATATTGTAGGTGCTGGCGATTCCAGCGATTAAGGAGTAAAAATGGCAATAATATTATTTATAATAGGTTTATTAATGTTAATAGTTCCACTAATTCTAACATTTCTTAACATATTAAATTTATTTAAAAAGAAAAAAATTAAAGAAAATGTTGTGGACTTATTAATTTTTGTATTGGGAATACCACTTACAATTTTTTTGTTCTGGATTAGCGACTTTAGAGATTATACCGAGGCTTTAAAATTAGGTGGAATGGGAGAATTGGGGTTACATAGTCCAATTGCTTCTTGGAGCATGCCAACAGTATTAACAATATTAGGAGTAGGTATTGTATCTTACTTTTTAGTAAGAGTAAAAAAATTAAAATTACCACCATTAATTATAGTTGTAGCAATGTCTGGAGTATTCATTTGCTCAATTTATATGATTATTTGGATAATACAACTTGGAAATAATTTAATTGAAAAATCTTCTTTGGCAATACCATATTTAATCTTATTTCCACTAAATTATATATTATGTGCTATAAGAGCAGAAATTGAAATTATGAAGAAGTATAAGCAAGAAAATCTAGAAAGAAAAGAGTATAATAATAAATTCTTAAACTTATGTACTAAAATTCTTTATAATATAGACAATTGGCCAATACTTTCAATTGTTTTTGCAATACCACTTGTTGTTGTACTTATATGTATATTAGTACTTTTTGGGCAAAGACCGGATGAAGCGATAAAAGCATTCCTAGAGACAAGTGATTGGACATTATCTACAAAGATATCTCCACCTCCAATTACATATGATGGACATTATTTATGTACAGTTTCTTTAAGAGGACATAAAAAGCTTGTAAAACCAATAAGAATGGGTATAAGACATGGTCAAAAAATTGTAGTTAATAGACAATTATGTATTGCAAATGCTTTTGAAAATTTAATAGAGGAAAGAACTCCTAAATTTCATCATTTTGTAAGACATATCTATGACAAATATGGTTTCCCATTATCTAAACATATTAATACAAGCATAGAAGCAGATATTACATATATTTTAATGAAACCATTGGAATGGATATTTTTAATTGTCTTATATGCATTTGATGTACATCCAGAAAACAGAATTGCAACACAATATATTGGAAAGAAAACGTACAAAAGATAGTTTAATAAAAGGAGAATAGTTTATTGAAAGATTTAATTATATATCCAAATGAAGATGATAAAATAAAAATTGAATTTGATATAATATTTCATAAGCAGAAATTTAACAGGTGGTGGAGCATTAATTGGACTTGCCAGTTCTAGTGCAACTACTATTGCTACAGTATTAAGTAATGGGACAAATATAAATATATTAGATGAATGCTCAAAAGTTTTAACTAAAACATGAAAAGCAAACCTTAACTGAATTATAAGAAAAAATGTTAAAATTAAATTATAACTAATTTTAACAAATGTATTTACAAAAGCATAATTTAGTAGTAAAATAAATTCGATTTTATCGAATTATTATATAAATTTGGCATAGAAGTTATCTAAGTAGTTAATTTGAAAATCTACAAAGGGAATTGTGATCGTGGACTGTAAGTCACAATAGAAAGTCAAATTAATGAATTTCAATAATGAAGTCAAATCGTGTAAGAGCGTTAATCTTTAATGAGGTAGTAGATATACTATAAAATAAGGTGGTACCACGAGCAAATTCGTCCTTTAGGATGTGTTGCTCGTGTTTTTGTTTTTGTGAAAGAAAGTGATTAATTTTAAAAAAACAGAATTAATTGCTTTAAAAAAATATAATCAAAATTTTAGAAAGGAAAAAGATTATGAAAGAAAAATTAGAAGAAATTAAAACAAAAGGTTTAGAAAAAATTGAAACTGCCAAAACTCTTGCAGAACTTGAAGAAGTTAGAAAAGAGTTAACAGGTAAAAAAAGTGAATTATCTGCAATTTTAAAATCTATGAAAACTTTGTCTCCAGAAGAGAAGAAATCAATTGGTATGCAAAGTACAGAAATCAAAAAAACTTTCGAAAATAAATTACAACTTAAAGAAGAAGAAATTATCGAAAATACTAGTGTACTAAAAGAACCAATCGATTTAACTTTACCTGGAAAAAAGGTTAGTGGTGGAGCACTTCATCCAATAACTCAAATGAAGTATGATTTAAATGATGCATTTTTATCATTAGGGTTTGAGGTATATAGTGAAGATGATATAAGTAGTGAAAAATATGCATTTGATAATTTGAATTTTGCAAAGAATCACCCAGCTCGTCAATCTATGGATACTTATTGGCTTGAAGGAACAGAGGATAAAGAAGGGGCAGAAAAATTATGTTTAAGACCTCATTTAACAGGTGCTTCTGTAAGATATTTGTTAAAACATGGAGCTCCAGCTAGATTTATTTATCCAGGAGAAGTTTATAGAAATGAAACAACGGATGCTAGACATGAAAGAGCTTTTTTTCAATATGAAGCATTAATTGTTGATAAAGATATTTCATTCTCATCTGGTATTGTTATGATTCAAACAATCTTGGAAAAAGTTTTTGGAAGAAAAATAAAGACAAGAATGAGAGAAGGATTTTTCCCATTTACAGAACCAGGTTATGAAATAGATATGGAATGTCTTGTTTGTGGTGGAAAAGGCTGCAAGGTTTGTAATCACAATGGTTGGATAGAAGTTATGCCAGGTGGTGTAATTCATCCAAATGTATTAAGGTCAGCAAATTTAGACCCAGATGTATGGACAGGATTTTTCATTAACATTGGTCTAGATAGATTAGTAATGATGAGATATGGAGTGGATGATGTAAGATTATTCCGTAATGCTGATTTAAGATTTTTAAAACAATTTAAATAGAAAGGATTTTTAATATGAGAGTATCATTAAATTTAATTAGAAAATATGTTGATTTACCAAAAGATTTAACTGATGAACAAATTGCGTATGATATGACACTTCGTACTGTAGAAGTTGATGAAGTAGAAAATGTTGGTTCAAAATTTCATGACATAGTTGTAGGTAAGATTCTAGAAATAAAAGAACATCCAAATGCAGATAAATTAAGAATATGTATGGTAGATGTTGGAGAAACAGAACCTTTACAAATTGTATGCGGTGGTTCCAACCTTTATGTTGGAGAAAAGGTAGTTGTTTCTAAAATAGGAGCAGAAGTAGTTTGGCATGGACAAGGAGAACCTGTAAAAATATCAAAAACTAAAATGAGGGGAGAACTTTCTTATGGAATGATTTGTGCTTCTTCAGAAGTATATTTAAGTGATTTCTTCCCAACAGAAAATGAAAGTGAAATAGTTGATTTAAAAGATTTTGATTGCAAACCAGGTGATAGTGTTGCAGATTTATTTGGAATGAATGATACAGTTCTAGTAATAGATAATAAATCATTATCTAATAGACCTGATTTATGGGGACATTATGGAATTGCAAGAGAATTATCAGCAATATATAATGTACCATTAAAGAATTTACCAAAATATGAACTAGATAAAAACTTACCAAAATATAATGTAGAAATACAGGACACAACAAAATGCAATAGATATGTTGCTATAGAAATTGATGGAATAGATTTAAGAAAATCTCCAATGTGGATGCAATCATTACTTTCTAAAGTCGGACAAAGACCAATAAATGCAATTGTAGATATTACAAATTATGTAATGATGGCTGTTGGTCAACCACTTCATGCATTTGATAAAACACATGTTAGTGGAGAAAAAATAATTGTTAGAAATGCAAAGGAAAACGAAGAATTATTATTACTTGATAATAACTCTATAAAATTGACATCTGATGATTTAGTTATTTGTGATGAAAGTGATGCAATGGGATTAGCTGGTATTAGAGGAGGAAAGAAGGACTCTATTTTACCAGATACTAAAGGAGTTCTTTTAGAAATTGCAAACTTTTCAGCAGATACAATTAGACAAACTGAGAAAAGATTTGCAGAAAAAACTGATGCAGGAATTAGATATGAAAAAGGATTGGATACACAAAAAGTAGAAGATGGTGTTAATTTAGCATTAACACTTATAAAAGAAATATTCCCAGATAGTAAAGTGGTTAAATATGCAGATGTATATCCAAATGAAACAAAAAAGAATGAGATAAAAGTAAGTGAAAAATTCTTAGATACAAGATTAGGTAAGAAAATACCTCAAGAAAAGATAGAGCAAATACTAACATCATTGGGATATAAAATATCATTAGAAAATGGTGTATATAATGTAATAGTTCCAACATGGAGATCAACTGGTGATGTTACAATTAAAGATGATGTAATGGGAGATATTGCTAGAATATTAAGTTTTGATAGTTTTGAGCCAAATCCAATTACAATCAGTTTTGAACATTCTGTAATTCAAAATGATGTTTTATTAGAAAGAAGAATAAAAGAATATTTAGCATTTAGATGTGGATTCTATGAAATATTTACTTATCCATGGGTTGATGAAAAATACATTGATATTTCAGGAGTAGATAAAGATAAATCCTTAAAATTGGAAATGCCACCTGCTCCAAATTTAGCATATTTAAGAAGTTCATTAATACCAGCAATGATAGAAGCAGTTAGTAAAAATTTAAGATATTATGATGAATTTAGATTATTTGACTTAGAGGAAGTTTATGAAAAAGGAGATTATAGACCATCTTCAGAGGATGAAATATTACCAATTCAAAATAATTATTTGGCAGGAAGCATTGTTGGTAAGGATGCAAAAGAAATATTCTATGAGGCAAAAGGTGTAATCGAAAATATGGCTAGATACTGCCAAATGGAAGAAATTAAATTAGAAAAAATAGAGAAGCCAGATTGGGCAGATATTAATGCATATCTAAATATAACAAAAGATGGTGAAATAATTGGTTCTCTTGGACTTTTATCATTAAAAGCAATGACAGAAGCAAAAATAAAAAGAACTAATGTAGCTATGTTTGAGGTAAATGTAGATAAGTTCGTTCCTTTTGCTTCTAGAACAAATGAGTATGAAAGATTACCGGAATTACCATTAGTAGAAAAAGATTTATCTGTAATTGTTGATAAAGAAATTACATGGGCACAAATAGAAGAAAGTATTAAATCAAAAGCAAAAGAAATTGAATTTGTTGATGAATATGAAGGAAACCAAATACCAGATGGTAAAAAATCAATAACATTAAAGGTAAAAATACTTAACGAAGGCACAACTATGACTTCAGAACAAATAAATGAAAGAATTAATAGTATATTAAAAACTTTAAACAAAAAATGTGGAGCTAAGTTAAGAGAAGATTAATTTTATATTATTTAAAAAACAAGTGCAGCTTTTTGGGGCTACACTTGTTTTGCATTATTTAATTAGTTCGGTATCGATGATTTCAAAATTAGCTCTATGGATATACAGAGCTTTTCCATCTATCATCAATTTAGTCATCTTAGGTAAATCATCTGGAATTTCCCAGTATACATCATCGCCACTATAAGCACGAATTGGAACACCGAGTTGGGACTGAATTACAACAACTCTAGATTTTCCAAAATAATTTTTGAACTTATTAATGGCTTTAGATATAGAAGTAAGTCCAGATAATCCACTAGAATCACTTTCTACATCTGTGAGACTAAACTCAATATCTGGAGAAAGCCCTTTTTCTTCAAAGATAACAGTATTGCCACAAGCTTCTATTTCTTTACCATCAATTGTGATAGTAATAACAGAAGAAAGAGAAGAAGTTATATTCCCCTCAGTGTCATAACCATCATCCACATAGTTACCATCGATATCAATTTTATCACCAGAGGCGGTAAAAAATTGAGCACCATAGTTGTCATAGAAGTCAGCAGTGTAAGATACACCTACTAAGCTTCCCTTAAAAGAATTAAATTTACTTTCAAGAAAGCTACAGCCTGGAAGTCCCATGACAACCAGAATTGCGACTACCGAAAGTAATGCCGATAGTTTCTTTTTCATTTGAAACTCCATTCTCCCATAAAAATTATTTTACTGTAGTTGCTAATCCTTTGTTGTAAAAATTAGGATAATAAAGCAATACATAAATATTTTAACATGCTTTACATAAATAATCAACAATTTAAATATTGATGTTATTTGTGTTTTACTCTATAATATAGATATATGTGTTAGGAGTGAATTAAATTGATAATAAATTCAGGATGTAGAACAGACATACCAGCATTTTATTCGAAATGGTTCATGAATAGAATAAGAGAAGGATATGTATATGTTAGAAATCCGTATTATAATACTAAAGTTACAAAATGTATTTTAAATCCAAATCTTGTTGATTGTTTGGCTTTTTGTAGTAAAAATCCTGAACCAATGCTTAAATATTTAGATGAATTAGACAAGTTTAAGCAATTTTGGTTTGTTACAATTACTCCATATGGAAAAGATATAGAACCAAGTGTGTCGGATAAAACAAGGGTTATAGAAAGTTTTAAGAAAATATCTGAGCATGTTGGAATAAATGCAGTTAATTGGAGATATGACCCGATATTTATAGGAATGGGATTTGATGTTGAAAGGCATATAAAATGTTTCGAAGAAATGGCTAGAAGTTTAAAGGGTTATGTAAAAAATTGTACAATTAGTTTTTTAGATTTATATGAGAAAGTAAAAAGAAATGCACCGAATATCAAGCCACCAACAAGGGATGAACAAATTGAAATTGGAAAAGCATTTAGTAAAATTGGAAAAGAAAATGGAATTACCATACATAGCTGTTGTGAAAAAACATTTCTTGCGCCATATGGTATAGATTGTAAAGGTTGTATGACAAAAGAAATAGTTGAAGAAGGAATTGGGTGTAAATTAAATCCACCTAAGAGGAAGAATATTAGAGAAGATTGTAATTGCCTATTAGGAAATGATATAGGAGCATATAACAGTTGTGGGCATTTGTGTATATATTGTTATGCAAATGCAAATAAAGAACTTGTAAGAAAAAATATGCTAAAACACGATCCAAACTCTCCATTTTTAATAGGAAATTCAATGCCGGAAGATGAAGTTCATTTGGCAAAACAGAAAAGTTGGAAAATAGATGAACAAATTAGTTTTCTATAAGTATTTTCTGCAAATGTTGAAATAAATGGATTTGCAAATGAAGATGAAATTGTTGGACAGGAGCATATTATTGGAAAAGACAAATTACTTTATAGAGCAATAAAAGCTGATAGACTGGGTTCAATAATATTATATGGACCACCTGGTACGAGGAAAACTACTATTGCAAAAGTAATTGCAAATACAACAAATGCATATTTTTGTAAGTTGAATGCTACAAATGCAGGAATTAAGGATGTAGAAAAAGTTATAGATGATGCAAAAGAATTTTTAGACTATTTAAAGAAAAATTTAAAACAATAATAAATGCAGAAATTTTAAATTTTTTAATGAAAAATTTAAAATAAAGAAGAAACTTGATTTTGAAAGTAAGATTCCGTATGTGTCTTAGAACAAAGAAAGGAATGTAATTTAAAATGGTAGATAAAATAATAGTTAGAGGAGCTAAAGTTCATAATTTAAAAAATATTAATCTAGATATTCCACTAAATAAAATTGTAGCTATATCAGGGGTATCTGGAAGTGGAAAATCATCACTTGCTTTGGGAGTACTTTATGCAGAAGGTTCAAGAAGATATTTGGAAGCACTATCTACATATACTAGAAGAAGAATTTCTCAAGGAGAAAAAGCAAAAGTTGATTATATTCTTCATATACCTAGTGCGTTAGCATTACATCAAAGACCAAGTGTACCAAGTATTAGGTCAACATTTGGAACAGCAACAGAACTTTTAAATTCTATAAGATTATTATTTTCAAGATGTGGAAATTATACTTGCCCTAATGGGCATATTCTTCCTGCAAGTGCAGGTGTTGCAAGAGATGAGCAATTGGAATGCCCAGTATGTGGTGAAAAGTTTTACGGGTTAGGAGCAGAAGAATATGCATTCAATTCATCAGGTGCCTGCCAAAAATGTGGAGGAATTGGAACAATAGAAACTGTAAATATGGATTCTTTAATTCCAAACAAAGACTTAACTATAGATGAAGGAGCTGTTGCACCTTGGAATAGTTTAATGTGGTCTTTAATGACCGATGTATGTCGTGCAATGGGAGTTAGAACAGATGTACCTTTTAAAGATTTAACTAAAGAAGAACAGGATATTGTTTATGATGGACCAATGGTTAAAAAACATATTTTTTATAGACCAAAAAAAGGAGATACTACTCTTGCTACTGAGATGGATTTTACATATTATAGTGCAAAGGCTACAGTTTTAAATGCTTTAAAGAAAGTAAAAGATGAGAAAAGCATGAGTAGAGTTTCAAAATTTTTGAAAGAGGAAATATGTCCAGAATGTAATGGCTCAAGAATAAATGAAAGGGCAGATTCTACTTTGCTTGGAGGAAAACATCTATCAGAAGTTTGCCAAATGAGTTTAAGAGACTTAAATGAATGGCTTCCAAAAGTTGTTAATGAATTAAATGATGAAGTAAAACAAATGGGTAAAAACATATTAGAAGAGTTCACTATAAATGCAAATGCTTTACTATCACTTGGGCTTGGATATTTAACATTGGATAGAGCAAGTAATACATTATCTACTGGTGAGTTACAAAGAGTTCAGTTAGCAAGAACAGTAAGAAATAGAACTACTGGGGTTTTATATGTTTTAGATGAGCCAAGTATTGGGTTACATCCTGCAAATGTTGATGGACTAATAAATTTATTTAAAGAATTAATTAAAGATGGAAACTCTGTAGTATTAGTTGACCACGATACAAGAATTTTGAAGGTTGCAGATTATATGATAGAAATTGGTCCGGAAGCAGGAGCAAAAGGTGGAGAAATTATTGGAGAAGGTACAATAGAGGATATTATTAAAAATAAAAAATCTGTTATTGGTCCATATTTAAATGGCAATGAAGAAGTTAAGGTAAGAGATGAAATTAAAGAAGAAGATATATTTAAATTTGGAAAAATCAGTTTAAAGACAGATTCAATACATACAGTAAAGCCACTTAGTATAGAGATACCAAAAGGAAGATTAACAACTGTAACAGGAGTATCTGGGAGTGGTAAAACGACATTAATTCTTGAATCATTATATCCTGCAATTAAAGCAAAACTAAATAATGAAGCTATGCCTAAACATATAAAAGAATTAAATGCAGATTGGGTAAATAAAATTAATTTAATAGATGCAACTCCAATAGGAAATAATGTAAGGAGTACAGTTGCAACATATTCTGGTGTATTTGATGATTTAAGAAAATTATATGGAAAGTTGAGTAAAGATTATACTGCAAGTGATTTTTCTTATAATACCGGAAAATTAAAATGCAAGACCTGTGATGGAACAGGAATTATTTCTATGGATGTTCAATTCTTGCCAGACATAGAAATGACTTGTAATTCTTGTGATGGTACAAGATATTCTGATGATGTTGATGGAATTCGTTATAATAATTATTCAATTAAAGATATTATGAAATTAACAATAAGACAAGCATTAGAGGTATTTAAGGACAATAAAAAAATAAGAGATAAGTTACAGGTTTTAGTTGATTTAGGAATAGGATATTTAGCTTTAGGAGAAGCAACCCCAGCACTATCTGGAGGAGAAGCACAGAGATTAAAACTTGCTTCTGAAATTGGAAAAGTTCAAGATGGAAGTGTATTTATATTTGATGAACCTAGTATTGGTTTACATCCTAGAGATGTAAGAACTTTATTACAAGTATTTCAAAGATTAATAGACAATGGTGCTACAATAATTGTAATTGAACACGACTTAGATGTAATTAAAAATTCTGACTATATTATAGATATGGGCCCAGAAGGCGGATATTTAGGTGGAGAAATAGTAGCAAAAGGAACAAAAGAAGATATTAAGAATAATAAGAAAAGTATTACTGGAAGATATTTATAGGAGATGATTTATATGCATCAAGAATCAATGTTTGAAAGTCCTAAAAATGAACCATTAGCATCAAGAATGAGACCAAAGAATATAAATGAGGTTGTAGGCCAATCACATTTAATAGGTGAAAACAAAATATTAAGAAAAATAATTGAAAGTGATAATGTACCTTCAATGATATTTTGGGGACCTCCCGGAGTTGGTAAAACAACTTTGGCAAGAATAATTGCAAATGAAACAAAATCTGAATTTATAACTTTTTCTGCTGTAACTTCTGGAATTAAAGAGATTAAGAAAGTTATGGAAGAAGCAGATGCTAATAAGAGAATGGGAATAAATACGATTGTTTTTGTAGATGAAATTCATCGTTTTAATAAGGCTCAACAAGATGCTTTTTTACCATTTGTAGAAAAAGGTTCAATAGTTTTAATAGGAGCTACAACGGAAAACCCTTCATTCGAAATTAATAATGCTTTGCTTTCTAGATGTAGAGTTTTTGTTTTAAAAGAATTATCTAGTGAAGATATTTTAGTATTATTAAAAAGAGCAATTACAGATGAAAGAGGTTTTGGAAAAGAAAAGATTGAGATTTCTGAAGATAATCTTAAATTAATAGCTAATTTTGCTAATGGTGATGCAAGGTCTGCACTTACTACATTGGATATGATTATTACAAATGCAGAATTAGGTGAAGATGGAACAATAAAAGTAACTGAAGATACTATAGAAAGTTGTTTGAATAAAAAGACACTCTTATATGATAAAAATGGTGAGGAGCATTATAATTTGATTTCTGCATTACATAAATCTATGAGAAATAGTGATCCAGATGCAGCTGTATATTGGCTTGCAAGAATGTTAGAGGCTGGAGAAGATCCAATTTATATAGCAAGAAGAATTACAAGATTTGCTTCTGAAGATATTGGTTTGGCAGATACAAATGCTTTAAATGTGGCAATAAATGTTTATCAAGCATGTCATTTTATTGGAATGCCAGAATGTAATGTTCATTTAGCAGAAGCTGTAATATATATGTCTTTAGCTCCAAAATCTAATGCTTGTGATGTTGCATATATGCTTGCAAGTTCTGATGCTAAAAAGATGTTAGCTGAACCTGTACCTTTAGTAATTAGAAATGCTCCAACTAAATTAATGAAAGATTTAAATTATGGTAAAGGATATCAATATGCTCATGATACCAAAGATAAATTAACTACTATGGAATGTTTGCCAGAATCTTTAATTGGAAAAACATACTATAGACCTGGAACACAGGGAAATGAAGGTCGTTTTAAACAAAGATTAGAACAAATTAAGGAATGGAAAAAAGAGCATAAAGATAAACAAAAATAAGTAATATAAATAATTATTGTTTCAATATAAATGTGAAAACTATAATAAAAAGTTAAAGGAGAATAAATATGTTACATAAAATGAAATTAAATGAAAGTCCATTCGAAAGAATGAAAAATGGAACAAAAACAATTGAATTTAGATTATATGATGAGAAGAGGCAACAAATTAAAATTGGTGATAAAATAGAATTTTCAAAAGTTCCTGAGTTAAAAGAGAAGTTAATAGTTGATGTTATAGACTTATATAGAGAAGATACATTTGAAAATTTGTTTAAAAAATTGAATATGGATAAAGAAGAGATAACTAGAAAAGTTCAAGCCATGCATAAAATATATGTACCAGAAAAAGAAAAACAATATGGAGTTTTAGGAATTAAAATTAAAATAAACATAGATGAACTAAAGAAAAGTATTGAAAAATTTATTCCATTTAATGAGCAAGAAGAGGTTGACAAAAGAATAATGCTAAATTATATTCATGATTTTAATGATGTATTAACTAGACAAAATGAATATGGACATTTTACCAGTTCATCATTTATCTTAAATAAAGAAAGAACAAAAGTATTAATGGCTTACCATAATATATATAAGTCTTGGGCTTGGACTGGTGGACATTCTGATGGAGATAATGATTTATTATATGTTGCTATGAAAGAAGCAAAAGAGGAGACAGGAATAAAAAATGTTAGACCAATTTCAAATGATATTTATTCTTTAGAGCTAATTTGTGTTAATGGACATGAAAAGAGAGGAAAATATGTAGGTTCACACGTTCATCTTAATGTTACATACTTGTTGGAAGCAGATGAAAAGGAAGAAATACATATAAAAGAAGATGAAAATAGTGGAGTAAAATGGGTGCCAATAGATAAAGTTCTAGAAATTACATCAGAAATATGGGTTAGAGATAGAGTATATGCTAAAATTATAGAAAAGATGAGGAAAGATGGGATTGTTAAATAGAATAAATTAATAGGGGGCTTGCCAATAATGGTAAGTCCTTTATTATTATATAAAGGTCTTAAATTTATATAATCACGGAATGAAAAATATTATATTTCCTAATATTGATATGATATTAAAAAAATTATTATAATTCCCATTTCCTTTGAAAAATCAACAACTCTACTAAGAGTAGATTGCTAAAAACACTATTTAGTGATAACATTTTATTAGTAAAAACGAAGGAGATAAAAAATGGATAATCAAAAATTTGGAAGATTTATAAGAGACCTAAGAAAAAAAGCTAATATGACACAAAAAGAACTAGGAGAAAAACTAAATGTAACAGATAAAGCTGTTTCTAAATGGGAAAGAGGATTAGGGTTCCCAGATATTACAATACTAAATTCTTTGGCAGAAATTTTTGGAATAACTGCATCAGAATTATTAAATGCAGAACTTGGAAATAAAGAAAACGTTAATCTTGAAAAAGCTGTTCAAGATGCTATAGAGAAAGTAACTAAAGAAAAGGAAAAGAAAGAAAACCGAAAAAGAAAAATCAAAAAAATCTTAAAAATAATATCAATTATTATATTTGCTTTAATGGTGATTTTGCAACTTGGATATTTATTTGTAATGAAAACGCATGGTTACGAATATATAAGTGATTCATTATTTTATATTGTAAACGAATTTATAATTATATTTGGAGTACTATTTTTAATTTTACAAATAAAGAACAAGAAAATAATAAAAATTGTATCTATAATTATTGCTTGCATATTAAGTATTGTAAATATAGCATTTATGATTAATAATGCGAGTCAGATAAAAAGTATTATAAGTTTTTCAAACGATTTTTCAAATGAATTAGTTTTAAAAATCGACAAGGAAACTGGAGAAACACAATTCTTAAGAAATAGTAAATTAATTATTTTTGCTAAACCTACGGAATATTTTGAATATTCTGTAGATGGTAATATTAAACACCAGTGGTTAACTAATGATATTTGTAATTTAACCTATACAGATAAAGATGGAAATTTAAGAGATTATGTTGCAACATATGGCGCAAGAGGAAAAACAATATCATATTATTATGTATATAATTCATTGTTAGGAAGATGGCAGACAGAAATTAATACATCTGGAAATACAAATTTAATAGTAGATTCAAAAGGTATAAAGGTAACAAGAAATAAACAATCAGAACAATTTACATTTGAAAATTGCAAGCAATTTGGCACTACAGCTTTGGTATTATATAAAGAAGAAGTACCAAAATATGTAATTGCTTTAAATGAAGATTGCAAAATAGATTCAGAAACAGATATTATCAAATCTGGTGGAACTATCACATTTTGTGATGTCTCAATGAATAAAACAATAAAAGAAAAATTAAATTGTAGAAGTGATAAAAGTGGTAATTTAGCTAATTATACCGGTGTAGATATAGAGGCTAATGAATATGAAATTGATAATGGTATTTTATATATTAGTTATGATGGAGAAAGTACAATAGAAGTTCCAGGGGATTTTGCTAATGAAAAATCAGAATATAATGACTATAATTACCAAATCTCAGAAGATAAAACTGTATTTTTCTATAGATTGGAAAATAGAACATATTTGGTTTATTCTGATGATATGGGAAAAAACTGGACTACCGTAGTGTTAAATAATGATATTGATTATATACAAAATATTCACTTCCTAAATAAAGATTTAGGTTTTATGTTGCAGTTTAATGATTCTGCATTAGCAGGAGTAAGGTTTGGTAGTATTTTAAAAACAATTGATGGAGGTAAAACTTGGACTGTTGTAAATAACGGAATAGGTGATTCCGAAATGAAAATTTATCGAGATGGTAGCCAAATTCTATTTACCGATGAAAATACGGGTTTTATAACAATGCCAAATGCAGGTGGAGAAAAATCAGAATTGTATTATTCTACTGATGGGGGATTTAATTTTACAAAAGTTTCTATAGGTGATGATAAAATTTATGATTATTATAATTTACCAACTTTAGAGCAAGGTAAACTTTATTTAGATATAGGACAAGGTAGTGATGGAGATTATAATGGAGGCGATTCGAAAAGATATTGTTCAGAAGATAATGGAAAAACGTGGAATGAAGTATGACAAAATTGTAAGTTTAATGTAATGTAAATCTAAGGTAACTATTACAAACAATCATTATAATTACAATAAAGGAGGGGTAATTATAATGGAAAATATAAAAGGAAAAATAGCAGTTGTCATAGGAATAATTGTTTTTGTATTACTTTTGTATGGCGTATATTATTTGCTATTCATACAAAGTAATGATTATTATACACAAATTGACAATAGTAGATTAGCACAATTACAAACTACCGATGATATGAAATACGAGTACACATTAAAAGCATATAACAAAAATGGTAAACCTAAAGAGGTAAAGTTTAAAACGAGTAGAGAATTAAGAGATGATGCATTTCTAAAATTGAAGGTAATGCTAACACGTGGAGTATATAATTGGGAAGAAGTACAATTTGAGGAGTTACCAAAAGATGTGCAAGATAAATATTAGAAAAGAGCAGGTTAATACTTGCTCTTTTTTCTTTTATAATTGTAAAAATTAACACATTCTAGAAGTGATTATAATTGTATTGCAAATTTTAAAAAAATATTATACAAAATTATAATATAGGGTATTGACTTGGAGTAAACTCTAAGTGATATATGATATTTGTAACAAAATTTTGTTCTTAAAAAAATTTATATAGAAGGGATTGATAAGTATGGAGAAATCAAAAGTTTACTTTACAAAGGAGATTACTCCAGAGAATTTAATTAAGATTTATGAAGCTTTAGGAAAAGACTTGAAAGGAAATGTAGCTGTAAAACTATCAACAGGAGAAGCAGGAGGACATTATTTCTTAAATCCAAACTTAATTAAAGATTTAGTACATAATGTAAATGGAACTATTGTAGAATGTAATACAGCATATGCTGGAAAGAGAACACAACAAAAGACCATTGGGAAACAATTAAAGACCATGGATTCTTAGATATTGCAAAAGTTGACATTATGGATGAAGAAGGAGATATGGCAATACCTGTAGGAAATGGTTTTCACTTAAAAGAAGATTATGTTGGAGAGCATTTAAAAAATTATGATTCAGTTTTAGTTCTTTCACATTTTAAAGGTCACGCAATGGCAGGATTTGGCGGAGCACTTAAAAATATTTCAATTGAAAAAAAGTTTAAAAATTTTAATAATTGTATTGGTTGTATTGATAGTATTAATATTGATATTATTGGGCGTTAAGTTTTTATCACCTACAGAAAATGAAGATAATGAAATGCAAACAAATAGTGTTTCTTTTGATGCAAATGATGCAGTAGCTACCATTAATGCAGTTGTAGTTAAAGTAAATGATAGTGATTTAATTGCAATTAGAGTAGATAATCCAGATACATTAATTGATGTAAGTTATCCAGATAATGTAAATAAAGATGATTTTAAGCAAGGACAAGAAATAACTGTTTATTATAATGGTTCTACATTGGATAGTTATCCAGAACGTTTTCAAAATGTAGAAAAAATTGAAGTAATAAAAGATAAAGGTGATGTAGATATACCAAATTCTGCTTTAAGATATGCATACAGTTCTCGTGATAATGTAAAGGTATCTGTAGATGAAATAACAAAATCTAAGATTTCACTTACTATAACAGATAATAATGAATATAAGTATGAATATAGTAATGAATATAAATTATATAAAAAGAATAAAGATAACGAGCAAGCAGAAGCACCAAATATGCCTGTAGCTACAGGTAATACAACATCTTCTTTTGATGGAACAGGACCTGTTTGGGATGAAGTAACAAAAGTTTCTAATGCTAGCAATGAAATTGCTGGTAATGTAGAAAATACAGATGATAGTACAACTAAAATGACAGCTGATTGGACTAGTATTTATGGAGAATTAAGTGAGGGAGATTATGAGTTTGTATTAGATACATCTGAAGCATTTTCTGTAATTGTTTATTTTACTGTTAATTCAAATGGAGAAATAAGTAATATTAACACATCTTTATCATAGAAACAAAGAAGCTACTGTTTTTAACACAGTAGCTTTTCTATTTAAAAAAACTATAAGATTTTCAAGCTACCATTGATAATATAAATGCAATATGATAATATAAATTAGTATAAAACATTTTTAAATAAAGGAAGAAGAAAAGTGGGAATATCAGAGATAATATTAATAGCAGTTGGGCTAGCTATGGATGCATTTGCGGTTTCTATATGCAAAGGCTTATCTATGAAAAAAATGAGTTGGAAAAAAGCAATTATAGTAGGACTTTATTTTGGAATATTTCAAGCTCTTATGCCTGTAATAGGATATTTTCTTGGAACTACATTTCAAAGTCTTGTAACATCAATAGACCATTGGATTGCATTTATTCTTTTGGCTTTAATTGGTGGAAATATGCTAAAAGAAGCATTTAGTAATGAAACTGAACATTGTAATGACAAAGTAGATTTCAAAACAATGGCTGTTTTAGCAGTTGCAACAAGTATTGATGCATTAGCTGTAGGTATAACATTTGCGTTTTTAGAAACAAATATTTTAATTTCTGCGGTACTTATAGGTGTTATAACATTTATTTTATCCTTGATTGGAGTTAAAATAGGAAATAAATTTGGAGCTAAATATGAACAAAGAGCTGAAATTATTGGTGGACTTATTTTAATTTTAATGGGATTTAAAATTTTATTAGAGCATTTAGGAATTTTATAATGGAGGAAGAAATGAAAGAAAGATATCAAAGTAAAGTAGCAGTTTTTTTAATATTAACTAGAGAAGAAAATGGAAAAACAGAAATTTTGCTTCAAGAAAGATATAATACTGGATATATGGATGGAAAATATGATGCAGCTTGTAGTGGACATTTAGAAAAAGGGGAATCAGTATCTATGGCTTTGGTAAGAGAAGCAAAAGAAGAGATTGGAATAGATATAAATGAAAAAGATTTACGATTTGTAGAACTTATTCATTCATATAAAGAAGATTATATTAATGTATTTTTCACAACAAAGAAATATTCTGGTACACCTAAAATAATGGAACCAGAAAAATGTGATGATTTACGTTGGTTTGATATAGAAAATTTACCGGAAAATATCTTCCCAAGGATTAAAAATGTACTGATTAATATAAATAAAGGTATTTTATATGATGATGCAGATTTTACACACCAAAATTAATTAAATAAGTTAATCATACACTGGGGTCAGTTTTATAAAAATTAATTGACTTTTTTTGATATTTAATATAACCTTGTAGTCGCAGTATAATATTAATTAAGAAAGGAAATAAAAGAAGATGAAGAATGTTTTAGAAGTAACTGATTTAAAAGATATGTTAAACAAAACAAGAAAATTATATGGAGACAGACCAGGATACAAAATAAGAATTGGCGAAGGAAAATATAAAGTATATACACATAATGAAATAAGAGAAATGATAGATTATTTAGGAACAGCTCTTATTAGTTTAGGTTTAAAAGATAAAAGAATAGCTGTTATTGGTGAGAATAGATATGAATGGGAAATTGCATATTTATCAGTAGTTTGTGGTACAGGTATTGTAGTTCCATTAGATAAATCATTACCAGAAAACGAATTAGAAGAATTAATAGAAAGATCAGAAGTAGAAGCAATATTCTACTCTAAAAAATATCAAGAAGTTGTAGAAAGAATTAAATATAGTGAAAAAAACAAATTAAAACACTTAATTTCTATGGATTCAGATGTCCATAAAGAAGGAATATATTCAGAAAAAGAATTAATCGAAAAAGGAAAAGAATTAGTAGAAGCAGGAAATAGAGAATTTATAGATGCAAAAATAAATCCAGATATAATGAATATAATGCTATTTACATCTGGAACAACAGCAAAATCTAAGGTTGTAGCACTTTCTCATAAAAATTTAGTATCAAATGTAATGGATTTTGCATCAATATTAGATGTTGATTGCCACGATAGAATATTATCATTCCTACCTTTACATCATGTATTTGAATGCACAGTAGGTATGTTATATTCATTATATTTGGGTGCAGAAAGGTCATTCTGTGATGGAATTAGACATATTGTTGAGAATTTAAATGAATACAAAATAACATTTACTTCATTTGTTCCAGCAATTTATGAAGCATTGTACAAAAATATTATGAAGACTCTTGAAAAAGAAGGAAAGCTAGAAGCAGTTAAAAAGCTTATGGAAGCTAACAAAGATAAACCAATGGAAGAAAGAGCAGAAATATTTAAAGATATTCATAAATTATTTGGTGGAGAAATTAGATTATTTGTTAGTGGTGCAGCTGCACTAGATAAAGAAGTTGAAGAAGCATTTAGAGCTTGGGGATTCAATTTATGCCAAGGATATGGTTTAACAGAAGCATCTCCAGTTATAGGTGTTGAAACAACTGCAAACTTTAGAGTTGGGTCAATAGGAAAAGCTCTTCCACATATTCAAGCTCGTATTGATGATCCAAATGAAGAAGGTATGGGAGAACTTGTAGTAAAAGGACCAAACGTAATGCTTGGATATTTTAATGATAAAAAAGCGACGGATGAAGTTTTAGAAGATGGATGGTTACATACAGGAGATTTAGCTACAATAGATGAAGATGGATATATCTTTATTTGTGGAAGAAAGAAAAGTGTTATTGTATTAAAGAATGGTAAAAATATATTCCCAGAAGAAATGGAAGCATTAGTAAATAAAATAGAAGGTGTAAAAGAATCATTCATATTTGGAAAACAACAATCAGATGATAAAGATGATATAAAAATAAATGTTAAAATAATATTTGATAGAGAAATAATGAAAGAAGCATATAAAGCAGAAACAGATGAAGAAATACATAAGGTATTACAAGATAAAATAAAAGATATTAATCAAATAATGCCTAAATATAAGGCAATTAGAGGTATGTTAATATCAGAAGAACCACTAATTAAAACAACAACAAGCAAACTAAAAAGACAAGCAAATCTAGAAGTAATCGAAAAAGAAAATAAAGCATAAAATGTAGAAAAGATTGATTTATATTCTGTATGAATCAATCTTTTTTCGTAGCACTTTGGATTGAATAAATTTAAATGATAATAATACTTAGAATTAAATTTTAAATATAAGATATTTGTAGTAATATAATGAGTGATTTAATTCAAAGAACAAGGCAAATGGCAATAAATAGAAATGGACAAAAGTTTTTAAAGAAATTGGCTTGGCAGATGAATTAGGCTCAGGAGTAAGAAATATGTATAAATATACTAAAATATATTCTGGTGGTGTGCCAGAATTAAAAGAAAATGCAAAAGCTACTCATAGTGAAATATCTAAGGAAATAGGAATTTCGGAAAAAACCGTTAGTAGAATTATTAAGAAATTAAAAGATAATGGTATAATAAAAAGAGTAGGAGCCAATAAAAATGGTCATTGGGAAATATTAAAATAGTTTTAAATGAGAGTAATTACATTGCCAATTACTCTCATTTATGCTAATATATTTGTTGTAAAGCAAAAGAAAAATAAAATTGCAAAGTAAAAAAATTTGCAATTTGTTCTAAAGTTTATAAATTAGGAGATAAATATGTTACAGATAAAAAATGTGTATAAACAATATAAAACTGGAAGTTTAGTACAAAAAGCACTAGATGATGTAAGTTTAAATTTAAGAGACAATGAATTTGTAGCAATTTTAGGACCAAGTGGTTCAGGAAAAACTACTTTATTAAATATAATTGGTGGATTGGATAGATATGATAAGGGAGACTTAATAATAAATGGTGTTTCTACAAAAAAATACAAAGATAGAGACTGGGATTCATATCGTAATCACACCATTGGTTTTGTATTCCAAAGTTATAACTTAATACCACACCAAACTATTTTGGCAAATGTAGAACTTGCTTTAACAATTTCTGGTGTGCCTAGAAGTAAACGTAGAGAAAAAGCTGTAAAAGCATTGGAACAAGTTGGTCTTGCAAACCAAATACATAAAAAACCAAATCAATTATCAGGAGGTCAAATGCAAAGAGTTGCAATAGCAAGAGCATTGGTGAATGACCCAGATATAGTTCTTGCAGATGAACCAACAGGAGCATTGGATAGTGATACAAGTTTTCAAGTTATGGACTTATTAAAAGAAGTTGCTAAAGATAGATTGGTAGTTATGGTAACACATAACCCAGAGCTTGCAGAAAGATATGCAACACGTATTGTAAATTTAAGAGATGGTAAAATACGTTCAGATACTGACCCATATATAGTTGATGAAAATAAACATAAAAAACCTGTACACAAAAATTTAGGTAAAACATCAATGTCATTTCTAACATCATTATCACTTAGTTTTAACAATTTAAAAACTAAAAAAGGAAGGACATTTTTAACTTCTTTTGCAGGTTCTATAGGAATAATAGGTATTGCACTCATACTTTCACTTTCAAATGGTGTTAATACATATATAAGTTCTGTGGAGGAGGATACTTTATCAGAATATCCATTACAAATTCAAAGTACTGGAATAGATATGAGTTCATTATTAATGGGTGCTGCAAATGATACAAGTGAAGATGAAGGCTCTGGTGAAATTAAAGTAAGTAAGCAGATAACCAGTATGTTTTCTACAATAGGTTCTAATGATTTAGCATCATTAAAGCAATACTTACAAAGTGCGGATTGTCCTATTAATCAATATGCAAAAACAGTTGAATATAAATATGATGTAACACCATTAATATATAGTTCTGATACAAATAATTTAAGACAACTAAATCCAGATGTTTCTTTGGCAAGTTTAGGAATTAGCTCTGGAGTATCTAATAATAGTTTAATGTCTAGTATGATGAGTACTAATGTATTCTTCCAAATGCCAGAAGATGAAAATCTGTATAAAGACCAATATGATGTAAAGGCTGGAAATTGGCCTACGAACTATAATGAATGTGTTTTGGTTTTAACATCTAGCGGAAAAGTAAGTGACTTTTTACTATATACTTTAGGATTAAGAGATTATAGCGAACTTCAAAATTTAGTTAATCAATTTTCTAATGGAGAAGATGTTGATACACCGGAAGACCTAGGTTCTTATTCATATAATGATATTTTAGGAATAACTTTTAAATTAATAAATAATAGTGATTGCTATCAATATGATGAAAATTATAAGGTTTGGACAGATAAAAGTGATAATACAGATTATATGAAAGGTATTGTTGCAAATGGTGAAGATATAAAAATAGTGGGAATAGTACAACCAAAAGATGGAGCCTCTAGTGCTATGTTATCACCGGGAATATGCTATCCAGAAAGTTTAACAAAGCATGTTATGGAAAAAGCGAATAGTAGTAAGATAGTTCAAGACCAAATAGCAAATCCAGATATAAATGTATTTACAGGCAAAAGATTTGATGATATGTCACAAAATAATTCTTTTGATATGAATTCTTTAATTGATGTAGATACAAATGCTTTAAAATCTGCATTTAAGGTTGACCAATCTAAAATAAATGTTGATTTTGGAAATTTGAACAATGTATTAAATAAAAATTCATTACCATCACTAAATATGAATGATATTTTAAGTAAAATAAACTTTTCTATGTCAAGTGATGATGTACAAAAATTAATGAGTGACTTATTAAATGGATATAATTCATATATTCAAAATAATCCAGAAGCTAATTTGAGCCAAATTAGCAAGCAATTAACAGATTATTTGCAATCAAAAGAAGTTAGTGATTTAATAAATAAAAAAATTGAAGAAATTATAAAAGAAAATGGTAGTGTATCTATAACTCAGGAACAATTACAAAGCATTATGACAGAAATTTTAGATGGATATAATAAATATGTTAGTGATAATGAATTAGTAAGTATTAGCGATATTAATAAATATTTAATGGAATATTTATCATCAGATAGTGCTAAAAATATTATTACTAATAATTTAACAAATGTAATGCAATCACAAAATTTAGAAAAGCAAATATCTAATATTATGAGCCAATATATGCAATCTACTATGAGTTCGATGAGTAAAAGTTTAGAAAGAGAAATGAAAGCAAGCATTTCAAATTTAAGTAAGTCAATGGCAAATGCAATTAGTATAGATTCAAATGCATTTACAGGAGCTTTTCATATGAAGATGGATGAACAAGAAATGTCGGAATTATTCCAATCACTTATGTCTAGAGAGACTGTTACATATGAGAGCAATTTAAAAAATCTAAATTATGCAAATTTAGATGAACCAAGTGGAATAAATATATATCCAAAAGACTTTGAAGGAAATAATGAAATAACAAATTTATTGAATGAATACAATAATCGAATGAAAGAACAGGGAAATGAAGATAAGGTAATTTCTTATACAGATATGGTAGGAACTTTAATGAGTTCTGTAACAACAATTGTAGATACTATTAGTTATGTTTTAATAGCTTTTGTCGCAATCTCATTAGTAGTTTCTTCTATTATGATAGGAGTTATTACTTATATAAGTGTACTTGAACGTAAGAAAGAAATTGGAATATTAAGAGCTATAGGAGCTTCTAAACATAATGTAGCACAAGTATTTAATGCAGAAACATTTATCATTGGGGCATTAGCAGGGTTGATAGGTGTTGGTATTACATTATTATTGTTAATTCCAACAAATAAGATTATATATGCAGTTTCAAATGGAGCTAATGTAAAAGCTGCATTACCACCTGTTGCAGGAATTATTTTAGTTGTTTTAAGTATAATTTTAACTTTAATTGGAGGAATTATTCCATCTAAGAAAGCAGCAAAAGAGGATCCAGTATTAGCACTAAGAAGCGAATAAAGTAATAAAATATATTAATAAAATGAAATAATTTAGGTGAAAACATATGAAGAAATTTTATAAATTATTCTATATTTTTGTTATATCCAGTGTTTGTGGGTATTTTATAGAATTAATTTGGACATTTGTTACAAGGGGTATATTTGTTAACCATTCAGCTGTAGCGATAGGACCATTTAATTTTGCATATGGTATATGTGCAGTGGCTTTAACATTATTGCTAGAAAAATATAAAGATGAATCATATTTAAAAATCTTTATTCTAAGTTTTATTGGTGGTTCAGTTTTAGAATATATTATGAGCTATGGAATGGA
Organism: uncultured Clostridia bacterium; assembly: GCA_944389475.1. Lineage (GTDB taxonomy): Bacteria > Bacillota > Clostridia > TANB77 > CAG-508 > Merdicola. The sequence continues at coordinate 138,107 of CALXMM010000001.1, forward strand.
AGTGGTTGTAGGCTTTACAGCTTGGGATTATTCTCATAGATTTTTAAATATTAATGGACGTATTTGTTTACTTTATTCTATATTCTGGGGAATATTAGGAATTGTTTGGATAAAAGGATTGTATCCAAGACTAGATAAAGTATTTAGCAAAGCTAAAGAAAATATATATAAACCAGCAGCTATTTGTGTAACATTATTTTTAATTTTTGATATTATTTTTACAGTAAGTGCAGTAAGCAGAGCACATAATGCTGATAAGGGAATACCACCACAAAATGGATATCAAAGATTTTTAGACCATACTTTTAACAGTAAATATTTAAAAAATATGTTTAATAATAATTGGAAGTGAGAATATGAAAATATTAGTACTATCGTGCAGTACAGGTGGAGGACATAATGCTTGTGGGCACTATATAGAAAAAGAATTTAAAGAAAATAATATAGAATGTGATTTTGTAGATTATTTTGATATTTTAGGTCCAAAAGCTAAAGAGCGTTCTGAAAAAATATACCTAGATACAACAAAGGGTAATGGTGGAATGTTTAAAATTGCGTATAAATTGGGCGAGGCATATAGTAAAACTGGTATTACAAGCCCAGTTTATAGCTTTAATAAATTAATGAAAAATAAAATTAAATTATTTATAGATAAGCATAATTATGATTTGGTAATATGTCCTCATTTGTTTCCTTCTATGGCAATTACAGCACTTAAAGAAGAAGGAAAAGATATAAAACTTATAAATGTAGCAACAGATTATCACGCAATTCCTTTTTGGGAAGAAACTAAGCCCGATTATTTTGTAATACCACATAAATCATTACAGGATGAGTTTATAAAAAAAGGCTTTAATGAAGATAGATTATTAGATTTTGGAATATCAGTATCAAGTGCTTTTAGTAGAGTAGAAAATAATCTAGATTTGCCTAAGGATAAAGACTTAATCTTGGTTACATCTGGAAGTATGGGCTTTGGAAAAATGAAGGATATTGTAAAGAATATTTTGGAATCAATTCCAAATACATATGTTGTTGCAATTTGTGGAAATAATAAAAAATTACATTCTAATTTAAAGGAAATTGAAAGCGAAAATTTACTTGTCCTAGGATATGTAAATAATATAAATGAATATATTTCTGCAAGTACTATTGTTCTAACAAAACCGGGGGGACTTACTAGTACTGAGGTTGGAGTTATTAGAAAACCTATGATTCATATAATGCCAATCCCAGGCGTTGAAAATTATAATGCGGAATTCTTTAGAAAAAATGGTCTTAGTTTAGTTTCTAATAATATGGATGAAGTAATCGAAAATACTTCTAAATTATTAAAAGACAAAGATTTGCAAAAAAATATGATGAACAATCAATCTAAATTTATAAATAGAAATTCAGCCAAGGATTTAGTTGATTTTGTAATTGAAAAATACAAATAAACTTCATATAATGAAGAAAGTAAGCTTGGCAAGTGTAGGAAGTTATTTATTGGAAAAGAGTGATTTAAAAAATCACTCTTTTTTTATAGTATAGGAAAAATCGAAGATTTTGACTATACCAGAACAAAAAATAAAGGCATACCAAAAAAGCCTTA
>CALXMM010000002.1 GCA_944389475.1 uncultured Clostridia bacterium
AGAGCTTATATATCATAAAAGGTGTTTCAAAGTATATATTTATTAATAAAGTGTGACATATGTTTGACAAACCTACAGAAAAAAAGATATCTTATTATCCTTTTTACTTGATAAAAATGGAGAAATATGATATATGTTGAATAAAATAAATATAAAGGGAAAATATATGAAAATTAAGGGGATATTAAAAAATTGTAAAACTAAAAACAATGTAGAAAAAAGCTACATTTCATTATTGTGCAACTCGCCAGTTTGAAAGACATTGGCGAGTTTTTTCATGATAAGAAGACATTTTTGTCTTTTTAAATAAATTAAAAGGAGGAGTAATACTATGAAAGGAAGTGAAAAAGCAAAATGGATTAAGATTAAAATAATAGCAATCTTACTAATAATTACTGTAACTGTTACATCAAATAATAGCTTTGTAAATGCTATAAGTTTTAATTTTGGGCTAGAGGACTAGAACAATATTATATTATGCATTATAGTACATTAAATAAGTATAATAAAGCTAATAATCAGATAAATGGATTAAGAGAAAGTTTATGGAGTGCACCAGAATTTGCACAATATGTAGAATTTGGATTAAAAGCTTTATCGCCAGAAAGTGAAACTAAAGTTGGAGAATAAAGGAGGAATAAATGTATGGGAGCATGGGGAACGGGATTGTATCAAGATGATATAACATGTGATGTGAAAGAAAATTATATAAATTTACTAAAAATAGGAACAGAACCAAAGGAAGCAATGGAAGAAATGATAGAAAATTGGGAAGATTGTATTGAAGATGTAGAAGAAGGACCATTATTTTGGTTTGCATTGGCAGATACTCAATGGAAATATGGTTTATTAGACAAAAAAGTTAAAAAGAAAGCATTACAATATATAGAAGCAGGAACGGATTTAGAAAGATGGAAAGAAGATAAAAAATTATACGAAAGAAGAGAAATGGTACTAGAAAAATTAAAAGAGAAGTTAAATTCAGAGCAACCACAAGGAAAGAAAATACCAAAGTTACATTTAAGTAAAAGAATATTTAAAACCGGAGATATAATATTATATCAAATACAAAATGAAGAACTAAAAGAACATAGATGGTATAAAAAATATGTGTTATTAAAGATAGTCGGATTAGAAAAATCAGGAATTGGAATTGAACCAATAGAGAATTATTATAATGAAAGAGATATTATGAGTTTATATAACTGGATAGGAAATAGCAAGCCAGATATAAAAGTACTAAGTAGATTAAAAATAATAAATATAGTAGAACCAATGGATTTTGAGGAAGGTTATGAAAGAGATTTAACAACAGGACTTAATCCATTTAATAAAAGAGAAGTAAAAAAATACGGATTAGAAGTTATAGGAAATACTGAAGAAGATACTTATACAGCGAAAGAAGTAAAAGAAAAGTTTTTATATTGGCATTCACTAAACTTATATTCTTTTGATTTTGACATAGTTAGAGCATTAGAAAAAGCGGAGAATAGTGGAGAATTAATTGATGAAACATAAGTGATAATGAGGAAATGATGAAAGAAGATAGAAAACTATTTGAAATACCAAACTGGAAAGTTGGAGATGTCATATTATATCAATTATTAAATGAAGATAAAAAAACATAAATATTATTAAAAAATATGTTTTACTAAAGGTAATGGGAATGAAAAAATATACAATTGGATATTTAAATTCAGAAAAATATTATAATGAAAATGAATTAGTTGGAATGTTTAAGAGGAAATCTAATTAAAGATTTATATCTATATAAATAAATTAAAAGAGGGTCTCCTATTTCAGGACACCCTCTTTTAAAAGGAGTATGCCATCATAAATAATGACATAATAGTCTATCACACATATTTAAAATATCATCAAAATAAATATTTGTAAATATTTATTTTTTATTTTCAATATTCTTACCAAATCTTTTAATCTTCTGAGTAGTAGTTTTTTCAAATTCTTCATCTTTTACGATAAAAGATTTAATATGCTTATAGTTTGGTAATTTTTTATTTACACTTGCAATAATATCTTTAATAATTGCTTTAATTTCTTCTTTTTGAGGAATAGCACCTTTTAAATATTCCTTAATTGCATCAAGATTTGGGAATATTTGTGCATTAACATATACTTCATCTGTTTTTTCATCAGGTACTCCAGTTACTAATGATTCAGAAATTAATGGATTTTCATTTAAATAATGTTCGATTTCTTCCGGATAAATATTTTTTCCGTTTTGTGTTACTATAACTGTTTTTAATCTTCCGGTAATATATAACCAGCCATCATCATCAACTTTTCCTAAATCTCCGGTATGGAACCAGCCATCAACAATTGTCTTTTTAGTCTCTTCTTCATTTTTGTAATATCCAAGCATTACATTTGGTCCTTTTACAAGAATTTCTCCTACGCCAGTTTCATCAGGTTTATCTATTTTGTATGATACATTTGGAATAGGTAATCCAACTGCATCTGGTTTAATATAAAAATCATTATTTCCTGCAACAAGTGGAGAACATTCTGTAAGTCCATATCCTTGAATGGATTTTATGTGAAGATTTTTAAATGAATTTATAACATCAGGACTAAGTGGTGCTGCACCAACAATAAAAGCCCTTAATCTTCCACCAAGAGAGTTTTTAACTTTACTAATAACAATTTTTTTAATAATAAAAGGTAGCTGGGCTATTACATCTCCTTCAATATTTGCATATTTTTCGGGTAATGATTTTCTAACGGTTGATTCTATTTTTTTGTACATTTTTTCTAGTAATAGTGGAACACATAAAATAACTGTAGGTTTAAATTCCAAAATATTATCAGTTATATGGCGAAGTCCTTCACAATAACTTATACATCCACCACTGTAAAGCACAAGTAAAAAGCCCAAAGTACATTCATATGTATGGTGTAAAGGTAGAATAGAAAGAACTTGGTCATCCCTATGAACTTTTACAATACCAAAAGTAGACATTATATTTGATGCAACATTTTTATGTGATAGGCAAACACCTTTAGCACTTCCTGTGGTTCCAGAAGTGAAAATTAAAATTTTCATCGCATTTGGGTCTATTTTTATATTATCAAAATCTTTATTACCTTCTTCTAATTGGTCATATCCGGCATCTAGGGCTAATTGATAAGACATATAAGAATTAGTATCTTTTTCAGAATTAAAATTAATAAATAATATATTTTTATTTTCTATAGATGACTTGCTTTTAACTAAATTTTGGATATATTTGTCATCAGCTAAAACAGCTTTGGCAGATGATACATTCAAAAAATTAACTATTTCTTCAGATTTTAATTCTTTATCTATTGGAACTACAACTCCAACAATTGTTGATGCCAAATATGAAACAGCCCAATTATAGCTATTTTTACCAATAACAGCAATATTACTATCTTTTAAGCCTAAATTTATTAAAGCAGTTCCTAGGGCCATAACATCTGCTTTAAATTTTTCATATGTGACTTTATATATATTTCCAATTTTATCCTTTAACTTAAAGGCAGTTCTTCTAGTAAATCTACTTGCAGATTTATATAACAAATCTTTTAAGTCAGTAATTTCTATAGCTTTATGATATTTTTTCTTTAATTTTTCAGCTAAACTTTTCTTTCCCATATATACCTCCCCATAAAAAATATATATGCAATAATAATATTACAATTAAATAAAATAAGCAAGGGATATTAATACTTAGTCAGTTACAATAAACGACCACTTTTTTAAAAAATAAAATTAAGAAAATATTAAAAAATTATACAAATATATGAAATTATATGATAGAATAAGTTTGCTAAATTTAAATAGAATAGGAGAGTGTATAATTTTGGAAAGTAGTATGCCATATAAAAGAGTGCTACTAAAGTTAAGTGGAGAAGTACTTGCTGGAAAAAAGAAGACCGGAATTGATTCGGAAGTTGTTGGCGGTTTGTGTGATGCCATAAAAGAAACCATAAAACTAGGAATACAAGTAGCTATAGTTGTTGGTGGCGGAAACTTCTGGAGAGGAAGATATGGTCACGATATGGAAAGAACAACAGCGGACTATATGGGAATGCTAGCTACCGCAATGAATGGATTGGCACTTCAAGATGCTTTGGAAGCGAGAGGAGTGTATACAAGAGTTCAAACAGCCATAGAAATGCGTGAAATAGCAGAACCATTTATAAAGAGAAAAGCATTAAAACATTTGGAAAAAGGAAGAATAGTAATATTTGCATGTGGTACAGGAAACCCATATTTCACAACTGATACAGCTGCAGCATTAAGAGCAGCAGAAATAGATGCAGATGTAATATTACTAGGCAAATCAATAGATGCAGTTTATTCTGCTGACCCGGAAGTAGATAAAACAGCTATAAAATATGATAAAATTTCATATTTGGATATTTTAAACAAAGATTTAAAAGTAATGGATTCTACAGCAACATCTTTATGTAGAGATAATCATATACCATTAGTAGTTTTTGGAATAGATGATCCAAAAAATATTATAAAAGCCGCTAAGGGCGAAAAAATAGGAACAATAGTAGAATAAAAAAATTAATAGTAAACTTTACAGGACTCTTAAAGTCAACATAAAATTTGAACTTTAAGGTCCGTCCCTAAAGTTCAAAAGGAGAGAAAATTATGGATTATAGTAAGATAGAAGAAAAAATGAGTAAAACAATTAGTGTGTACAAAGAAAGTTTGGCAGAGATTAGAGCTGGTAGAGCTAACCCAGCAGTTTTAAATAAAATTAGAATTAATTATTATGGTACACCAACACCAATTAATCAAATTGCAAGTGTTACAGTACCAGAGGCTAGATTAATTGTTATTCAACCATGGGATGCAAGTGTATTAAAAGAAATAGAAAAAGCTATTTTAACATCTGATTTAGGAATAAATCCAAACAATGATGGTAAATTAATTAGATTAAATTTCCCAGAATTAAATGAGGAAAGAAGAAAAGAGTTAGTTAAAGATATTAAGAAAATATGCGAAGATGCTAAAGTTGCAGTTCGTTCTATAAGAAGAGATGGAATAGATGAATTTAAAGCTAAGCAAAAGAATTTAGAAATAACTGAAGATGAATTAAAAATGGCTGAAGATAATATTCAAAAAATAACTGACAAGAACATAGATGAAATAGATAAATTAACAGAAGCAAAAGAAAAAGAAATAATGACAGTTTAAAAGAAAGGTGTTCCATAAAAATTGTTTTTATGGGCTGGAGGAGTTTTAATATGGAGTTTGAAAAAGAAAATTTTCCAAGGCATATTGCCATTATTATGGATGGAAATAGAAGATGGGCTAAGCAAAGGGGTCTTCCTGTAAAATTAGGACATAGAGAAGGAGCAAAAACATTAGAAAAAATTGTTAGATATGCTAATAAGATAGGACTTGAATATATTACTGTTTATGCATTTTCAACAGAAAATTGGAAGAGAACAGAAGATGAAGTTAATGCACTTATGGTTCTTCTTCAAAATTATTTGGATGATTATAGTAAAAGAGCAGATACAGAGAATATTAGAGTAAAAGTTTTGGGGGATATTTCGGTACTTAAGGAAGGTATGCAAAAAAGCATTAATAGATGCATGGAAAGAACCAAAGATAATACAGGAGTAACATTTAATATTGCTCTAAATTATGGCGGAAGAAATGAAATTTTATCAGCTGTTAAAAAAATAGCTGAAGAAGTAAAAAATGGTGATTTAGATATAGATAATATTACAGAGCAAACAATTTCAGATAATTTATATACCAAAGGAGAGCCTGACCCAGACTTAGTTATAAGAACAAGTGGTGAGCTACGTACAAGTAATTTCTTGCCTTGGCAAATTGTATACTCAGAATTTCTATTTCTAGATAAATATTGGCCGGATTTTACAGAAGAAGATTTAGACAATGCCATTTTAGAATTTCAAAAGAGAAATAGAAAATTTGGAGGAAAATAATGAATTTAAAAAGAATCATGACAGGAGTAATAGGATTACCTATAGTAGCTATTGTATTAATATTTGGAAATCAAATACTAATAGATGTTGCATTTGCAATCATTGCAGGTATGAGCTTTCATGAGTATTCACATGCATTCAAAGTTAATAATAAAGCAAACCCACTAACATGGTTGGGGTACTTATCTTGTTTAATAATTGCGCTAATGCATGTTATATCCCATGAGTATTTAATTTTTATAATAGGAGCCATTGTTCCAATTGCAGTTTTTTTATGCTTTGCACAAATACTTATAACAAAAATGAAATATAATCCAATAGATGTATCAGTTACATTATTTGGAGTATGCTATATAGTAATATTTTTAATGTTTATACCTATAATTAGAGCAGCTGAAAATGGAGTATTTTTAATTTGGTATGTAATATTTGCTTCATGGGGTACGGATGTTTTTGCATTTGCTTTTGGAAAGTTATTAGGTAAACATGAATTTAGTAAAATAAGTCCACATAAAACAATTGAAGGTTGTGTTGGAGGAACTGTTGGAGCGGTTATACTTATATTAATTTACACAATACTAATTAATAAATTTGCAGGGCTTAACATAAATTATATTGCTATCTGTATTGTTGGATTAGTCTTAAGTTTATTAAGCCAAATGGGAGATTTTGCGGCATCATCAATTAAGAGATTTGCTGGTATAAAAGACTTTAGCAATTTGATACCAGGACATGGAGGTATGCTAGATAGAATAGATAGTATAATATTTATAGCTCCATTTGCATATTTTTTATTAGTACTATTATAAAACAGGAGGTCTATACTTGATTGGTTTTTTAATAAATGCTATAAAGATAATATTTTTATTAGGATTTTTAATATTAATACATGAATCAGGACATTTTTTTATAGCAAAATTATTTAAAGTAAAAGTTCATGAATTTTCTATTGGATTTGGTCCAAAGCTTTTAACTAAACAAGGCAAAGAAACAAAATATGAATTAAGATTAATTCCATTGGGTGGCTTTGTTAGGTTAGAAGGGGAGGACACCAAATCCGAGGACAAAAGAGCTTTTAATAATGCTAGTATACCAAAAAGAATGGCTATTGTTGCAGCTGGTGCAACAGTAAATATTGTTTTTGGTATATTAGTATATTTTATAATAATGGCTTCTATTGGAAATAATGTATCTACGGTTGTAGACTCAACAATGGATGGTTTTGCAGCAAGTGAATCTGGCATATATGCTGGGGATAAAATAGAAAAAATTAATGGAAAGAAAATAAAAACAAAAACAGATATAGATAATATTATTCAAGCCTCAAATGGAGCAGAGTTAACATTACAAATAGAAAGAAATGGCGAAGAAAAAGAAATAAGCCTTACACCAACAGAAAAAGATTCTAAAAGTACGGGAATATATGTAGCAAGTAATGGAACAGGAGAAAAAGCAACTCAAGTTGTACAAGTGGATTCTGGAAGTGCAGCAGATAAGGCCGGAATAAAAGCAAATGATGTAATAGTAAAATTTAATGGAATGGATGTAATGGGAAGTGCAGATAAATTAATAGAGGCAATACGAAATTGCAATGAAGAAGCTACACAAGTAGAAGTAATAAGAAATGGAGAAACAATTACCCTTACCATAGGAATAGATTTGGTACCAACATATTATTTAGGAATTAATTTTAAAATGGCTGATAATAATTTCGCAAATAATAATTATTACGCTTTTTATAAAACTGGGGACTTCTTAGGGTCAATATTTGAAAATTTAAAAATGTTATTTACTGGAAAAGTGGGAATAGACCAAATGATGGGACCTGTTGGAATTTCTAGTGTGGTTTCTCAAACTACGGGATTTGTAGATTTTGTTTATATGCTTGCAATAATTTCTATATCTTTAGGAATAACGAATTTATTGCCAATACCTGCATTGGATGGAGGAAAATTATTAATTTTATTAATAGAAGCTATAAGAAGAAAACCAATGAAAGAAGAATTAGAAATTGGAATACAAATGGCAGGATTTATAATTTTAATATCATTATCAATCTTTATTTCATATAAAGATATTTTAAGAATTTTTTAAAAGAGGTACAAAAAATGGAAAAAAATGAAAAACCAAAATTAATGTTAAAACCAAAATATAATATGTTATTCAATTTTTTATATAGTCATATAACAACATTAATTATAATAATTTTAATTTTGTGTGTATTAATTGCAGAAAATCAATTAGTAGGATATGGTGTAGCAATCTTAATTTTTTATTTAGTATATTTAATTATAAATGCTATATACAATAAGAAAAAATATAGAAATAGTTTTTATAAATTTTATGATGATAAATTAGTATATCATAATAAAATTAAAGATGATGGAGACCAAAAAATAAAATATACAGATATAACTCAAATTAAATATGGTCAAACATTTTTACAAACATTATTTAAAATTGGAACAATAATGATATATACAAATGACAAGAAATTATCTAAAAAATTTATAGTTATTAATGGTGTAAAGGATGTAAAATTAGTTTATGAGAAGATTTTAAAAATAATGAGTGAAAAAACAACGGATAATAAATAGGAGTGGCTAAATTGGAAAAATTAAAAAAGATAAATGAAATATTTAGTGACTATAAAAATAATACACAAATACAAGAATGTTATATAGAAAAAATAGGAATACATAAAAAGACCAGAAAATTAACAATTGTATTAAAAACAGATAAATTTGTTCAAATTAAAGATATGTGGGATTTTGAGAAATATTTAATGGAAAGATTCCAAATAAAAGACATAGAAATGATATTTAATTACGAGGAAAATACAAAAATTCCATCTGTTCAAGATGAATGGAAAAATATTATTTGTTATATGGCTCATAAGCACCCACTAATGAAACCTATTTTGCTAATGAAAAGTACTATAGAAGTACAAGACAATAATATAAATGTAAAAATGCATATAAAAGGTGCGGACTTTTTAAGAAGTAGAAAAACAGATAAGCAAGTTGAAATTACAATAAAAAACTTATTAGGTAAAGAATATAAAGTAAATTTGGAAGAGCAAATAAGTAAGGAAGATTTAGCTAGATTAGAAGAGAGCAACAGAATATTAGAAGAAAAATTAATAAAAACTAGAATAGAAGAAATGAAAAAAATTGAGGAAGAAAAAGCCAATGCTCAAGAAATTCCTCAAATTCCTTTACCAACAGATGAAGATATTCCAGCGCAAGAAATAGGTGAAATGGCACCTGTAATAGAAAATAATATAGAATATATTATTGGTAAACCATCAAAAGCAAAAGAAAATCATATAAAAATAAAAGATATTAGTGCAAATTCTGGAAAAGTAACAATAGAAGGAAGAATTGCAGAATTAGATTCAAGAGATACTAAATCAGGAAAGAAAATGATTATAATGGACATTTATGATGGTACAGGAATTATGACTTGTAAATCATTTTCTACTCAAGAAGAAGCTCAAGATATTTTGGATAAATTAGAAAAAGCTAAAGCTATAAAAATAATTGGAAAAGCTGGATTGGATACATATGCTGGAGATGTTACAATAATAGCAAATTCAGTTATAGAGACAGATGCCAATGTGCCAGAATTACCGGAAGAGGATGAAAGCTCTCCATTAATACTTGGAAATTCTATGACTATAACTGAACCACTTGTTAAAATACAAAATTTAGGAGTGGAAGATAAAAAAGTTTCATTAGAAGGAGAAGTAATAAATTCAGAAGATAGAGAGTTAAAATCTGGAAGAGTATTATTTAGTTTTGATTTATATGATGGAACAAGTACATTAACTTGTAAAGCTTTCTTGGATAAGAAAAATGCTAAAAAAGTTATGGGAAGAGTAAAAAGTGCTAAGGCAATAAAAATAGCCGGAACTGCTCAAATGGATTCGTTTTCTCATGAATTAACAGTTATGGCATATACTATTTTAGAAATAGAGCCACCTAAAAAAGAAGAGAGAATGGATAATGCAGAAGTTAAGAGAGTGGAACTTCATTTACATACAAAGATGAGTCAAATGGATGGAATTACTTCTGCGACAGATTTAATAAAGAGAGCTATGAAGTGGGGAATGAAATCCATTGCTATAACAGACCATGGAGTTGTACAAGCTTTTCCGGAAGCACATAAATTATTGGGATTTGAAAATTTAACAGAACATAAAATAAAAGTAATTTATGGAGTGGAAGCTTATTTAGCACCCGATAAAGTATCACCCGTTTCTTTTTCTAGAGGACAAAGCATAGATACAACATATTGTGTATTAGATTTAGAAACAACAGGTTTTTCATTTAGAACAGAGAAAATTACAGAAGTAGGAATAATGAAAGTAAAAAATGGAGAAGTAATAGATGAATTTTCTTGTTTCGTTAATCCAGAAAAGCCTATACCACAAAGAGTTGTAGAAGTTACAAATATAACAGATGATATGGTAAAAGATGCAGAAACCATAGATAAAGTAATGCCTAAAGTTCTAGAATTTGTTGGTGATTCAGTATTGGTAGCTCATAATGCAGATTTTGATATAGGATTTTTAAAATATAATGCAAATCAACTTGGTCTAAGTTTAGATAATACATATTTAGATACTTTAAGACTAGCAAAAGATTTGTTCCCAGATTTTAAGAAATATAAATTAGGTAAAATTGCAGAGTATTTAGGCATAAAAGTAGAAGTAGCACATAGAGCATTGGATGATGTTGATACAACAGTTAAAGTATTAAATGTAATGCTTAAAATGTTAAAAGAAAAAGGTGTGGAAACCTTAGATGATATAACTAAGAAAATTGCAGGAGATGCTGACTTTAAAAAATTACCTACATATCATGCGATTATTTTAGCTACAAACTATGTAGGACTTAAAAATTTATATAAATTAATATCAATTTCTCATTTGGATTATTTTTATAAAAAACCTAGAATATTAAAGTCAATATATAAAAAATATTCGGAAGGCTTAATAATGGGTAGTGCATGCGAGGCTGGTGAATTATACCAAGCAATAGAAATGGGAAAAACAGATGAAGAAATAGAGGAAATTGCTAAAGACTATGATTATTTGGAAATACAACCTTTAGGAAATAACGAATTTTTAATTAGAAATGGAACAGTAGTAGATGAAGAAGGCTTAAAAAACATAAATAGAAAAATCGTAGAAATTGGTGAAAAGCTTAATAAATTAGTAGTTGCAACTTGCGATGTTCATTTTATGGATCCATCAGATGAAATTTATAGAAGAATGTTACAAGCAGGACAGGGTTACGAAGATGCAGATAATCAAGCGCCTGTATATTTAAGAACAACTGAAGAAATGCTTAAAGAATTTGAATATTTAGGAAAAGAAAAAGCCTATGAAGTTGTAGTAACAAACACAAATAAAATTTCTGATATGTGTGATTGGATTAGTCCAATTTCTCCAGAAAAATGTCCACCTCATATACCAGGATGTGAACAAACAATAAAAGAAATAGCATATTCAAAAGCACACGAATTATATGGTGACCCATTACCACAAATAGTTGAGGAGAGACTAGATAAAGAATTAACTTCAATTATTAAAAATGGTTTCTCAGTTATGTATATAATTGCACAAAAATTAGTTTGGAAATCAAATGAAGATGGATATATAGTTGGTTCAAGAGGTTCTGTTGGTTCTTCATTTGTGGCAAATATGACAGGAATAACTGAGGTTAATTCACTTCCACCACATTATAGATGTCCTAATTGTAAATATTCTGATTTTACAGATTATGGTTATGAAAATGGATTTGATTTACCAGATAAGGATTGTCCAAAATGTGGTACTAAAATGGTAAAAGATGGTATGGATATTCCGTTCGAAACATTCCTTGGATTTAATGGTGATAAAGAGCCAGATATAGATTTAAACTTCTCCGGAGAATATCAAGCAAAAGCACATAAATATACCGAAGTTATATTTGGTAAAGGAACAACATTTAAAGCAGGAACAGTTGGTACAGTAGCAGATAAAACAGCATTTGGATATGTAAAAAAATATTATGAGGAGAGAAATATACCTGTTGCAAATGCAGAAGTTGCAAGGATTGCACAAGGCTGTACAGGCATTAAAAGAACAACTGGTCAGCACCCTGGTGGAATTATAGTTGTTCCAAAAGGTAGAGAAATATATGAATTTACACCTGTTCAACATCCCGCAGATGATCCAAATTCTGATATTATAACTACTCATTTTGATTATCACTCTATCGACCAAAATTTGCTTAAACTAGATATACTAGGTCATGATGATCCAACAATGATAAGAATGTTATATGATATTACTGGAATAGACCCAACAAAAGTACCTTTGGATGATAAGGAAACGATGTCAATTTTTAGTTCTACCAAAGCTTTAGGAGTAACACCGGAGCAAATACATTCAGAAGTTGGAAGTTATGGAATACCTGAGTTTGGAACAAAATTTGTAAGAGGAATGTTGGTAGATACAAAACCAAAAAGATTTGATGAGTTAATTCGTATTTCTGGATTATCACATGGTACAGATGTGTGGCTTGGAAATGCACAATCTCTAATAAATGATGGAACAGTTACATTGTCAGAAGCAATATGTTGTCGTGATGATATAATGATTTATTTAATAAAGAAAGGTTTGCCACCAAATGATTCATTTAAAATAATGGAGGCAGTTCGTAAAGGAAAGGTTGCAAAAGGAAAAGAGCCAAAATGGGAACAATATAAGGCTGAGATGAAAGAACATGATGTACCAGATTGGTATATAAAATCTTGTGAAAAAATAAAATATATGTTCCCAAAAGCCCATGCCGCAGCATATGTAACAAATGCCTTTAGAATAGCTTGGTTTAAAGTACATGAGCCAAAAGCATATTATACAGCATATTTCACAATTAGAGCAGATGAATTCGATAGTGATATAATGTGCCATGGAAAAGAAAAAGTTTTAAATAAAATGAAAGAAATAGATTTGGCTGGAAACAATGCATCACAAAAAGATAAGAATATGTATCCAATACTAGAATTAGTATTAGAAATGTATGAAAGAGGAATAAATTTCTTACCAATAGATTTATACAAATCTCACAGTACGAAGTTTATTTCTGAAGAAGATGGAATAAGACCACCATTAAATAGTATACCAGGACTAGGAACAGTAGCAGCAGAAAGTATAGTAAAAGCAAGAGAAGAAGAACCATTTATGTGTGTGGATGATATAAGAATGAGAGCAAAAGCAGGAAGTTCAGTAATAGACTTATTAAAAACAGCTGGATGTTTAAAAGGATTACCAGAAAGTAATCAAATGAGTTTGTTTGCATAAAGGAAAGGAAAACAATGTTAGATTATAAATTATTATTAGAAGCAATATTTACACCAAAAAACATTATAATATATCTAATTGTAATAAACCTAATGGCTTTTTGCGCTATGTGGTGGGACAAAAGAAGAGCCCAAAAAGGAGAATGGAGAATCAGTGAAGCTGGATTATTTACATTAGTTCTACTAGGAGGTGGAATTGGTGGCATTGCCGGAATGTATATTTTTAGACATAAAACAAAAAAGTTAAAATTCACCATTGGTTTTCCTACGATTTTATTAACAGAAATTGTTTTGGCAGTATATTTTTTATTTACTAAATAATAAAAAAGTGGTATAATGAATATGCTAACAATATATGTTTTTCTAGGAAAGGAACACTATGAATAAGTTTGATAAATCAAGTATTGTTTTGATTTTGATTATTATTTTTGGAATAATAATCGCAGTGGGCTTATTTTACATATTATTAAATATGTAAATGTGTTCTAAACAAAAAGGAGACTTTAATTAGTCTCCTTTTTCTATGAAAATTTTCTTGATTTTTATAGTATAATATGATATAAATATGTCAATTAAATAAAGTGCAATGAAAAAGAAAAAATATTTTTGTGAGCTTAAAGAGAGTTAGTGGTAGGTGTAAACTAACAGCTAAAAAATATGGGGAGCTTTGGAGCACTAAAAAAATTAAGAGGATAATTAATAATTATCAATTAGGGTGGAACCGCGGAATATAACTTTCGTCCCTAGCTAATATGCTAGGTACGGAAGTTTTTTGGTATAATAGAATAAAGCAAACAAAATCTTCTAATACCTAGTAAATAAAGTATTAGGAGGTTTTTATTATGGTAGATTCAATGGACAAAATTGTAGCATTATGCAAGTCAAGAGGATATGTATATCCAGGTTCAGAAATTTATGGAGGACTAGCCAATACTTGGGATTATGGTCCTTTAGGAAATGAATTAAAAAATAACATAAAAAATGCATGGAGAAAGAAATTTATTCAAGAACAACCAAATATTGTAGGGTTAGATGCAGCAATATTAATGAACCCAGAAACTTGGGTAGCTTCAGGACATGTAGGAGGATTTTCAGACCCACTAATTGATTGTAAGGAATGCAAAACAAGACATAGAGCTGATAAATTAATAGAGGAATGGGCACACGAACAAGGTAAAGATATGATAGCAGATGGTATGAGTGATAAAGAATTAATGGATTTTATAAAAGAAAACAACATACCTTGTCCAAACTGTGGAAAATCAAATTTTACAGATATTCGTAAATTCAATTTAATGTTTAAAACATTCCAAGGTGTAACAGAAGATAAAACAGCAGAAATATATTTAAGACCAGAAACAGCACAAGGAATATTTGTAGATTTTAAAAATGTTTTAAGAACTTCAAGAAAGAAAATCCCTATGGGAATTGCACAAATAGGAAAAGCATTTAGAAACGAAATAACTCCAGGCAATTTCATTTTTAGAACAAGAGAATTTGAGCAAATGGAATTGGAATTTTTCTGCGAGCCAGGAACAGATTTAGAATGGCATAAATATTGGAAGGAATTTTGTGAGAACTGGTTATTAAGTTTGGGCATCAAAAAGGAGAACATTCGTCTAAGAGATCATTCTAAAGAAGAATTAGTATTTTATAGTAATGCAACAACAGACATAGAATTTGCATTCCCATTTGGATGGGGAGAATTATGGGGAATTGCAGATAGAACAGATTATGATTTAAAACAACATATGGAACATTCAAAGCAAGACTTAACATATTTGGATCCAGAGACAAAAGAAAAATATATTCCTTATGTAATAGAACCTTCATTAGGAGCAGACAGAGTATTACTTGCATTTTTATGTAATGCATACGAAGAAGAAAAACTAGAAGATGGTGACACAAGAGTAGTATTACACTTACATCCAGCATTAGCTCCATATAAAGTAGCTGTTCTTCCACTTTCTAAGAAACTTTCTGAAAAATCTACAGAAGTTTATAAGAAATTATCAAAGAAATTTATGTGTGATTATGATGAAGCAGGAAGTATAGGAAAGAGATATAGAAGGGAAGATGAAATAGGAACTCCATATTGTGTTACAATAGATTTTGACACATTGGAAGATAATTGTGTAACAATAAGGGACAGAGATACAATGGAACAAGTAAGAATTAGTATAGATGAATTAGAAAATTGGATTGCAGAAAAAATAGAATTTTAATAATGTTATAGCGGATGATTAAATTTTTGCATTTTGTATGCGAATATTCTAATCATCCGCTCTTTTACTTTTTAATTTAATGTGATAATATGTTGCTAGAAAAAAGCAAAGAGGGTGCTTATTATGGAAACAAGTTTAATAGTAAGAAAAGAAAGTAAATTTGATAAAATAAGAAAATTACTTACTAGGATACTTTTTAAAAAGGAATATTATTTAGAAAAGCAATTGGATGAATTGTTAAAAACAAAAAGTGTAAATGTTTCTAAAATAGTAATACCTCAAGAAATAGGAAAAAGAAGATAATATAAAAAGGAAAAAATGACCATTCTAAAATCTCTTGATAAATTAAATTTGTTAATATATAATATCAATATATAAAAAGGATTCAAAAGATAAAGGAGCGAAAATACATGGAAGAAAAAAATAAAAAATATGTGTATTTATTTCAAGAAGGAAATGCAAAAATGAAAGATATTCTTGGAGGTAAAGGGGCAAATTTGGCAGAAATGACAAATTTAGGATTACCAATACCACAAGGATTTACTATATCAGCAGAATGTTGTAATAAATATTATGAAGATGGTGAAAAACTAACAGATGAAGTAATTAAGCAAATAGATAGAGCTTTGGCAAGATTAGAAGAAATGAGTGGAAAAAAATTAGGAGATGCCCAAAAGCCATTGCTAGTTTCAGTTCGTTCTGGTGCTAGAGTTTCTATGCCTGGAATGATGGATACAATTTTAAATTTAGGAATTAATGATGAGACTGTAAAAACATTAGCTACAAAGAATAGAAGATTTGCGTATGATAGTTATAGAAGATTTATACAAATGTATAGTGATGTTGTAAAAGGCATACCTGATAGTATATATGAAAAAGCAATAGATACTAAGAAAATGCAAAGAGGTTTAAAGCAAGACATAGATATGGATGCAAATGACCTAGAAGATTTAGTTAAAGTATTTAAAGGAATATATTATGACCAAACTGGTTCAGCTTTTCCACAAGATGTAAGAGCATTGTTATTGGAATGCATAGAGGCAGTTTTTAGATCTTGGAATAACGCAAGAGCTATTAAATATAGAAGATTAAATGATATACCAGGTGATTGGGGAACAGCTGTAAATGTTCAAATGATGGTGTTTGGAAATATGGGAGATGACTGTGGAACAGGAGTTGCATTCTCTAGAAATCCTGCAACAGGAGAAAATAAGATATATGGTGAATTCTTAATGAATGCTCAAGGAGAAGATGTTGTAGCAGGAATAAGAACTCCAATGACAATAGATAAATTGGCCGAAATAAATCCCGATGTTTATAATGAATTTGTAAGAAGCGCTAAAAAACTAGAAAAACATTATAGAGATATGCAAGATTTGGAATTTACAATTGAACATGGAAGTTTATATATTTTACAAACAAGAAATGGTAAAAGAACTGCTCAAGCAGCTTTACAGATAGCAGTAGATATGGTAAGAGAGGGATTAATAGATGAAAGAGAAGCAGTATTAAGAGTAGAGCCAAAACAATTAGAACAATTATTACATCCTAATTTCGACCAAGAGAAATTAAAATATGCAAGACAAATTGCTCAAGGTTTAGCTGCTTCACCAGGAGCTGCTACAGGAAAAATTGTATTTAGTGCAGAAAAAGCAATGCAATTACATGAAGAAGGCGAAAAAGAATTAATTTTAGTAAGATTGGAAACATCTGCAGAAGATATTGATGGAATGACTGTTTGTAAAGGAATATTAACAGTAAGAGGTGGAATGACATCACATGCCGCAGTTGTTGCTAGAGGAATGGGAACTTGCTGCGTTGCTGGTTGTTCAGATATAACTGTAAATGAGGAGGAAAGATATTTTGAATTACCAGATGGTTCAGAATATGTAGAAGGAGACTATATTTCTTTGGATGGCTCAACAGGAAATGTATATGATGGAAAAATAGATACTGTTCCTGCAACTATTTCTGGAAATTTTGCTGAACTTATGAACTGGGCAGACCAATATAGAAAATTAAAAGTAAAAGCTAATGCAGATACGCCAAAAGATGCAAAACAAGCATACGAATTTGGTGCAGAAGGAATTGGATTATGTAGAACAGAGCATATGTTTTTTGCTCCAGACAGAATAAGAGCAATTAGAGAGATGATATTAGCAGAGACTGTAGAACAAAGAAAAGTTGCTTTAGATAAATTATTACCAATGCAAAGAGCTGACTTCGAAGGATTATACAAAGCAATGAATGGTTATACTGTAACAATAAGATTACTAGACCCACCATTACATGAATTTTTACCTAAAAAAGATAATGAAATACGTGATTTAGCAAGAGAAATGAATATAAATGAAGAAAAAATAAGAGATACAATACAAAAATTACACGAATTTAATCCTATGATGGGCTTTAGAGGTTGTAGATTGGATGTAAGATATCCAGAAATTGCACAAATGCAGACAAGAGCAATTATAGAAGCAGCAATTAATGTTAATAAAGAAGGTATGAATGTAATACCAGAAATAATGGTTCCACTAATTGGCGAATACAAAGAAATGAAATATGTAAAATCAATAATTACGGAAACAGCGGACAGAGTTTTAAAAGAAGCAAATATAGAGATGAGATATCACGTAGGAACTATGATAGAGATACCAAGAGCAGCTTTAACAGCTGATGAAATAGCAAAAGAAGCAGAGTTTTTCTCTTTTGGGACTAATGATTTAACACAAATGACATTTGGATTTAGTCGTGATGATGCAAGTAAGTTTTTAAATGAATATTATGCTAAAAACATTTATGATTTTGATCCTTTTGCTACAATAGATAAAAAAGGTGTGGGAAAATTAATGAGAATAGCTGTTGAATTAGGAAGAAAAACTAGACCGGATTTAAAAATAGGAATTTGTGGAGAACACGGAGGAAATCCTGCATCTGTAGAATTTTGTAATTCAATAGGACTAGATTATGTATCTTGCTCACCATATAGGGTTCCAATAGCAAAACTTGCAGCAGCACAAGCCGCTATAAATGAAGAAGAATAATTATGGTTTAATACATTTATAGGAGTAACATATGAATGAACTTAAAAATATACAAGAAAATATAGATAAGAATCCAGATATTCAACCGAAGATAAAAAATATGATAAAAGATGTTTTTTCAAATATGTATAATTTTTTAGGGGAAACAGGATTTAAAAAGTGGTTAATTGATGACCACTTTGCTTCTGTTGCCAGAAAAATGATATGCAAAGTATTAACATCTAAAAAAGATAAATATTTAGAGGAAAAGCCTACTGTGGTTGGATATTATGCAAAAACAAAAGATAATAAGCAGCGTAAAATTATATTAAGAAAGAAAATGGGAGATAACGAATATACAGCAACACATGAAGTATATCATGCATTAGTTGATGGAGAAGGAACATTTTCAAGATTTTTTGGTGAAGGAATTACAGAATTTTTAAATCGAACAATGCATAAAACTGATGTATTTTCATACAGACAAAATGTTGAAGTTGTAGCTTTATTATATGCTATGTATTCTGATAGAATATTTAAATATTATTTTACGAAACAGGGAGCTTCATTCTTTTTTGATATAGCAAAGGAAACAAATGGACGTACTCAAGAATTAATGTTACAAAATAATGATTTAATAGAAACGCATTTTGCAAAATTTCATGAGATAAAATATTCACATGATTTAAATGACTCAAAAGAAAACTCAGAGGCAAATAAAGAATTAAAACTTGGTTTAGATGCAATAATTAGAAATTTTTATATGTATAAAAAAAGTCAAATTCAGCAGTTACAATATATGAGTAATGGACAAGTGGATTTTGATAGATTTATAAAAGATATGGCACTTGTTTTTTCAGCTTATGACAAAATAGAAGGGAGAAGGGACTCAAAGCTTATTGATGGTATAAATAGTTTGCTAATAAATCAGTTAATTCAAGATAGTCATTTATTAGTTGGATTAGACCCAGATGTAAGGCAAAAAGCAGAAGCTCGTATTAGAAAAGATATATCATCTGGAATTGAGGATATTAGAATTAAATATAAATGGGGAATGCAAATCCCTGGTGTTATAATAGACCAACAATGTGAACCATATAGAACTTTAAATGAAAATGTGAAAGAAAAATTATTACAAAAATTTAGCCAGAGCAATCCAAGTGATTTAAATTTAGGACAAAATGTAGAAATGATAAATTATATTGCACGAGCTACAAATATGAGCGAAGAAGAAATAGATACTGCAATAAAAAATCTTGATATAGAACGTATTCCATGTGATACAACTGTCATTTCAAGAACAGCTCAAAAATATAGTGTGGCAACAGCAAATTTACAGGCATTAAAAGCTAAATCAGAAAACAATTTTGAAAGTACAAGATATGTACAAATAGATTTGGATTGTCTACCTCATACAAGAGCTTATATTGAATTTGTTGATAGGAGAGATGTGTCACTTCTTTTAATAAATGGTGAAAATGGAAATATAAATAAATTAGCACTTAATGAAAATGGAGAATTGCTATCAGAAGAAGGTGTAGTGTCCAGATTGCATAATAAGAGATCAAATTATACAAAATTACCACAAGAAGTTAAAAATGAAGATAGAGTATTTGAGGTATTTTCATTGGATACAAAAAAATCTGCATTTATAGGAATTCCGGAGGACCATTCAGAACCCAAAATAGAATATAATAAGTTAAAAGTTTCTAATGGAGAAATAGTTGGAAAAATTGGAACATTTTCTGAGATGAGAGAGGAAGTTTTATCTCAAATTGTTTTAGAAGATATAAGTAAAAAAATAGAAAGCGGTAAATATTCTTCTAATAAATCTCAAAAAAAAGAAGAAAGACAGGATTTTGATTCTAGATATATTTATTTTGATAATTTTATCGAAGATTATAACGCCATGGTAAAAATATTTGATGATGTGGATGAATCTAAAGAAGAATTACAAGATTTGACCGGAAAATTATTAGATAGAACTTTTGAAATTGACAGAATTCCACAAATTAATGATGGAAAAAATAATGAGGCAATGAAAAAAATATATTCTGAAAAAAAAGCAAATTTACAGCAAAAATTTATTGAATTTGCAAATATAAAAAGTGAAGGATATGATGATGAAACAGAAAGAAAATTAAGAGGAGATATAAATGGATTAATTTTCGAAATAAATCAAGGAGTAAAATCATTAATTCAAGGAAAGGATATTTCTAAATCACAAGATGAGTTATTAAATCCGCCAAGACCCCCAAAAACTCAAACCACTGATGATGAACCAATACCTATGCAAAAAACTCAATCCAGTGCAGAGTTTTTACAAAGTGCTATTAGAGCAACAAAAAAAACAACAAGAATTAGTCAATTAAAAGAACAATTAAGAAATATGCAGGGAATAAGACAGAGAGTTAGCGAAAATAGAGATAATCAAGAAAGGGAATAGCCCTGCAATATAAAAGAACCACACGTAAGTGTGGTTCTTTTATGCTTATATTTAAAATATTATGATATAACTTGCTGATTTTCAATTTTATTTTCCACTTTCATTTTTATAATTAATTACAATAAAAGTAATATAAATCACTTTTATTTTTCATTTCCTAATTTTGAAAACTTTTTTAATTTTTCATAAACTAGATAATTAATTGTACCAACTGGGAATTTTCCATCTTTATCTTTTGTTCCAGCAGGCACACCTGTTAATAACTCAATTCCTTCATCAATTGTAGATATTGCATAAATATGGAATTTTTTATTCTTCACTGCTTCGACAACTTCATCGTTCAAATGAAGATTTCTTATATTTTGAACAGGAATTATAACTCCATGGCTACCATCTAAGCCTCTGTCAGCACAGATTTGGAAGAATCCTTCTATTTTTTCGTTAACACCACCAATTGGTTGAATTTCTCCTTTTTGGTTAACAGAACCTGTAACTGCTAAAGCTTGATTTATTGGTATTTCTGATAGGCTAGAAAGTAGGGCATATAATTCTGTACTAGAAGCACTATCACCATCAACACCATTATAAAGTTGCTCAAAACAAATGCTTGCAGTTAAAGCAAGAGGGAAGTCTTGTGCAAATTTTTGTCCTAAAAATCCTGTAAGAATTAGAACACCTTTAGAATGAGAAGAACCAGAAAGGTCAACTTCACGTTCTATATCAACAA
This sequence comes from uncultured Clostridia bacterium, assembly GCA_944389475.1. Taxonomy (GTDB): domain Bacteria; phylum Bacillota; class Clostridia; order TANB77; family CAG-508; genus Merdicola. Next base: position 21,736 of record CALXMM010000002.1, read on the forward strand.
TACCTTGCTTTCCCGCATAAGTATTTGCAGTTATTTTTGCTGGTTTCCCAAAAGAATAATCTCCAATAGTTAAAACTGTAAGACCATTAATTTGACCTACTTTGTAGCCAGATGTATCTATTAATAATGTATTTTCTTTAATCATTTCTAAATAATGTGAGTCATATTTTTTTACACGTTCAATTCGTTCTTTTAAAGCTTTTTGAATAAATTTATCCGTAATCAATTTAGAACGACTAAGCTTTGCCCAAGTTGCAGCTTCACCAATTATTTCTGATAAATCATTAAATCTGGTAGAGATTTTTTCTTTATCATCTGCTAAAGCAGTAGCATAATCAACAAGACTAGCCATTCCAGACCTATCAAGTTGAGGAAGACCTTCTTTTGCACAAAAGCCATGTGCAAATCTAGCTAGTTTAATCATATTTTCAGAATTACGAGGTGCATCATCTTCAAATTCAACTTTAATTCTAAATAATTTTCTAAAATCATTATCTACTGCAAGTAAAGTATGGTATATATTACTGTTTCCAATAATAATAATTTTTACATCCAATGGAATAGGTTCAGGCTTTAAAGAAATCATTACCATAGAAGAATGTTGTTCTGATGCATTTTCTATATTTAATTCTTTTACTTTTAAAGCCTTTTTTAAAGCTTCATAGCAAAGGCTATTTTGAATAATATCATCAGCTTGGAAAATGATATAACCACCATTTGCCATATGAAGCAAGCCAGCTTTTAACATTGTGTGGTCAGTTTTTAAAGCACCATAATAATTTTCATATTCCAATCTTCCAAATAGATTTGGGTAGGAAGTATTAGAATCCATTATAACTGGTGTACCTTCCAAATTACTATTATCAACAAATAAATTTACTCTATAATTAAGCCATGGGGCAGGTTGTTCCATTCTTGGGTTTTGAGGTTGATTGTTTTTATCATCAACTGTAAAAGCGGAGATATTTTTTAAAATATCAGTTTTAACATCATTTAAAAATTTAGTGATTTTCTTATTTCTTTTAAATTTAGATTTTACATTGTTAATATGAACATTAATAGTAAGTAATGCAATATTAGATTGCCATTCTTCTAATTTTTTATCAGCTTCTTTTTCTATTTCTTTTATTTCACTTATTGTTTCTATTATTTGTTGTTGTACAATACCAGATTTATCCTCAAATTCTTTCTTTATACTTTCATCTAAATTATCAAATTCTTCTTCTTCTATTGTTTTTCCATTTAAAACAGGCATCATATAAATACCATTTTGAGCACTTTTTACAAAGAAACCATATTTCATAGTTTTTTTATTTAAATTTTCCATTAATGCATTTCTTTTATCTTCGAATTCTTGTCTTATAAGAGTTTTCTCTTTTTCGAAATCTTCATTATTAAAAGTATTTTTTATATCAACTTTTATATCTTTAATAAAGTTATCCATAGTATGCTTAAATTCTTTTCCTTGTCCAGCAGGAAGAGAAACAGCAATTGGTTCATTAGGTCTATCAAAATTATATATATAACACCAATCATTTGGTACTTTTTTCTTCTTAGCAATTGTATCCAAATAATTTTTGGTGTACATTGTTTTTCCAACTCCACTAGGACCTTCTATATAAATATTGTATCCTTTAACATTTACATTAAGCCCAAATTCTAAAGCTTTTATACCACGTTCTTGACCAATTCCAGAAGTAATAGGCTCTAAATTTTCTGTGGTTTCAAAATCAAAAATATTTGGATTGCATATTACTCTTAAATCTTTGTAGTTTAATTCATTTTTTTTCATTAGTTTTCCTTCTTTCTTTAAAATATACTTAACATTTGTATATAGCTTATGACAAAAACTTGTTACTCAAAATTTTTTGTCATAATAATTGCATTATCTCTATGTTTATAATATTTTTTTCTGAAGCCAACTTTTTTAAAACCATATTTTAAGTACAAATTAATTGCAGGTAAATTGTTTTCATTTACTTCTAAGGTAATAGCTTTAAAATTTTCACTTTTAGCTGTTTGTATTAGTTTTGCTAATAATTTACTACCAATACCTGATTTTCTGTTTGTCTTTTTTACAACAATATCTGTAATATGTACATCATCTACAGATTTCCAAATTCCTGCGAAACCTAAAATATTATTATCCATTTTGGCAACAAAATATTCTGAATTGGGATTATTCAATTCATCTTCTAAGATATCATATGTCCAAAAATCATCAAATTCATCTTTTAAAGTATCTTTTAGTAAAAATAAATCTGACTCTGTCATATTATATATTTCTAAATTCATATTAATTATCCTTTAATTTTTTTTCTAATTCTATTTCAGCACTGGATTTTTTTAAGTATAAAGGTGAAAGAGATAATTCTTCTTTTGAATTACAATTAAAGTGTTTATAAATTGCAGCTTTAGCAATTGACTTAGCACTTGAATTGTTTTCTTCATCTGTTGCTAAAGTACAATTATTAAAATTACTTTTTATTAAATTAGCAAATAATTTACTACCAGAGCCTACGAAAACAATTTTGTTACTAGAATATTTTTTTATAATATCTAAAACATTATTTATATTATCGGACATATATTTATTTATTAAAGTATAATGATTTTCATCATATTCAAATAATCCAGCATAAACATTGTCATTTTTAGCATCTATAATTGAGCATACCAAATTTCCATTTAATGGAGCAATATTATATGCCAAGCCTTCTAAGGAAGAAATACCTATAGCAGGTTTATTATAAAAATCTCTAAAGGCACAAATAGTTGCAACACCTATTCTAATACCAGTAAAAGACCCAGGTCCTTTAGAACAAGCATATAAATCTATATCTGATAAATTAAAATCAAGACTATCAAAAGCTTTTTTTATCATAGGCATTAAATTTTCAGAATGAGTTAATTTATCTGATATAAAATCTTCATATAATATTTTTTCATCATCCAAAATTGCAATGCTACAAATATTACTAGATGTATCTATACTTAATGTTTTCATTTTTACACTTCCTATCTCTATAAATGAATAGATTATCTCTCGATATCTTTATTTTATATAATTTGACTTAAAGATTTATGTCACAATTTAATTTATAATTGCCAAAACACTCTAAATCTAAAATACGAATATTAGAATCTTCAAAATCTCTTGAAAAAGAAACTTTTAGATATGATTTTGGTAATAGCTCTTCTATTTTTTCACCCCATTCAATTATGCAAATTCCGTTGGAAAAATACTCATCTCCACCAATTGCATAAAATTCATCAATATCTTCTAATCTGTAAACATCAAAATGATAAATAGGAAAATCGGGAGTATCATACTCATTTACTATCGTAAATGTAGGACTTGATAGTTCATCTTGTAAATTAAAATACTCAAGAAAACCTTCTGTAAATTTAGTTTTCCCAGAACCAAGTTCTCCACTTAAAACTATAATATCTCCTTTTTTTGAATTAGAAGCTAACTTTTTGGCGAATTTTTTTGTTTCATCTTCAGAATGTGAAATAAATCTTGTCATAATTTTTCTCCTTAAAATTTTAGTTTACACATATATCTGTGATTGCAAAATCAAAAGATTTTGACCACAGCTTAGTTCCACATATAGCTGTGGACGCAAAATCAAAAGATTTTGACCACAGCTTAGTTCCACATATATCTGTGATTGCAAAATCAAAAGATTTTGACCACAGCTTAATTATATAAGAAAGAAAAAGGTTTGTAAAGAAAATCAAAGGCTAAATATATGGAAATTTGTAGAAAAATGTGTTAATATGTAAATATTGTATAAGACATATATTATAGGAGAAATTTATGAATAAAAAAGATTTAATAGAAGGTTATAAGAAAGAAGAACAAATGCTTATTTCTAAAATGTTGGATAAAGTAGAAGAAACAAAACAGAAAAACAAAATTACTAATACTGATTTTTTGGATGAGTATCAAATGAAAATTTGCCATGATGTATTAAATAAAATTAAATATGAAAATTACATTCCTTTTGGAGGATATGAAGGAGCAGAAAGAAAGATTTTAATTTTTTATCCGGAAAAATTAAAGTTTATAGTGAATAACTGTGTAGATGATAATCATATCTTAATAAAAAATGACAAAACTTTTTTAGATAAATTATGTGCAATTAGAATTAGAGTTCCAAACGAATTACATGAAAAATATGTACATAAAAATTATTTGGGAATGGTAATGAAATTAGGCGTGGTAAGAGAAAAAGTAGGAGACATCTTGGTGCAAGATATTGGTGCAGATATTATTATCCTACCAGAAATAGCTAAATATTTAATAAATAGTTTGGGGCAATTAATAAGATTAAAAAAAGCTGATATAAAAGAAATTGAAATTAATCAAGTAGAAAAAGTAGAGTCAAAAACTAAAGAATATCAGATTGTTGTAGCAGCTTTAAGATTGGATAATGTAATTGCAGAACTTGCAAGAACCTCAAGAGTGCAAGCAAAGGAAATTATTCTACAAGAAAGAGTATTTATAAATTTTAAAAATGAAACAAAATTAACAAAACAAATAAATGAAAAAGATATAATAACTATAAGAGGAAGAGGAAGATTTAGAATACTAGAAATTATTGGAAATACTCAAAAAGGAAGGTACATAATAAAAGTAGAAAAATATGTATAAAATCTAAATATTTAAGAAAGAATACTTGAAAAGTATTCTTTTTTGTTATAGAATGACTTTGATCAAAAATAGGTCAAATTTTTGTATGCCTGAAAAGGCAAAAAAGAAATGGAGGAATTAACAATGGCAATTAAAGTAGGTTTTAATGGATTTGGAAGAATTGGAAAATTAGCATTCCAAGCAGCTTTACAGAAAGGTGATGCAGTAGATATCGTTGCAATTAACGACCCATTTATCACTGCAGATTACATGGCTTACATGGTAAAATATGATACAATGCATGGAAGATTTAATGGAACAATTGAAGCCAAAGACAATTGTTTAGTTGTAAATGGAAAAGAAGTAAAAGTATACAACGAAATGGATCCTCACAATGTACCATGGGGAGAATTAGGAGTAGACTATGTATTCGAATGTTCTGGTGTATTTACAACAATGGACAAAGCTAAAGCTCACTTAGAGGCTGGAGCTAAAAAAGTTTTAATAAGTGCACCATCAAAAGATGCTCCAATGTTTGTTATGGGAGTTAACAATGAAACATATGACCCAAGTATGAACATTGTTTCTAATGCATCTTGTACAACAAACTGTTTAGCACCACTTGCTAAAGTTATTAATGATAATTTTGGAATTAAAGATGGATTAATGTCTACAATCCACTCAACAACTGCAACACAAAAAACAGTTGATGGAGCTACTAAAAAAGATTGGAGAGGTGGACGTGCTGCTTCTGGTAACATAATACCATCTTCAACAGGTGCTGCTAAAGCAGTAGGAAAAGTTATACCATCATTAAATGGAAAATTAACAGGTATGTCTTTCAGAGTTCCAACTCTAGATGTTTCTGTAGTAGATTTAACATGTAATCTAGAAAAACCAGCAACATATGAAGAAATCTGTGATACAGTTAAGAGAGCATCAGAAAATGAATTAAAAGGAATTTTAGGATATACAGAAGAAGCAGTAGTATCTTCAGATTTCTTAGGAGATCCACATACATCAATATTTGATGCAACAGCTGGAATTCAATTAACAGATACTTTTGTAAAATTAGTTGCTTGGTATGATAACGAATGGGGTTATTCACATAAATTAGTAGATTTAGCTTGCTATATGGCAACAAAAGATAATATGTAATGATTAAAATTTTAGAGGTTGCTTTTATAAGTAACCTCTAAAAGTCTTAATTATCTTAAAAGAGTAAGCAAAATAATTGTAAAGGTTATATATGTGCCTTTGTATTTTAAAATTTTAAGACATATATATAGCCTTTACAATTAAGCCACTTCCGTTAGAGTGGACTATAGCTGGGCTTACCAAGTGAAGAAAAGGAGTGAAATGTATGGATAAAAAAACTGTTAGAGATATAGACTTAAAAGGCAAAAAAGTAATTGAGAGATGTGATTTTAATGTACCATTATTGGATGATGGAACAATAAGGGACAACACAAGAATCGTTGCAGCATTACCAACAATAAAATATTTATTAGAACAAAATTGTTCAATAATTTTATGCTCTCACTTAGGAAGACCAAAGGGACAAGTTGTGCCAGAATTATCAATGGCACCAGTAGCAAAAGAATTAACTAGATTATTAGGACAAGAAGTTAAACTTGCAAAAGATGTAGTTGGTGAAGATGCTATGAGATTAGCATCAGAATTAAAACCAGGTGAAGTAATGTTACTAGAAAATGTAAGATTCGAACCAGGAGAAGAAAAAAATGACCCAGAACTTGCTGAGAAATTTGCAAGTATGGCAGAAGTATTTGTAAATGATGCTTTTGGTACAGCACATAGAGCACATGCTTCTACAGCAGGAATTGCTGATTATTTACCTGCAGTAGCAGGATTCTTAATCGAAAAAGAATTAAAATTCTTAGGAGATGCTATAAATAATCCAAAGAGACCATTTGTTGCTATTTTAGGTGGAAAGAAAGTTTCAGATAAAATAGGAGTAATAGATAGTTTATTAGAAAAAGTAGATACATTAATGATTGGTGGAGCTATGGCTTATACATTCTTTAAATCAATGGGATATTCAGTAGGAAATTCTATATGCGAAGAAGATAAGTTAGATTTAGCACAAAGCTTAATTGAAAAAGCAAAAAATAAAGGTGTTAAATTAATGCTACCAGTAGATACAAGAGTTGGAAAAGAAGTAAGTGAAGATACAGAAAGTAAAGTAGTAAGTTATAAAGAAATCCCAGATGGTTGGGAAGGACTAGATATAGGTTCAGAAACTATAAAAATGTATACAGATGAATTAAGAAAAGCAGCAACAGTATTATGGAATGGACCAGTAGGAATATTCGAAATAGAACAATTTGCAGTTGGTACAAATGAAATAGCAAAAACTTTATCAGAAATAGACGCTGTTACAGTAATTGGAGGAGGAGATTCTGCAGCTGCTGTTAAGAAAGCAGGATTAGCTGATAAAATGACACATATTTCTACAGGTGGTGGAGCTTCTCTAGAATTCATAGAAGGAAAGAAATTACCAGGAATAGAGTGTTTAATGGATAAATAAGCTACTTCTCAAATCTTTTATTTGGAAAGCAGGCTATAGTTGGCAAAGCCAACTCCTTTAAAACAATAGAAACGAAGGGAGAAATACTATGAGAAAAAAAGTAATTGCTGGTAATTGGAAAATGAATATGCTTCCAAATGAAGCCATATCATGTATAGATGAATTATCAAAATTAGTTAAAGATACTAAAAATGAAGTTATTTTATGCGTTCCATATACAGATTTATTTTATGCATTATTAACAGCACAAAATACAAATATAAAAATTGGAGCACAAAATATGCATTTCGAAGAAAGAGGAGCATATACAGGAGAAATATCTGGACCAATGCTAAAATCAATAGGTGTTGAATATGTTATTATAGGGCACTCTGAAAGAAGACAATATTTTGCAGAAACAGATGAAACGGTAAATAAAAAAGTAAAAGCCGCTCATAAATATGGCTTAAAGCCAATTGTATGTGTTGGTGAAACATTAGAGCAAAAAGAAACAGGAAAAACTGTAGAAATAATAACAAATCAAACAAGATTAGCTCTAGATGGTTTAAACAAAGAACAAGTAGAAGGAACTATAATAGCATACGAACCAATTTGGGCAATTGGAACAGGAAAGACAGCAACATCAGAAGATGCTAATAACTCTATAAAAGAAATAAGAAAAGAGATAGCAAAAAATTATGGACAGGAAACAGCTGATAGAGTTATAATACAATATGGTGGAAGCGTTAAATCTAGCAATGCAAAAGAACTATTTACTACATCAGATATAGATGGAGGATTAGTTGGAGGAGCAAGTTTAAAAGCTGATGAATTCGCTAAAATCGTAAATTTTGATAAATAAGGATGGTAACTGAAATGAAAGATAAGCTAACGATGCTAATGATATTGGATGGATTTGGAGAAAACAGCAAATCAGAAGGAAATGCTGTTAAGCTTGCAAATACACCTAATATAGATAGACTAATGAAAATATGGCCAACAACAGATATTCATGCAAGTGAATTAAGTGTAGGTCTTCCAGAAGGTCAAATGGGAAATTCAGAGGTAGGACACACAAATATTGGTGCTGGTAGGATAGTTTATCAAGAATTAACTAAAATTACAAAATCAATAGAAGATGGAGATTTCTTTTCTATACCAGAATTAGTAGAAGCAATAGAAAATTGTAAAAAGAATCATTCTAAGTTACATGTTCTAGGTCTTGTATCAGATGGAGGAGTTCATGGTCATATTCGTCATTTGTTTGCAGTTCTAGAACTTGCAAAAAGAAAAGATTTCGAAGATGTTTATGTACATTGCTTTACAGATGGTAGAGATACACCACCTGCTTCAGGAGAAGGATATATAGCTAAACTAGAAGAAAAGATGAAGGAAAAAGGTGTAGGTAAAATTGCCACAATTTCAGGAAGATTTTATGCAATGGACAGGGATAAAAGATGGAACAGAGTTCAAAAAGCATATGATGCAATGGTAAAAGGAGAAGGAATTAAAGCAACTAGTGCAATTGCAGCAGTAGAAAGTTCTTACCAAAAAGAAGTTTTTGATGAGTTTATCGAACCAACAGTTATTTGTAATGGGGAAACACCTATTGCAACAATAGAAGATGGTGATTCTGTTATTTGCTTTAACTTTAGACCTGATAGAGCAAGAGAAATAACTAGAGCATTAGTAGATCCAGACTTTAATGAATTTGAAACAAAGAAAATGAATTTAGATTATGTATGCTTTACACAATATGATGCAACAATGCCAAATGTAAAAATTGCTTTTAAACCAGAAAGATTAGTAAATACATTTGGAGAATATGTAAGCAAAAAAGGTTTAAAACAATTAAGAATAGCAGAAACAGAAAAATATGCACATGTAACATTTTTCTTTAATGGTGGAGAAGAAAAACAATATCCAGGAGAAGATAGAATTTTAGTACCTTCTCCAAAGGTAGAAACATATGATATGAAACCAGAAATGAGTGCTATAGAGGTTACAGATAAAGTTGTTGATGCAATTAATTCTAAAAAATATGATACTATTATTTTGAATTATGCAAATCCAGACATGGTTGGACATACAGGAAATCTAGAAGCAGCTATTAAAGCAATAGAAACAATAGATACTTGTGTAAAAAGAGTAGTGGATGCAGTAGAAGCACAAGATGGAGTAGTAATTATTACAGCTGACCATGGAAATGCGGAACAAATGATAGATTATAAAACAGGTGAACCACATACAGCTCATACAACTAATTTAGTTCCTCTAATACTAGTAGGAATGAAAGATGTAAAACTAAAAGAAGGTAAACTTGCAGATTTAGCACCAACAATGTTAGAAATTATGGGACTAGATAAACCAGCTGAAATGACAGGAGAAAGTTTAATAGTAAAAGAATAATTAAATTAATACTTATATGGGGGGAAAAATAAAGTGTCGACTTCGACTAGGATGAAAGAACTATATAAAGACATACAACATAGTCTATTTGACATGATACCAGAAAAATGGAATAAAATATTTTTGTATGCATCTGTAATTGATGGAAGAAATAATTTAGAAACTGGAGAAATGTACTTTTATTATATTCCAAAAGGAATATTAAAAAGAGAGCCGGTAAATGTGTATGAAGTTCCAAATAAATTTAATTTGGATGAAAATGCATATTTTAAATTGGCAGACAATTTGTATGGAATTATAAAAAAATTAAGAAAAGAATATATTTCTGTGAATGGGGCTTTATGGAGTTATGTTATTATTTCTATAGAAGATTTTATGTTTCGAGTAGAATATAACTTCGAAAATTTAGCAAGCTCCCCATATAGTAATTATGATAGACATTTAGTTTTTAGATATAAATATTTAAAAACAGGTTTAAATGCATATAGCAAAAGAGAAAGACAAATGGTTTTAGATTATTTGAACCAAGAAGAAAAATCTGATAAAAAAGTAGATGTATATGAGGAATCATTATATGCTACACCAAATAAAAACCTAGTTAATTTTGAAAAAGATGCACCAACAAAATCTAGAAGAGAAGAAAAGATGGAAGAAATATACGAACTGGAAAAAGATAGTGAGTTTTGGCCACACGATAAGAAATATATAATCGTAGAAAGCAAACCAAAAAATAAAAATCAAATTATAGATACTAATAAAGATTGAAAGGAGAAATAAAAATGACATATTCAAAGGAATTAGAAGATATGTGCACGGTAGCAAAAGGAGTAAACCATGGACCAGCACCAATACCAGAAGAAGGAAAATGGGTAAAAGCAAAAGAAATAAAAGATATATCAGGTTTAACACATGGTATTGGTTGGTGTGCACCACAACAAGGAGCTTGTAAATTAACATTAAATGTAAAAGATGGAATTATTCAAGAAGCTTTAATCGAAACTATAGGATGTTCAGGAATGACACATTCAGCTGCTATGGCAGGCGAAATTTTAACAGGAAAAACAATATTGGAAGCTTTAAATACAGACTTAGTATGTGATGCAATAAATACTGCTATGAGAGAATTATTCCTACAAATAGTATATGGAAGAACACAAACAGCTTTCTCAGAAGGTGGACTTCCAGTAGGTTCTGGACTTGAAGATTTAGGAAAAGGACATACATCACAAGTTGGAACAATATATTCTAGTACATTAAAAGGACCAAGATATCTACAATTAACAGAAGGATACATAGTTGAATTAGGATTGGATAAAGATGACCAAATAATTGGTTATAAATATGTACATATGGGAAAAATGATGGATTACATAAAAAGTGGAATGGATCCAATGAAAGCAATAGAAAAAGCATCAGGAACTTATGGAAGATTTGATGAAGCTGTTAAAACAATAGACCCAAGAGAAAAATAAAATGATAGAAATTTATATTAAAAATGAGACTTAAGATAAGAAGGTAAAAAAATGAATATTTATTTTTCAGGTTCAATATATGGTGGTAGACAAAAACTTGAAGCGTACAAAAAATTAATAAATGAACTAAAAAAATACGGAAATGTTTTGGATGAAGAAGTTGGCGATAATGATGTAATAGCAAATGAAAAATATACTTCAGATAATGATATTTTCGAAAATTTAGTAAAGAAAATTGATATAGCAGATTTAGTTTTTGCAGAAGTTACAGTACCATCATTAGGTGTTGGATATGAAATAGGTTATGCAGATAGTCATAATAAAAAAATAATATGTGTTTATGATAAAAACATAACGCCAAAAATTACAACTATGTTAAGAGGTAATAGTAGATTAAAAATTATTCCATATATAGATTTAAATGAGATTATAAATAATTTGGAAAATATATTAAAGGAGGAAGATTAAATGGCAGTAACATTCGAGAGCTATGAAAGAAGAATAGACCAAATCAAACCAGTAATGGAAAAATACGGAATAAAAGATTTTGAAGATGCATTAAAAATATGTACGGACAAAGGATTTAATCCATATGAAATCGTAAAGGGAGTTCAACCAATTTGTTTTGAAAACGCTTGTTGGGCGTACACATTAGGTGCTGCAATAGCAATAAAAAAAGGATGTACTAAAGCAGCAGATGCTGCAAAGGCAATAGGTGAAGGATTACAAGCTTTTTGTATACCAGGTTCAGTTGCTGATGATAGAAAAGTAGGATTGGGACATGGTAATTTAGCATCTATGCTACTTTCTGAAGATACAAAATGCTTTGCATTTTTAGCTGGACATGAAAGCTTTGCAGCAGCAGAAGGAGCAATTGGTATTGCAAATTCAGCAAACAAAGTAAGAAAAACACCTCTAAGAGTTATTTTAAATGGTCTTGGAAAAGATGCAGCACAAATAATTTCTAGAGTAAATGGATTTACATATGTTAAAACAGATTTTGACTTTTTCAACAGCAAAGTAAATGTAGTAGAAGAAATTCCATATTCAAATGGAGAAAGAGCAAAAGTTAGATGTTATGGAGCAAATGATGTTAGAGAAGGTGTAGCTATAATGTGGTTAGAAGATGTTGATGTATCTATTACAGGTAACTCAACAAACCCAACTAGATTCCAACATCCAGTTGCAGGAACATACAAAAAAGAAAGATTAGCTGCAGGTAAAAAATATTTCTCTGTTGCTTCAGGAGGAGGAACAGGAAGAACATTACATCCAGATAACATGGCAGCAGGACCAGCTTCTTATGGTATGACAGATACAATGGGAAGAATGCACTCAGATGCACAATTTGCAGGAAGTTCATCTGTTCCAGCTCACGTTGAAATGATGGGATTAATAGGAATGGGTAACAACCCAATGGTTGGAGCTTCTGTAGCAGTTGCAGTTGCAGTAGAAGAGGCTATGAAAGCGTAAGATATGATAAATGTAATAATATAATAATTAGCTGTTTTTGGTGAAATACTTTAAGAAGATTTATGAAAGGACTTCTAATAATATTAGAGGTTCTTTTATTATGTGGAAAAATCAAAGATTTTGGATACATAATAAAAATAATTGTTTTAAATAAAATAAAAATGTGTTATAATAATTAAGTCCAATAATAAAGTAGAAAGGATGGTTGTCACACATGGAATCTAAACTTATAATTAAGCGGTGTGATGATCTTGGACATGTTTATGTTTTCGAAATTATGGGCTATTGTCCAACACTTCTTGAAGTAGAATTCGAAAGAATGGCAGGTCGATTGGTTTCTGGTGATTGCTCTAATTTAGAAGGTGAATTGAAGGATTTCTGTAAATTCCAACGAAGAAATAATGGAATTAGGATTGACTTTCAAATCTTCGAATCGCCATACTCATTGGATGTAAATAACATTCATATGAATGAAAAAGGGCATACCACTAGAATAATTATTCGAGTGCGAAGGAGTATTATAAGGATACTCAAAGAGCACCTTTAGCTAAAAAGTAGACAGAATACACTATCTTTTGGATAGATATTCTGTCTATTTTTTCTTTAGTGGGATATATTTTCAAATAATTGGTAATAATAATATAAATGGAGGTATAGTAAAAAGCGTTTTTATTGTACCTTAAAAGGGAAATGAGAAAGGATGATATTTTGTATGAAAGATTATTTGAAAATAGAAAATATAGAAGCTTTAGAAGTGCTAGACTCAAGAGGAAATCCTACTGTTCAAGTAGAGGTTGTAACAGATGGAGGTTTTTGTGGAATAGCAAAAGTACCATCAGGTGCATCTACGGGGAGTTTTGAGGCAGTAGAATTAAGAGATAATGATGAAGATAGATATATGGGAAAAGGTGTACTAAAAGCAGTAGAAAATGTAAATAGATTTATTGCAAAGAAAATAACTGGAATGAATGTATATGACCAAATAAAAATTGACAAAAAATTAATCGATTTGGATGGAACTGATAATAAAGCTAAATTAGGTGCAAATGCAACTCTTGGTGTATCACTTGCTGTTTGCAAAGCTGCTGCAAATTCCTTAGGAATGGAATTATATAATTATATTGGTGGAATAAATGCAAAAAAATTACCAACACCTATGATGAATATATTAAACGGTGGTAAACATTCAGACAATAATATAAGTTCACAAGAATTTATGATAATGCCAAAATCAGGTAATAGTTTTGCGGAAAATTTACAAATGGGAGTAGAGACATATCACAATTTAAAGAAAGTTTTAAAAGCTAAAGGTTGCTCTGTTGCAGTTGGAGATGAAGGTGGATTTGCACCTAATTTACAAAGTGAAGAGGAAGCGTTAGATGTAATTGTGGAAGCTATAAAAAAAGCTGGATATATTCCCGGAAAAGATATTTCCATAGCTTTAGATATAGCAAGTACTGAAATGTTTGATGAAGCAAAAAAAGTAGGAAAAAATGGATATTTATTCTGGAAGACAGGAGAATTTAAAACAAGTGATGAAATGATAGAATATTTGGAGGAATTAACACATAAATATCCTATTGCATCAATAGAAGATGGATTAGCAGAAGAAGATTGGAATTCTTGGAAAAAGCTAACACAGAGATTAGGACATAAAATTCAACTTGTAGGTGATGATTTATTTGTCACAAACACAGAAAGATTAAGAAAAGGAATAAAGAATAAAGTGGCAAATAGTATATTAATAAAACCAAACCAAATAGGAACATTAACAGAGACTTTAGATGCAATAGAGATGGCACAAAAAGCAGGATATACAGCGGTTATATCCCATAGGTCAGGAGAAACAGAAGATACAACAATTGCAGATATTGCAGTTGCAGTAAATGCAGGACAGATAAAAACAGGTGCACCCTGTAGAACAGATAGAGTAGCTAAATATAATAGATTGTTGAATATAGAAAATGAATTAAATGGATAAGATATTTAGAAACTAAACTAAGAGTAGAGTCATTTTATTAATGGCTCTATTTACTTTTGTCGAAAATTGATATATTATACCCACAAGGAGGGGATGATATGAAAAATAAAAAAGTAATTGTTGGAATAATAATTGCAATAATATTAATAGCAATAATTGCAGTAGTAATATTTTTTATTCTAAACAATAAAGGAAACCCAGAAGTAGCTTTAAAAGATTATTTCACAAAAATAAGTGAAAAAAATTACGAAGAAGCATACAATTATTTAAGCAATTCAAGTAAAGACAAAATAGCAAAAGATACATTTGTAGACAAAAACAAATCAATATATAGTGGAATAGATATGGCAGATTTAACTACAGATATTACAAATGTAGAAAAATCAAATGATGGAGAAAAAATTACATACACGCAAAAAATGAATAGTTCAGCAGGAGAAATTAGTTTTACAAACACAGCAACACTTGTAAAAGAGGATAAGGAATATAAACTTAATTGGTCAAATAGCATAATATATCCTGACTTAGGAGAAAATGATAAGGTAAGAGTAAAAACATTATCAGCAGAACGTGGAAATATTTATGATAGAAATAACACTCTTCTTGCTGGAAAGGGCAACATTTCATCAATTGGATTAGTTCCAGGAAAAATGAGCGAGAATAAAGATGAGGATATTCAAAAATTATCTACAATATTAGGAGTTTCAGTTGATTCTATAAATAATAAATTAGGCATGTCATATGTAAAAGATGATACTTTTGTGCCTATAAAAAATGTAACAACAACAGAAACGGATTTAAAAAATCAAGCTTTAACAATTCCAGGTGTAAAAATTACAACAGAAAGCTCTAGAGTATATCCTTTAGGAAGGGAAGCCTCACAAGTTTTAGGCTATGTTCAGGCAATAAGCGCAGAAGAACTAGAAGCCAATACTGGAAAAGGATATAATAGCAATAGTGTAATTGGTAAGGCAGGAATAGAAAAAGCATACGAGGACACTTTAAGAGCTAAAGATGGAAAAGAAATATATATAGAAAATGAAAATGGCGACAAAGTAAAAACAATAGCCAAAAAGGATATGGAAAATGGAAAAGATGTTAAATTAACAATAGATGCTAATACACAAAAACAAGTATATGACAGCTTAGAAGGAAATAAAGGTGTATATGTTGCTATGGATTCAAAAACAGGAGAGATTTTAGCATTAGTAAGTACACCTTCATATGATTCAAACGATTTTGTCCTAGGAATGAGTAATGATGAATGGAACTCATTAAATCAAGATGCAAACAAACCATTATTAAATAGATTCACACAAACTTGGTCACCAGGTTCAACATTCAAGCCAGTTACAGGTTCAATAGGAATAACAACAGGAAAGGTAGACCCTAATGAAGACTTTGGAAGAAGCGGACTTAGTTGGCAAAAAGATTCAAGCTGGGGAAATTATATGGTTACAACTTTAACACCTTATAATGAATCTGCAAATATGCAAAATGCATTAATAAGGTCAGATAATATTTATTTTGCAAAAGCAGCATTAAAAATTGGTGCTAAAAGTTTCATGGAAGGACTTGATAAATTAGGATTTAATGAAGATATAAAATTTGAGCTTTCTTTAAACAAATCAACATATGATACAGATGGAAAAATTGATGATGAGGTGCAACTTGCAGATAGTGGATATGGTCAAGGTCAAATACAAGTTAATCCAGTACATATGACATCAATCTATTCTGCTTTTGTAAATAACGGAAATATGATAAAACCTACTCTAATATATGAAGAAAATAAACAACCGGAAATTTTAAAAGAAAATGCAATATCAGAAGAGGCTGCAAATACAATAAAAGAGGATTTAGTACAAGTTGTAGAAAATCCAAATGGAACAGCACATAATGCAAAAATTGATGGAGTAAGAATTGGAGCAAAAACAGGAACAGCAGAATTAAAAGCAAGTAAAGATGAAGAAGGAGAAGTCTTAGGATGGTTTAATGCCTTTACAGCTGATGAAAATGCAGAAAAACAATTAGTTGTAGTAAGTATGATAGAAGATGCAAATTCAGTGGGCGGAAGTCATTATTTATTCCCTAAAGTAACACAATTATTTAAATAAACTTATAAAATATTGCAGAGTGTTGTTATATCATTATTAGAAATAAAAATTAGAAGATATGGGAGATGACTATATGTTTAAATATATGAAAGCATTTATTAATATTTTATGTTGCCACATCTTGTTTAGAGTTAAATACATAGGCTTGGAGAAAGTAGATAATAGTAAAAAATATATTATTTGCCCAAATCATTCAAATATATTTGACCCAACATATATTTTTCCATTAATGGATAATTTATCTATAATGGCGAAGGTGGAAATATTTAAATATAAGATATTTGCTAAATTATTTACAAGATATAGAGTGTTTCCAGTTAATAGAAAGATAAGAGATGTAGAAAGTACTTTGCATGCAATAGAATGTCTAAGTTATGAGGAAAATTCAAAGCTTTTAATATTTCCTGAGGGAGGAATATTAAAAAACGAAGAAGATTTAAGACACAAAGTAAAAAATGGTGCAGTATATATTTCGGCAGAAACAGGGGTAGAAATATTACCAGTCTTTATTACTCGAAGACCACATCTGTTTCAAAAAGTATATGTAGTATTTGGTGATACAATAAAAGTACCAACAGAAATAAAGGATGACAGACCTAAAATAAGGGAGTATTCTAAGAAAATGATAAATACAATTTATGACTTGCAAGATGAGATACCAAAGAAGAGATAATATTAAAAAAATAACAATAAAAATAGTTGAAAAAAAGCTAGATATGTATTATTATATATCTAGCTTTTTGTGTTTGGAGCAATTATAATTGCGTAACTACATTGTGAATTATAATCAGTATAAAAGCGAAAATATTCGGGTATGGCCAAGCGGTAAGGCAGTAGGCTCTGACCCTACGATCGTTAGTTCGAATCTAACTACCCGAACCAGAAAATGCCTTTGTATTGCTATTTTACAAGGGCATAAATTTTTTACAAAAAACCGAACAAAATTTCGAAAAAAGTATTGACAAAAATAAAAATAGAATATAAAATACAATCATCAAAAGCAAACAAGAGTTCGAACAATATATTGCTTAGTAATTTAATAAATTAAAAGTTAATTAATATAAAAGCGAGATATTGAGGAGGTTTTATTATGAGAAAAGTAAAAGAAAATGTAATAGCATATACAATAGATAAAGCAATATTTGGAGATTTTTCTATATTAGTAAATAATGGGGAAGTAGTAGTAAAAGCTCCTTGGTATTTTTCTAGACAACGTATACAAGAAGCTATAAAAGAAAATAAAAATTGGATACTAAAAAAATTAAAGGAAATGGAAAAAGTTTCTTTGTTTAAAACTACAAAAATATTAGGTGTTAATTATGCAGTAAAAATTATTTCTAGAAATGTAAAAAGTCCAGAATTAAATTTAAATAATAATTATATAGAAATAATATTACCATCAAGAATAAAAGGTAAAAATAATAGCCAAATAATAGATATAATATTAAATAAAATGTATACAAAATTAGCAGAAAATCATTTAGAAAATGTTTTTGAAGAAATAAGAATAGAAACAGGTTTGGCACCGGAAGATTATAAAGTAATATCTAATCAAAAAGAAATAGCGAAATTTAATTTTGATACAAAAGAAATATATATAAATCCAAGAATTATGGAATTGGATGAAAATTGTATAAAATATATAATAATACATGAGTTATGTCATTTGAAATATAAAACACATGCTAAAGGATTTTATAAAATGCTAAAAGCATATTTTCCAAAATATGAAAGATATGATGAAATTTTAAAAGATTATAAATTTTAATAAAATAAGGGGGCAATATTTAAGAATTATGCTCCCTTTTTGTATTTAATTTCATAGTAAATTTACATTTAGGATAGTTTGAACAACCTATGAATTTACCATATTTACCAGTTCTTTCTATTAGTTTTCCACCACACTTTGGACAGATCATTTCGTTTTCATTTTTTTCTATTCTTTTTACATTGCTTTTTATATTCTTTACATGTTCTTTTCTAATTTTTTTATCTAAAATGTTATTCTCTTCTATTTTATTTCTTATTTCGTTTAAATTTGCAAATAATATTTCTTTTTTATAAGATTTTATTAAATTATTGATGAAATCTAGTTGTGTAACATTTTTAGCATTTACTTTAACCGTTGCCTGATTAGATATACAGATTATTGAAATAAAAATATTTTCATCTAAATCCAATATTTCTTCAAGAGCTTTTATATGTCCATAATTTTGGTGAATCGGATTGTTAAAATAATATTCATTTTTCCCTAAATGTTGAATCCATTTTTTAGAAAATGCATTACCTGTAATTAAACCATAATAATTTTTGGTTTCAATTACAAATATACCAAATCTAGATATAACAATATGGTCGATTTGGTGAGTTCCGTTTTTAGATTTAATTAATATATTATTTAATATAATATATTGAGATTTAGGTAATTTATTCAGTTCTAATTTTACCCAAAATTCTCCCATGAATCCACGGAAATTTTTGTAGAAAATAGATATTAATATAAAAAGTATGAGTAAAACCCAAAAAATAGGGTAATTAAAAATTTCTACGAACCAATTCATATTTATATTATCCTTTCTATTTTTTTATTAAATCATAATTAATTTTGATAAAAATAACTTGGAGTGGGTAGTGGGAATTGAACCCACACCTTCGGGTCGGAAGCACGAAATTCTACCATTAAACTATACCCACAGATGTATTATCTATCTATACCGAATAAATTTCTATCATTTATTCCTGCTTCATGATTTATATTTCTTAAGCTTCCATCATTGATTTTTTCAATAACATATTGTAAAGCTTCTGTTTTACTTTTTTGGCTTAGCTGTTTTGCTTTTATTCCAATACCTTGACTTTGAATATCACATAAAACGGTGTAATGTTTTAATAAACTTGTTACATTTCTTACTTCTTCAACACTTCTTACTTGATTTTTATCTGATACATCAATTGCTGTATTAGAAATCCATTCTTGAGAAAATACAAAAGTTGGTCTATGAGTATACGAATCTATAGCTAAATTGCATACTGGTACAAAATTTTCTGGATTAATATGATAAATATAATTAGGATATTTCAATATAGCTTCTTTTTTTCCATCTGAATTTTGTATGATTTCGATATTATCACTACCATAAATGTAAGTAGAATTATTCAATTTAATCATTCCAGAACTATTACGTGCTAGATATGGATTATAGCCATCAATAGGGTTAGAAGAAGCAAACACTCCATCAACTCGTTTAGTTTCATAATGATTAGCTCTATCTAAAGACTTTTTTAACATTCCACCTTCTAATTTCTCTGGAGAAACAGTAGTTATATGAGTAATATCAATATTATTATCAATAAATATTTGCTTTATTGATTCACCATATTCTTGCATTAATTTGAATATTTTTATTGCTTCATTAGTAAGTTTAATATCATTATTGGTACTTCCGTGATTTATATATCTTTGATGTAAAAAATCTAAAGCATTATCAATAGTTTCTTTATTAAAATTTTCAAGTTTTTTTGAATAATGTTCTGTTAATAATTTTATTTTATCTTGATATGTGTATTCTTTAGACTTTTCTTGCCAGTTCTTTATAAGAATATCAATTTCTGGATGATCAACAATCATTCTTTGATATTCATTGCTTTGTCGTAACTCTGTTGTTATTTGTTCAGGAGTTTTATTTTGATATTTTAGAAATAAATTATTTAAATAAACATTTATTTTTTCTTCTAATGTAGGTAATTTAATTCTTGATTCGATACTTCCATCTTTTTTATATAAAAGTTTATAAGTTTTTGCCTTAGCTTCTAATTCTCCAATCCTATCTATTTTTCTTTTGGATTCATCATCTAAGACTGCCTTAATAATTGAAACATCCAAATTATCTTTTTCACGAGAGCCTTTACTTTTAGTTAGGTAGATATATTCTTTTGATTCAGTTTTCAGTTTCAAGCCTTTATAATCAACCGTTTTGCTATCATACATTAAATTAAATAATTCTTTAGGAATTACTTTTTCTATTCCTACAAATTTTCCTTCCTTTTCTTCAAAAGCATAAGAATGAGTTATTACATCATTGCCTATTGTTTGATAAGTAAATATGCCAACTCCTAACATATTTTTCTTTCTGGTATTAGCATTTAACTCATGATCTCTTGTTTGAAAATGTCCATCTAAATTTATTATGTTTCTTGTTTTTATATTACGCCTATCATCTATAGAATAACCTAATTTTTGTAATGTTTTAATTAATATAGAAAGGTCTTCTTCGTTACACATAATATCTATATCACTATTTTGCCTATACAAATCTTGTTTAGTTTGAATTGCTGCTGAGATGCCACCTATAATAAATACATCTATTGTATCTAATTGGCCAAATACTTTTGATAATGTATCATAAGTTTTGCGATATTCGTTATAATTTTGTTTTGTAACATCAGTAATCATTGGAATATTACTTTTTCTAAATAGTTTATTTAAAAATTTTCTTATTATTGACATTTAAATTTATTCCTTTATATTTTATTTAAAATGTGGAGAGGAGAAACATAAAGTTAAAATGCAAAGATTTTCATAGTTTTTCCCTTTTATAATTTTAATCGTACCATACGACTATAACTTTTGCAAGTTATAGAGAACAAAAAAAATCAACCTTTGAAAGTTGATTTATAAAGACCTTGTTAAATTGTAATAATTTTATTTATTGGAGCAGGTAGCGGGAATCGAACCCGCATAGCCAGCTTGGAAGGCTGGAATTCTACCATTGAACTACACCTGCGTTTACTCCTAATTATTATTTAAAATATTTGTCTGGAGCAGGTAGCGGGAATCGAACCCGCATAGCCAGCTTGGAAGGCTGGAATTCTACCATTGAACTACACCTGCATTAGCTCCTGACAAGTATAGATTATAATGTTTTTTATTTTCTTTGTCAATATATTTTTTAAAAAAATTTTAATAAATAATACACGGTAATATAAATTAAGGAAATTAAGATTATTTATATTATAAAATTAAAAATATTTAAAAAATAAGTTGAAAACTAAATTAAAGAAAAGTATATTTATAGTGAAAGGTAGTGAAAAAAATATGAAAGAAAATAATTCGCAAGCTAGAAAAAATTATTTAAATTGGGATGAATATTTTATGGCAATTTCTAAATTGTCAGCAATGAGAAGTAAAGATCCACATACTCAAGTTGGAGCTTGTATAGTAAGTAAAGATAATAGGATTTTATCCATTGGCTATAATGGAACTCCAAATGGATTTAATGATAATGATTTTCCATGGGGAAGAGAAGGCAACCCTTTAGATACAAAATATTTATATGTTGTTCATGCTGAAAGAAATGCAATATTAAATTATAGAGGTTCAAGAAAAGATTTAGAAGAGGCAAAGATTTATGTCGATTTATTTCCCTGTAATGAGTGTGCAAAAGAAATTATTCAAGCTGGAATAAAAGAAGTTATATATTTATCAGACAAATATGCAGATACAGATGGGGTAATTGCATCAAAAAGACTATTAGATGCATGCCATGTAAAATATAGAAAAATGAAAGTGGACAGCAGTAAAGAAATTGTAATAAAAATGTAATAAAAAAGAAAAAGATGTGTTATGTCAAAAAATGTTTATATATGATATGATATATATGATTAGGGGGAGATTGTTAATGAAAAATAAAATAAAATATATATCAGTATTAATTATTATTACAATCCTAGTAAACATTAGTAGTAATATATCTTTTGCAAAAGAAGATAAAACACAAGAAAATTCAAGATTTTCTATAAATATATCTAAAGATTTTGAAAAGTGGGATCAACTTCCAGAAGAAAATAAAGATAAAATAATTATGCCAAAGATTACGACATCAGTTTTATCTGGAAAAGGAAGTTCTATTTTTGCTGGGGCAAAGAATTTATTTGCAAAGGCTAGTATTCCAAGTAAGTATAGTTTAACTGAAGATATAGATATGCAGGTAAAGGATCAAGCTCAAACAGGTTTATGTTGGGCAATGACTGCCACAAGTGTATTAGAATCTAATTTAGCTTTATCAAGTGAAAATAAAGATACACGAAGATTTTCAGCAAGACATATTGATTATGCTACATCAAGAACATTTTTAGATGGTATTAATTCTAAAGGCTATAATAGAGAAGTTGGTGATGGTGCAGAAACAGCTTTAGCATTAAGATATTTTACCAATGGAACAGGAGCAGTATTAGAAGAAGATATGCCATTTGAAAATAATAGTGATAAATTAAAACTAGAATCAATTCAAAAAGACCCAAAAGTTAGAGTGACAGATTATGAAGAGTTTCCAAGTATTAATAAAGAAATTGACTCTAATGGGAATATTACATATAGTGACTCAAATGGAGAGGAATTTTCTAAAGAGGAAGTTTCTACAATTAGAAACGAAATAAAAAATCATATTATAAACTATGGTGCAATAGGAACTGGAATATATTCAAGTGGAGAAGAATATTTTAATAATCCTTCAGATGTGCTAAAGTCTACTTCGTATTATTGTAATGATTCCAATTTATCTGATCATGAGATAGCAATTGTTGGATGGGATGACAATTATTCTGTCGAAAATTTTAATCCAGAGCATAGACCTAAAAATCCTGGAGCATATTATTGCTTAGTTTCATGGGGAGAAAATAGTTTTGATAAAGGATTTTTATATGTTTCATATGATGATGTTAATATTGAAAAAAATTTATCTGGAATAATTGGAGCAGAAAATATAACAGATGACCAAACACTTTATCAAAATGATTTTTATGGCGAATCAATGGCTATCATAGCTGAGGAAGGTCCTGATATAGGATTGGCCAATGTGTTTACGAAAAATAGCACGAAAGATGAATATGTAGAAGAAGTACAAGTATCTGCAACAGGAGATGGTACAGCAGAAGTATATATTAATCCAACTGATTCTAGTTTGGATGAATCTAAGTTACAAAAAGTAGAAGTAGATTCTTCAGAATTGGATGGGACTTTTAATACATTTAGGTTAAAGTATCCAATAAAGATAACAGGAGATAAATTTGCAGTAGTAGTAAAAATAAAACTTAATGGACAAATACAATTTGGAGTGGAGTGTAATATAGTGGACAGTGGAATTTCGACAGAACCAACTATATTTGATTTTGTAAGTGCAAATCCAGGAGAGAGTTTTATTTCAATTGATGGATTAAAATCTTGGATGGATTTTAGAGATTTTAATTTAACTGGAGATTCATTTAAAGAATCTAATTTATGCGTGAAGGCTATAACTACAACAAATGTACCTGATGAATATCCATATCCAGATACAAACACAAATACAAATTCTAATAATAGCAATACTGATAATCCATCTGTAAATGGTGGAGCTGGAACAACAAACAATTCTAATTTTAGTTATAATGGAAAGATAGACAAACCTTTATCTGGTTTAAGACTACCAAATACTGGTGCTGAAATCTTTTTCGCTTGTGTATTACCTATAGTATTTATAATCTCTATTATTTCTTTTATAAATTATAGAAGATTTAAAGATGTTAAGTAGAAATATGAATAGATATAATATTGGAGGATTCAAAATGAAGAATGTAATTAAAATTGTATCAATATTAATTATTGCTACTATAATTTTAAATATAACTAGCATTATAACGCTTGCAAAAGATACTGAAAATGGACAAGCAACTCTTTCGGTAAATATATCTAAAGATTTTAAGAAGTGGACTGAGCTTTCAGATGAAGAAAGAAAAAATTCAATTACGCCAGCAGTTTCAACTTCAACTTTATCAGAAGTAGAAAAAAAGGATGCAAACTCTATTTGGGGTAATGTGAAAAATTTCTTTGCAAGAGCATCTATTCCAAGTAAATATAGCTTGAAAGATTATATAAATATTCCTGTAAAAAATCAGGGAATAACAGGTGAATGTTGGGCATTTTCTATGACAAGCGTTTTAGAGTCTTATTTAGCAAAGTCAGGACAAATGACTGTTATTCCAAGGTATTCTGCAAGACATATGGATTATGCAACAGCTAAAACATTTTTAGATGGAACAAACCCAATAGCTTATAATAGAGAACTTGGGGATGGCGGAAATTTTGGAGTAGCTTTTGGTTACCTTACAAATGGTACGGGAGCTGTATTAGAAAAAGACATGCCTTTTGAAAATAATGAGAATAAAATAAATTTGTCAGAAATTCAAAAACAACCACAAATGAGAGTAACTGATTATCAATTATTTCCAAATATAAATAAAACATTTGATTCTAGTGGAAATGTTACATATACAGATGATATGGGTGAAGAATATACAAAAGATGAAGTAAATCAAATTAGAAATGAAATTAAACAATTTATTATGAAATATGGTGGAATAACAGTAAATACTTATTCAAGAGGCCTTCAATATTATAGCAATCCATCACAATATGATAAATCAGTTGCATATTTTTGCAATGATAATGATTATGCCATTGACCATGAAATAACAATAGTGGGTTGGGATGATAATTATTCTGTTGATAATTTCAATCCTAATAATAAACCAAAAAATCCGGGAGCATATCTTTGTTTAAATTCATGGGGAACAGACTACTTTGATGATGGATACTTATATATTTCATATGATGATGTTAATATAGAAAAATCTTTAGCAGGAATAATGGGAGCAGAAGAGATAACTGAAGACCAAAATATTTACCAAAACGATTTTTATGGGGAAACTATGTATATAAATCTTAATCCAGGTGGAGATGTAGGCTTAGCTAATGTCTTTACAAAAGAAGGCAACGCAGATGAATATATAGAAGAAGTACAAGTTGCCGCAAAGGGAAGCGATGCTAAAGCTGAAGTGTACATAAATCCAACTGATGATAGCTTAGATTCCTCAAAATTACAAAAGGTGGATATCGAATCGAACGATTTAGATGCAGAAGTAAATACCTTAAAATTAAAAAAACCAATTAAAATAACGGGTAATAAATTTACAGTAGTTGTAAAATTAATATATAGTGAATCAATGCATTTTGGAATTGAAGCGAATTTATTAGATTGTGGAGCTTCGTATTCACCAACAATGTTTGATTGTGTAACTGCAAGTCCAGGAGAAAGTTATATATCAACTGATAGTTTGCAATCATGGCACGATTTTACTACTTTGAGAGTGGGTTCTTATACATTTGAACAAGCGAACTTATGTGTAAAAGCTATAACAACAACTGATGCACCAGAGGAAGATCCTAATACGAACACTGGTAATGAAAACACAAACACGGGCAATGAAAATACTAATACCAATACTGGAAACGAGAATACAAACACAAATACCGGAAACGAGAACACAAACACAAATACCGGAAATGAAAATACAAACACAAATACCGGAAATGAAAATACAAATACAAATACCGGAAATGAAAATACAAACACGAATACTGGAAATGAAAATACAAATACAAATACCGGAAATGAAAATACAAATACAAATACCGGAAACGAGAACACAAACACAAATACCGGAAATGAAAACACAAATACAAATACCGGAAATGAAAACACAAATACAAATACCGGAAATGAAAACACAAATACGAATACCGGAAATGAAAACACAAATACGAATACCGGAAATGAGAACACAAATACGAATACCGGAAATGAAAACACAAATACAAATACCGGAAATGAGAACACAAATACGAATACCGGAAATGAGAACACAAATACAAACAACGGAAACGATAATACAAATACAAACATGGGCAACGAAAATACTAATACAAATAATTCAAATAACTCAAATAATAATTATAATAGTGGTATAGGAACAACAAACAATAATGACCTAGGAAACAATTCAGTTTATTATTATAATGGAACAGTAGACAAGTCTTTGTCAGATACTTTATTACCAAAAACAGGTACTGAACTTGTTGTTAGTTATATATTGCCAATAGGCTTTATAATATTAATTATTTCATATGTTAACTATAGAAGATTTAGGGATGTAAAATAAATTATACAAAAGGGGGCAATAAGTGACTAATTC
The DNA here is from genome assembly GCA_944389475.1 of uncultured Clostridia bacterium. GTDB lineage: Bacteria > Bacillota > Clostridia > TANB77 > CAG-508 > Merdicola. The sequence continues at coordinate 48,422 of CALXMM010000002.1, forward strand.
TTATTGCCTATTTATATTTAAATATAAAATTTTTTAGCAAGGAGAAAAATATGATGGAAAATGATTTAAATAAAATAGCAAATCAAATTAGAATAAATATAGTAAAAGAAGTTTATTATGCACAATCTGGACATCCAGGAGGCTCTTTATCTATTGCTGATATTTTAGCAGTATTATATTTTAAAGAAATGAATGTTAACCCAAATAATCCAAAAGATGAAAATAGAGATAGATTGGTTTTATCTAAAGGACATTGTTCTCCAGCATTATATGCAGCTCTTGCATTAAGAGGATATTTCGATATAAGTGAATTGAAAAATTTTAGAAATATAAATTCAATGCTTCAAGGACATCCAGATATGAAGAAGATTCCAGGTGTAGATATGTCTGCAGGTTCATTAGGACAAGGATTATCTGCCGCAAATGGAATGGCAATTGCAGGAAAATTAGATAATAAGAACTATAGAGTATATGCGATATTGGGTGATGGAGAAATTGAAGAAGGACAAGTATGGGAAGCTGCAATGACTTCATCAAGATATCAATTAGATAATCTATGCATTTTTGTAGATAATAACAATTTACAAATAGATGGAAGTATAGATAAAGTTATTAATCCATATCCAATCGATAAAAAATTCGAAGCATTTGGATTTAATGTAATTACTATTAATGGAAATAATATTCAAGAAATAGAAGAGGCATTAAATAAAGCTAAGGAAGTAAAAGGAAAACCAACAGCAATAATAGCAAAAACGACAAAAGGAAAAGGAGTTTCTTTTATGGAAAATAATGCTGGATGGCATGGAAAAGCACCTAATGATGAGGAATATAAATTAGCATTAAAAGAGTTAGGAGGAGAAGATGATGAATAAAAATGAAAAAGTAGCTACAAGACAAAGTTATGGAGAGGAATTAGCTATTTTAGGAGAAAAAAATGAAAAAATAGTTGTTTTGGATGCAGATTTATCAAGTGCCACAAAAACTAATATTTTTGCTAAGAAATTTCCAAATAGATTTTTTGACATGGGAATCGCAGAACAAGATATGATGGGAACTGCTGCAGGTCTAGCAACTTGTGGAAAGATTCCTTTTGCAAGCACTTTTGCTATGTTTGCCGCAGGAAGAGCTTATGACCAAATACGAAATAGTATTTGTTATCCAAAATTAAATGTTAAAATATGTGCAACTCATGCAGGAATAACTGTTGGAGAAGATGGGGCTACTCATCAAATGATAGAAGATATATCTTTAATGAGAACAATTCCAAATATGAAGGTAATGTGCACATCAGATGATATACAAACAAGATGGGCTGTTAATGAAATAGCAAAAATTGATGGACCAGTATATTTAAGATTGTGTAGGTTAGCAACTCCAAAAATATATAACCAAGATGAAAAATTTGAATTTGGAAAAGGGGTTCAAATTGGAAATGGAACGGATGCAACGGTAATAGCTACTGGAGTTACTGTGTCAGAAGCAATTGATGCTATGGAAGAATTAAAAAATAATGGAGTAAATATTAGAGTTATAGATATGCATACCATAAAGCCAATTGACAAAGATATAATAATTAAAGCTGCTAAAGAAACAAAAAAAATAATAACAGTAGAAGACCATAATATAATTGGTGGATTAGGCTCTGCTGTTTGTGAAGTTTTAGCAGAAAATTATCCAACTAAAGTTTATAGAATGGGTATAAAAGATGTTTTCGGAAAATCTGGGAAAGCACAGGAATTATTAAAATATTTTAAAATAGATAAAACAGCGATAATGGAAGCAATTACACAGAATAAATAGTGTAAATTTTTATGTACCCTCTTGCAATAAATTGTATTTATTGTTATTATATCTTGTAGATATAAACAAAAATATATCGAATTAAGGAGCAATTGATATGATAGAATTTAGAAATGTTACCAAAAAGTATGAGACAGGCACAGTTGCATTAAAAAATGCTAATTTTATTATAGAAAAAGGAGAGTTCGCTTTCCTAGTAGGAGCTTCTGGTTCAGGAAAATCAACAATTATTAAATTAATTTTAAAAGAAGAAGATCCTACATCTGGAAACATTATAATAAATGGAAAAGATACTACATTCTTAAAACCAAATAGAATTCCATATTTAAGAAGAAGCATGGGAGTCGTATTCCAAGACTTTAGATTATTACCAGATAAAACAGTATACGAAAATGTAGCATTTGCAATGTATATAGTAAAAGCTACACCTAGACATATTAGAAGACAGGTACCTATGGTATTATCATTGGTTGGATTAAGTGCAAAAGCAAAAATGTATCCAAACGAGTTATCAGGAGGAGAGCAACAAAGAGTAGCACTTGCTAGAGCTTTAGTTAATAATCCTTCAATGTTAATTGCTGATGAGCCTACAGGAAACTTGGATCCAGATACTGCATGGGATATTATGACATTATTAAATGATATCAATTTAAGAGGAACTACAGTTGTAGTTGCAACTCATGCAAAAGATATTGTAGACCAAATGAATAAGAGAGTTATTCATATTCGTAAAGGCTCAATAGTAAAAGATGATGAAAAAGGTGGGTATGAATTGTGAGATATAATGTAATAACTTATTTAATTGGGGAAGGATTTAGAAATGTTTTCAAAAATAAAAAATCAACTAGTGCTTCAATAATAATTATGAGTCTTACTATGTTAATATTTGGTGTGTTCTTTGTAATTACAGAAAATATTAATAGCATAATGAAACAAATAGAAAGTGAACAAGGAATAGAGGTATTCTTATATGACATTTCAGAAGACCAAACAAAAGCAATAGGGGATTACATAAGAAATATAGATGGAGTAAATACTGTAGAGTATAAAACAAAAGAAGATGCTTTAAATCAATTAAAAAGTCAATTTAAGGATAGGGAAGATTTATTATCAGGATATGATGAAAACAATATTTTCCCAGCATCTTATGTTGTAACATTAACCGATTTAACGAAGAGTGATGAAGTACAACAAAAAATAAGGGCCTATGATGATGGCAAGTCCGATTCAGAAAAGGTAATAAAGAATATAACAAGTAAAGATGAAACCGTATCAACTTTAGTTAGTTTAGCTAATGGTGTTAAAATTATAACTGGTGTAATTTTAGTAATTTTAATTTTAATATCAATATTCATAATAGCCAATACAATAAAACTTACTGTACATGCAAGAAGAAGAGAAATATCTATAATGAAATATGTGGGAGCTACTAATAGTTTTATAAGATGGCCATTCATTGTAGAAGGTATAATTATTGGAATAATATCAGGAGCAATCTCAATAATTATTTTAGGAATAAATTATAATTTAATTGCAGGAAAGATCTTAGAATCACAAGTTGTATCAGCTATGAATATAAATTTATTAACATTTGCAGATATGTTTGGATTAATAGTTTTAGTATATACAATATTAGGAGTTGGAATTGGTGTTTTAGGAAGTTGTATTTCTATGCGTAGATATTTAAAAGTATAGCAAAGGAGTATAATATGAAAAAAATTCTAAAAATATTAATGATAATAACATTATTAATATCAACTTTTGGGTTTCAAGAGACTTTTGCGGCTGATTTGAATGACTTACAACAACAACAGTCACAAGTGCAAGCAAATCAAGACATGGCAACGACCCAACTTCAAGCCGTACAAGAAGAATTAACAACAAATTTACAGCAAATTGTAGAATTAAATAACAATATTACACAGTATGAAGCCGAAATAAATAACTATAATTCTCAAATTGTAAGCTTACAAGATAGTATTTCAAATACAGAGCAAGAAATCCAAAAAGCTCAACAAAATTATGATAGCCAAAAGAAATTATTAGATGATAGGCTTGTAACTATGTATGAAGCGGGTTCAACGGAATATCTAGATGTGGTATTAAGTTCAAAAAATATAACCGACTTTTTATCAACATATTATTTGTTATCTATATTAACAAGTAATAATGTAGATTTTCTAGATACAATAGAAAAACAAAAACAAACAATAGAAGATGAAAAGAAAAAATTAGAAGAACAAAAACAGCAAATCGATACAGCAAAACAAGAAAAAGAAAAAGCTTCAATTATATTGCAAAATACAAAAGTTATGAAGGATACATATACATCACAGTTAACAGACCAAGAAAAACAAATACAATCAGAAATTGATGCATATCAAACACAATTAAATCAAATAGAATCAGAGATTCAATCAATAACAGCAAATAACTTAATATTAAATCCAAATTACATTGGAGGAGAAATGCTATGGCCATTGCCAGGGTATACAAAATTAAGTTCAACATTTAAGATGAGAGTTCATCCAATAACCGGTGTATATAAATTACACACAGGAATTGATATACCAGCACCTATAGGAACGAATTTCTTGGCAGCAAATGATGGTGTTGTAGTAAAAGCAGAATATAATACAGCATATGGTAACATGGTTATGATAGACCATGGAGGAGGAGTATCTACATTATATGCACATGGAAGTAAAATAATGGTAAGTGTAGGACAACAAGTAAAAAAAGGAGATGTGGTTTTGCTAGTTGGTGAAACAGGTTATGCAACAGGACCACATGGACATTTCGAGGTAAGAATAAATGGTTCACCAGTGGATCCATTACCATATGTAACTAATCAAAATGGAGTAAATTAACTTAAAAAACGGAGGATAAAAAATGAAAAAAATATGCTTAAAAATTTTAATAACATTATTAGCAATAGTTGTAATATTTAGTTCATTATCAATAACATATGCTGCTTCAAATATAAGCAGTGAAAAAAGCGAATTAAATCAAAAAATAAAAGAAACAAAAGAAGATTTAAATGAAGTTAATAGTCAAAAGAAAGAATCACAAAATAAAGTTAATGATTTATCAAATCAAATATCTTCATATGAAACACAAATTAATTCTTTAAAAAGTGAAATTGAAACCAAAACCAATGAAGTAAATGAAATGCAAAAAAAATTAGATAAACTAGAGGAAGAAAGAGAAAAGAATCAAAAATTATTGGATGAAAGATTAGTTACATTATATGAATCTGGAGAAGTTTCATATATGGATGTATTATTATCTTCTGCTGATATAACAGAGTTTATATCTAATTATTATATGATAGAAACATTAACAGCAGCAGATAAAGAATTAATACAAAACTTAGAAAATGAAAAGAATGAAATAGCAGATACTCAAACAAAATTAAATGCTAGCTTGGAAGAAATTGAATCTAAAAAAACTCAATTAGAATCTGTACAATCAGAATTAAGTAAGGCTAAGAATGAAGAACAAAAAAAGGTTGACAATTTAACTCAACAATCAGAAGATTTGGAAGAAAATGTCGAAGAATATGAAAAACAAATGAAAGAGCTTGATAAGAAAGAACAAGAACAAGAAGCACAATTAAAATCAAAAATTCAAGCAGCTCAATCAGCAGCAGCATCTTCAGGAACAAGTTCTTCTGGATTTATAAGACCAGTTAAAACTGGAAGTATTACAGCAACAATGTATTATTCAAGCGGAAAATATCATGGAGCAGTAGATTTTGGTGTACCAGTTGGAACACCAGTATATGCAGCAGCTGATGGTGTTGTAGTTACAGCAACTTGGGGTGGTTCAGACAGCTATGGATACTATGTAAAAATTAAGCATTACAATGGATTATATACTTTATATGCACATGCATCTTCTTTAGTTGTAAGTGCAGGACAAGTAGTAAAACAAGGACAGTTAATAATGTATTCTGGAAATACAGGAAACTCAACGGGTCCACATTGTCATTTCGAAGTAAGAGTATCTCCTGGAGGATATAGTAATAGAGTTAATCCATTAAATTATTTATAAAAAATAGGGATTTTAGGTTTATACCTAAAATTCCTATTTTTTGTTGTATAGGAAAATCGAAAATTTTGACCATATAAAAATGAATAAAAACCGTTAATTTCTTTGGGAAATGTTTCATTTGCAATAGTACCAAAAACAACTGAATTCTATGTTAATGATTCAGCAAACTTATTATCTAATGATACAGAAAAATATATAATTAATATGAATAAAGCATTAGAGGATAAAACTGGAGCACAAATTGTGGTAGTAACTGTAAAGAATTTAGAAGGTAAATCCATAGAAGATTATGCAACTGAATTATTTAGAGATTATGGTATTGGAAATAAAGAGAAAAATAATGGAGTTCTATTATTATGTGCCTATCAAGAAAGACAATTTAGAATAGAAGTAGGCTATGGATTAGAGGGAATACTAACTGATGGTAAGACAGGGAGAATTCAAGATAATTATATAATTCCATATTTAAGTCAAAATAATTTTAATGATGGAATAAAGAATGGATTTAATGCTGTATTACAAGAAGTGGAAAGTGAATATGGAATTACGATAGATGGTGCACAGGAAGGAAATATTGTAGGAACAAGTACAACTGCTAAAACTGTTAATAGTTTGATACCACATGTGATTTTATTTATATTTTTTATTTTACTTATGTTTTTCTCTGCCAGACATGGATTCTTCTTCATTGGAGGAATTGGAACCGGAAGAGGAGGCTTTGGAGGGGGATCTTTTGGTGGAGGCTCATTTGGAGGTGGAGGTTTATCCGGGGGAGGAGGTTCTTCAAGAAGGTTTTAAAATTTAATTTAAAAAAATGGTATTAATGATTTTCATTAATACCATTTTTAGGTATTTAGTTATTATATAAATTTTTTTCATATAAATCTTCAATACGTACATCTTTTTCTTCAAAATTATCAATAAATCCAACTTTAGCAATATCATTATTAACTTCTTGAATCCACACAGGTCTTTCATTATAAAAAATATCAACTTTTTGCTTATTTCTTAAAATTTCATGTATTTGCGAAGCTTTCATAAAAATCATCTCCTTATATAACTTGTACTAATAATATATCCAAAATATAGAAAAATATGCCAATAAAAATTAATAAAAAGGGAAAATCCCTATGATGTAATAACATCATAAGGATTTCCCTACCAGAACCAAATTGTAAATAGTAAGAAAAATATAATCTTACCAATTAATATAATGGTTCCTTGTCGTTCCGTGTGCTCTTCTGGTTTAAACAGCTTATTAAAAAACCAATTAAGGAGTAATAAAACCAGTCCATAAATGGCAAACCAAAAAGCAATGTCTCCCAGTCCAAAGATAAGAGCAAGAATCAACAAAATAATGAAAAACCACATTTTAAGCTCCTTTCAAAAGCCAATAAACATATTGTAGTGGGTTCATTTATTTTGATTTATTCAACAAATAATATAATTATATTATACCATATTATTTTACATAATTCAAAAAATATATATTTAGAGATAGAAAATAGAACAAAAAAAGAGTATCAAGTAAATTCATAAAATACTTGATACTCTAAATAATTTTGAATTGGTGACCCGTACGGGAATCGAACCCATGATTCAGCCTTGAGAGGGCTGCGTCTTAACCGCTTGACCAACGGGCCAATAACAAACCTAATTATTTATATCATAAAAAAAAGATTAAGTCAATAGAAACAAAATTTCGCAAAAATCTATTGACAAAATATAAAAATAATATATAATAATAAGCGAACAAAAGTTTTAAAGAGTGAGGAAAAATGGTAGAGGAAAAAGATAGATTAGATGTTGTTTTAGTAAACAGAAAATTCTTTCAGACTAGGCAAAAAGCTAAGTATGAAATAGAAAATGGAAACATATATGTAAATGGTAAACAAGTTACTAAATCAAGTAAAATTATAGATTATAATGATGAAATAGAGGTAAAAGGAGCTACATTAAAATATGTAAGTAGAGGTGGCTTAAAACTAGAAAAAGCAATAAATACATTTGAAATTGTATTAAAAAATAAAATTTGTGCAGATATTGGTGCATCAACAGGTGGTTTTACAGATTGTATGTTAAAAAATGGGGCTCAGAAGGTATATGCAATAGATGTTGGACATTCTCAATTAGCAGATACATTAAAAGAAGATAAAAGGGTGGTTAATTTAGAAGGAACAAACATAAGAGATTTAGACACAAATAGTATGGAAAAATTAGATTTTATTAGTTCAGATGTTTCTTTTATATCAGAAACACATGTACTTCCTAAAATATATGAGCTATTAAAAATAAAGGGAAGAGCAGTAGTATTAATAAAACCACAATTCGAAGCAGGAAGTCAAAATTTAAATAAAAATGGAGTTGTTAAAAATATTAGAGTTCATCAAAAGGTTATTCAAAATATAGTAATTTTTGCTAATAAATTAGGATTTCGAATTATAGATGTAACATTTTCTCCTATTAAAGGACCTGCAGGTAATATAGAATATTTGTTATATATAGAAAAAAATGAAAATAACTTGTTAGATTTATACAAAATGAAAAACAATGCGGTAGAGATTACTACTGAAGCATTTAAAAAATTAAAATAAAGAGGTGTGCTTATGATATCTACATTGCATATAAAAAATATAGGAATTATTGATGAAATCACAATAGATTTTTCTAAGGGATTTAATATTTTAACTGGAGAGACTGGAGCTGGAAAAACTTTAATAATTGGTGCATTGGGAATAGTAGCTGGCGGAAGATTTTCTAAAGAAATGATTAGAAAAGGTGAAAATCATTCATTTGTAGAAATAAGTATATATTTACCAAATCATCCAAGTGCTATAGATGGAAATATTATAATATCTAGAGAAATTTTTGATAATGGAAGAAATACTTGTAAAATAAATGGAAGATTAGTAACTGTAACAGAATTAAAGGAATTTATGAACAACATTATAAATATACATGGCCAAAATGATAATCAAAATTTATTAAATAAAGAAAATCATATAAAATATTTGGATAAATTCTTAGGTAATGAATTTTTGAAACAAAAATCTAAATATGTAGAATTATACAATAAATATGTAGATATAAATAAACAACTAAAGGAAAACTATGGAGATGAAAAAGAAAAGCAACGTAAGTTGGATTTATTGTATTACCAAGTAAATGAAATAAAAAATGCTAATTTAAAAATAAATGAAGATGAAGAGTTAGAAGATAAAAGAAATTTAATAGTTAATGCAGAGAAAATATCTAAGAGTTTGCAAGAAGCAGATATACAAATAAATGAGAATGCTTTAAATTCAATAAGTATAGCAATAAGAAATTTAGAAAGAATAGAAGATATTAATGTTAAATACCAAAAAACTTTAAGTTCTTTAAAAAGTAATTATTACGATTTACAAGAAATAGGGATAGATTTAAATCATTTTAATTCTGATACAAATTTCGAAGAATCAGAAAGAGATGAAATAGAAAATAGAATAGATGAAATAAATGATTTAAAGAGAAAATATGGAAACACTATAGAAGAAATATTAAATTATAAAGAAGAGGTAGAAGAAGAGATAGAAAAAATAGAAAACTCAGAAGAAAAAAATCAGCAATTGAAACAGGAATTAGAAAAATTAACAAAGGAATTAAAAAAACTAGCAGATAATTTACATACAATAAGGGAAAAAAATAGTAGTGATTTGGAAATAAAAATAAATAAAGAACTTTCAGATTTAGAGATGCCTGGTGCTAAATTTAAAGTAGATATAAAAAACACTAATTTTAATAAAGATGGTACTGATGAAATCGAGTTCATGATTACGACTAATAAGGGAGAAGACTTTAAGCCATTAATAAAAACAGCCTCAGGAGGAGAAATGTCTCGAATAATGTTAGCAATTAAAACAGTTTTGTCAGATGTTGATGAGGTACCTATTTTAATATTTGATGAAATAGACACAGGAATAAGCGGAAAAGCTGGTAATGCAGTTGGAGAAAAACTAAAGACTATTTCTAAAAAACATCAAGTTATTATAGTAACACATTTAGCAAGTATAGCAGCAAAAGGAGATTCAAATTATTATATTTATAAAGAAGTTGAAGGCAATTCTACCAAAACAAAAGTAAAGAATTTAAATGAACAAGAAGTGATAGAAGAGATAGCAAGAATTTCAAGTGGCATTGTTTCAGAGATTTCTTTAAAACATGCAATGGAACTAAGAGCAGCAGTTTAAAATTGAATGCTAGAATCCTTATTTTTACAAAAGAAGTTAAATAATAAGAAATTCTTGTATTTATTAATACAAGAATTTCTATTAAATACCATAAATTTATTTTAATTCTACAATAGTAACACCCATTTCGCCTTCACCAAAAGTACCAAGTCTAAAAGATTTTACATGTGGATTTGTTCTTAAAAAATTATGAATGCCATTTCTTAATTTTCCAGTACCTTTACCATGTACAATTCTAACAGATTGCAATTTAGCTAAGCTACAATCATCTAGATATTTATCTATAACAAATATTGCTTCTTCTACTGTTTGTCCAATTACATTTATTTCTGGTGAAATATTTTTGGATTTTGAAATATTAGAAGAATATGATTTTGTTTGTATTTTTTTGTTTAAAGATTTTCCTTTTATTAAAGAAACTTCGGTAACAGGAACAAATGATTTTAAACTTCCAATTTGTACTTGAACTTCATTATTTTTATTTGGCAAAGAAAGTAAAGTTCCAGTGTTCATGAATTTATTTATATAAACTTCCATACCAACTTGCAAATCATTAATATTTATACTTGATTTAGTATTTAAATTTGTAGAGGTTTTAGAAGATACTTTCTTAATAGAATTATTTAAATCATTTCTTAAATTATCCAAATCTTTTAAAGAATTGGAATTATCAGTAACTTTTCTTATTTTTCGTATAATATCTGTTGCTTCATCTTTTGCGGAATATAATATCTCACGAGCCTCTAACTTAGCCTTATCAATAATTTCACGTTTTTTATTTTGAACATCTGAATAATCTTTTGAAAGAGAGTTTTCCAATTTAGAAACTTCTAACAATTTCTGGTCTATTTCAGCTTTTTCGGTTTCAATTTTTTGTTTATTATCATAAATATTTTTAAGTAAATCCTCTATATGGATAGTATCAGAATCTATAAATTCATTTGCTCTTTTTAAAATATCTTCAGGAAGTCCAAGTTTTTTACTAATAGCAAAAGCATTACTTTTTCCTGGAACACCTATTAAAAGTTTATAGGTAGGGGAAAGAGTTTCTATGTTAAATTCTTGACTAGCATTTTCAAATCCATTATTAGTTAATGCATAATTTTTAATTTCTGGATAATGGGTCGTTGCTACTGTTAATGTACCTTGCTTATATAAATGTTCTAAAATACTAATTGCTAAACTACTTCCTTCTATTGGGTCAGTACCTGATCCAAGTTCATCCAATAGAACTAAACTATTAGAGGTTGAATTCTTTATAATTTCTATAATATTTAAAATGTGAGAAGAAAAAGTACTTAAAGACTCTTGTATACTTTGTTCATCACCTATATCTGCAAATACATTGTCAAATACAAATATGCTACTTTTTTCATTTGCCGGAATATTTAAGCCGGACATACCCATTAGAATTATTAATCCTATAGTTTTTAAGGTTACCGTTTTTCCACCGGTATTTGGACCAGTAATAACAAGAGTATTAAAATTCACTCCTAAATTAACATCAATTGGAACTACAGAGTCTTTATTAATTAATGGGTGCCTAGCTTTTATTAGATTAATTTGTTTTTTATCATTTAATATAGGGCGTGTAGCATTAATATCGATAGAATAATTTGCTTTGGCAAATATAAAATCTAATATTCCAATAATTCTAACATTATTTTTTAGTTGTTCTAAGATATCATAAAGTAAATTAGAAAGAGTAGTTAGTATCTTTTCTATTTCGATATTTTCTTCAACATTTAAATTACTTATTTTGCCATTTAAATCAAATATAGAAATTGGTTCTATAAAAACTGTGGAACCACTGTTAGAAATATCATGTATAAATCCTTTAATATTAGATTTGTATTCTTCTTTAACAGGTATAACATATCTATCATTTCTTATTGTTACAACAGGCTCTTGAAGATATTTAGAATAGGTAGAAGAAGAAATATAAGAATTTAACTTGTTCTTTATTTCTTGTTCGGTTTTTCTTTTCGCAGTCCTAATATTAAATAAATTATTAGAAGCCCTGTCATCAAGAGTGTATTCATCGATTATAGTAGAAAAAATCTTATTTTCAATATCTTTATTAACATATAGATTATCAAAATAATTATATAATGAACTAAAATCATCTAAATTTATTAATTCATCGGAGAAAAAGTAAGATTTTAACTCATTAGATAATTTTAAAATTTTTCCTATATTTAAAATATTAGAAATTGATAGTACTTTATTGCTACTTAAAGTTTTTAAACAAATTTCTATATCTTCTGAAATCTCATAAATTGGAATATTTCCCTTTTTATACCTTAAGGTTACTGCTTCATTTGTCTCATCCAAAACTTTAATAACTTTAGTTTTATCCGTATATGGAAAAATATTATTACAATAACGTTTTCCAATGTATGTTTTGGAATATTTTAATAAATTTTCCTTTATTTTATCAAATTCTAATTTTTGCAAATATTTGTTTAGCATGAAAAAACTCCTTTATATTAAATTATATTTTTCAAAAATATTTTTAATCGTATGTGTATCCAAACCAACTATGGAGTTGTAATCACCATCATAACCTTTTAAATATACTTTGCCAATACCTTGTACTGCATAGGCACCAGCTTTATCCATAGGCTCTTTTGTATCAACATAGGAACAAATATCAAAATATGACATATTTTTAAAATATACTGTTGATTTATTAACTCTAGTTTCAAAAACAACAGAATGTTCATTTTTTATAATAACGGTTGTTCCCGTATATATATCATTAGAATTTCCTTGTAATAATTTTAACATCCTAATAGCATCATCTTTATCTTTTGGTTTGCCTAAAATAATATTTCCAAAAGAAACTAAAGTGTCAGAACCAATTACAGTATATTCATTATCTTCTTTATATTTATTTAAAAAAATTGAATAAGCTTTTTCATATGATAATTTTGCTGCCAGCTTTTTTGGATTTTTTTCCATTTTCTTTAATTTATTTTCATCAACATCACTTGGAATAATATCGAAATTACTTATTATAGTTGACAATAATTGTTTTCTTCTAGGAGAAGAAGAAGCTAAAATAAATTCCATAACAAAACCTCCTATAATATCACGTATTATAACATTTTTTATTTTAAAAAATCAATATTGCGTTTAGTTCTTTGCTATGATAAAATAAATAAAGCAAAAATGGAGGATTTTATATGGAAGATAAACAGCAGAATATAAGGAATTTTAGCATAATTGCACATATAGATCATGGAAAATCAACATTAGCAGATAGAATGATTGAAATGACTGGTGTTCTTTCTAAAAGAGAAATGGAATCACAGGTATTAGATAATATGGAAATAGAAAGAGAACGTGGAATAACTATAAAATCACAATCTGTAAGAATGATTTATAAAGCTAAAAATGGACAAGAATATATTTTTAATTTGATAGATACACCGGGACATGTGGATTTTAATTATGAAGTATCTAGAAGTTTGGCGGCATGTGAAGGAGCAATATTAGTTGTAGATAGCAGTCAAGGAGTTGAGGCACAAACACTTGCCAATGTTTATTTAGCTCTAGATAATAATTTGGAAATTTTACCAGTAATAAATAAAGTAGATTTACCAAATGCAAGACCGGAAGAAGTAAAAAAGGAAATAGAAGATATAATAGGAATTCCAGCTGAAGATGCACCATGTATTTCTGCTAAGACAGGATTAAATGTGGATGAGGTATTGGAGAGAATTGTAACAGATATTCCAGCACCATCTGGAGATAAGAATAAACCTCTAAAATGTTTAATATTTGATTCTTATTATGATAATTATAAGGGTGCAGTAAGCTATGTAAGAGTAAGAGATGGAAAAGTTAAAGTTGGGGATGAAATATTATTAATGTCTTCAAATAAAACTTTTATAGTAACTGAAGTTGGATTTTTTGAACCAGGAAGATATTATCCTTGTGATGAGTTAGTTGCAGGAGATGTTGGATATATTGCAGCTAGTATAAAGAGTTTATCAGATATTAGAGTTGGAGATACAATTACTTTAAAAGACAATAAGGCAGATGAACCTTTGCCAGGTTATAAAAAAGTAAATCCAATGGTATATTGTGGTTTATATCCTGTTGATGGAAATGATTATGAGAATTTAAAAGTAGCTTTAGAAAAATTACAATTAAATGATGCATCACTTCAATTTGAACCGGAGACATCTAATGCACTTGGTTTTGGATTTAGATGCGGTTTTTTAGGTTTATTACATCTGGAAATAATAGAAGAAAGATTAGATAAGGAATTTGACTTAAGCTTAATAACAACATCACCTTCAGTTATTTATAAAGTACACAAAACGGATGGAAGTGTAATAGAATTATATAATCCAGCAGACTTACCTAGTCCACAGGAAATAAGCTATATGGAAGAACCTTTTGTGGAGGCAGAAATATTAACACCAAAGGATTTTGTAGGAAATATAATGGAAATATGCCAAAATAGAAGAGGCATATATAAAGACATGAAATATTTGGATGAAAATAGGGTAACATTAGTTTATGAATTACCTTTAAATGAAATAATTTATGATTTCTTTGATACCTTAAAATCTAAAACAAAAGGATATGCATCATTTGATTATGAACTTAAAGAATATAGAAGATCTGATTTGGTAAAATTAGATATATATGTAAACGGAGAAAGTGTAGATGCATTAAGCTTTATAGTACATAAAGATTCTGCTTATGATAGAGGCAAGAAAATGATAGAAAAATTAAAAACAGTTATACCTCGTCATTTATTTACAATCCCACTACAAGCAGTTGTAGGAGGAAAAATAATAGCTAGAGAAACAATTTCTGCAATGAGGAAAGATGTTTTGGCAAAATGCTATGGAGGAGATATTACTAGAAAGAAAAAATTATTAGAGAAACAAAAACGTGGAAAGAAGAAAATGCGTGAAATAGGAAATGTAGAAATACCACAGGAAGCATTTCTATCAGTACTAAAATTGGATGAAGATAAATAAATTCATAGATATGGGAGGATATATGAGCGAAAAAGAATATGAGGACCAAATAGAAGGTAGAAATAGTGTTCTAGAATTGCTTGATTCAGGTAAGGATATTAATAAGATATATGTCCAAATAGGTGAAAAGCATGGTTCAATCAATAAGATAATAGCAAAAGCAAAGGAAAAACGAATTGTAATAGTGCAAACTGAAAAATCAAAATTGGATAAAATGAGTCAAACTAAAAATCATCAAGGAGTTATAGCTATTGTTCCACCTTTTGAATACAGTTCTGTAGATGATATATTAGAAGAGGCTAGGGAAAGAAATGAAAAACCATTTATATTAATATTGGATGGGATTGAAGACCCACACAATTTGGGTTCTATTATAAGAACTGCAGAAACTGCAGGCGTACATGGGATAATAATTCCAAAAAGAAGGGCTGCATCTGTTAACAGTACTGTTAATAAGACATCTGCAGGTGCTGTACAATATATGAAAATTGCAAGAGTAAATAACATAAATGAAACTATAAAATATCTAAAAGAAAACGATGTATGGATATGTGGAACAGATATGAATACGAATGTATATTATTACGAAGAAGATTATAAGATTCCCATTGCAATTGTAATTGGAAGCGAAGGCTTTGGAATGAGTAGATTAGTAAAGGAAAATTGTGATTTCTTAGTAAAAATTCCAATGAAAGGAAAAATAACATCATTAAATGCTTCTGTATCATCTGGAATTATAATGTACGAAGTAGTTAAACAGAGAGAAAAAATATAGATTAAACATAGTACAAAAGATGGGGGGAAAAGGATATGATGGGAAGAAAGAAAAGAATATTAATTATAGTACTTTCTATCTCAATTGTTTTACTTGTAATAATAGGAGGAATTTTATTCTATTTAAATTATGCAACAGATACTTTTAAAAGTACAAATGAATTATTTTATAAATATCTTTATCAGAATGGTTCAATAGCAAATGTTTTTGATACAAATTTATTAGATAGGTATTATCAAAAAATAGATAATAATCCATATAATGGTACTGGGGAATTAACTATAAAAACTGGAATGGCAGATAATTCAGAAAGTGATACGAAAGAATTTGATGAGTTCTTAAATAATTTAAAATTAACCTATGAAACCAAAAGTAATTTATCAGAGAAAAAACAAGAAGTAGAAACTAAAATTTCATATAATGACCAGGAACAATTTAAATTTAACATAATAAAAAATGATAATAATTATGGCATAAAATCTGATGAAGTAGTATATAAATATTTAGTTGTAAAAAATGAAAATTTAAGAGATATTTATAATAAATTAGGTGTACAAAATGCAGATAATATTCCAAATCAATTTAGTAGAATAGACTATAATATTTATAAAAACATGAATGCTGAAGATAAGTCTAAGATTTTATCTACATATCAAAATTTATTAAATTCTGAAATACAAGAAAATCACTACTCAAAACAATCAAAAGTTAATTTAACAGTAAATGGACAAAATATTGTTACTAATGCATATGCTTTAAGCTTAACAGGACAAGAAATAGCTTCATTAAAAATCAGTTTTTTAGAAACTTTAATGGAAGATGAATTAACTTTAAAATATATAGTTCAATTTTTACAAATGGACCCATCATATACTGTTCAATTAAAACAAAATATACAGGAGAAAATAGATGCATTAAAAAGGGAACAACAGACTAATGATGTTGTTAAAATCACGGTTTATGAGAGTAATAGACAACTTGTAACAACTAGAATTGAAAGCAAGGATTTTAACTATACAATTGATAATATTATATCTGAAAATAACCAAAAAGTAATAGTAACAAAAACTTCTAATGATGGCAATAATATAAATGATACTCTTACAATCGAAAGAAATACATCTGATAGTAAGAATTCATTATACATAGAATATGTTTCAAAGACTGGAGAAACAACAACTAATAGAAATGCCTTAACAATAGAATTAGATGGTATTATTGAATCAAACGAGTTAAGTATAAATGCTAAGTTTGAAAATCTTGATGGAAATAAAACAAATGAAATTAATTTAAGTGATAAGAAAGAATTTACATCAGAGGTAGATGTGGATGAGTTAAATTCTGATAATGCTGTAAGTGTTAATGCAATGAATGTGGAGGATTTAAAATCTTTGTATAATGCACTTATAGATAGACTAAAGAGCTTATATAATGAAAAGGTTCAAAATTTAGGAATTGATGTTAATACAATAAACTATCAAGGAAGTTTAAAATGGAGTCGAATAGTTGATGCATTTGATGAAGATGAATTTAAAGCGCAAGTCCAAAGAGCTTTAAATCTAGCAAAGGATGATTTACAAAATAGGGATGAATACAAAGCATTAATAGAGCAAGCTTCTGGTGATACGAATAAAATTAATCAAGTAAAAGGTTTAGTAACAGTGGAACGATTAAAAGAAACAGGATTAGATGCTTCATTAAATGGAGAAGACAATTCTATTTCGATAAAGACTAATAGCGAATCTGCTCATAAATATGAAATAGATTATGATAATTTTAAAATATCAAAAATAGAATAGATTGCAATAAACAAAGTTGACATTAAAAATACAGTGTATTGCAAAAATACAGTATATTGCAACAAATAAACATTGCTAAATTATGTAAATTGTGATAAAATAATAATGTATGGCATTAGCTATATTGAAATGGTACTCCAATAGAAAGGATTAAAATGAAGGTTCCAGAATACACGAATCTTGAAGATCTCGATAAGAGAAAGAAGATTCGGGTTTCTATCCCCCGTGATCGGTGTACTGTGATTCCTGCGGAATTTAGTGGTTGGAAATATCCTCAAGAATTTACAGGAAATGACTGGTTAAGTCCGATTTCTGCAAAGTCAAGTCAGCTTCCTGTAAAGCCTCATCAACTTTGCGCAAAGCTTGTTGGTCTTGCAGAAGACAAGAAGTCGGGCGGTCATCCGGTTTATGTGGTAGATCCTTCTACTACATTGCTTAAGCTGGGTGGACCGAATGGCATGGACTTTGGTCCAGGTATCTTGGATAGGATTTGTAGGGACATGTTCATTCAACCCGGTGTTATTGCGGCTTTTAGCCTGACACGTTCGGTGTTGGAAAGGTTCGATTACGAACACGAAGATTGTGCTGTGCCTTATTGGGTATCCTCTCGAGTCACGGAAGTATTCAATAAATCCTGCGAATACAACCTTTGCAGGGTGAGAGATGGCAGACTTCACCTTAGAAGACTGTATAATTCTGATGGATTCGGTCGGAACCGAGAAGGTGCTGTTCGTGCGGTAATCGTACTGCAAACCAAGGTGCCTAGCACCAAGGGGCGCACCGACATCAAGTGGGTTGAGTTCTAGGTACCAGTAAAGAAACCTCTGTAATAGGGGTTTCTTTACATATATATTATAAGCAAATAAAAATTCTAGTGATTTACTATTGACAAAAATTAAAAATACTAGTATACTAATACAGTAATGGAATTTATGAGAAAAATTAAATAGATATATAAATATCTTATGTTAAAGGGGGGAATAAAAATGGCACAACCAAAAAGAAGATGGTCAAAACAAAGAACTCATAAAAGAAGATCAACATGGAAATTAGAAACTCCAAAATTTACAACATGCTCACATTGCCATGAACCTGTAATGCCACACAGAGTTTGCCCAACATGTGGATATTATAATGGAGAAGAAGTTGTAGTTAAGGAAACAAAAACAGCAAATAATTAATGAATTATAATGATTAAGAGTAGAAAGGACTAAAATATTAAGTAATTAATGTTTTAGTCCTTTTTGTTTTCTAATTAAAATACATCACAAAACGAAATGAAGGATTTTACCAAATTATTGACTTGAATAATTAAATAGTATAAAATGTGAGCGAGAGGTGAAATAAATGGCAAAACCGATTGTGGCAATAATAGGAAAACCAAATGTTGGAAAGTCAACATTTTTTAATTATATAGTAGGAAAAAGAATATCAATCGTAGAAGATACTCCTGGTGTTACGAGAGATAGAGTATATGGAGAAGCTAACTGGAGAGGGAGAGAATTTACATTAATAGATACTGGTGGAATAGAACCAGAATCAAATGATGAAATTTTAGTACAAATGAGGACACAAGCAAATATTGCAATAGATGTAGCAGATGTAATTATTTTTATGACAGATATTAAACAGGGGGTAACAGCAGCAGACCAAGATATTGCAATTATGTTAAAGAAAGCGAAGAAACCAGTAGTATTAGTATGTAATAAATCAGATTCTTTTGGAAAAGTAGAAGATGAAATATATGAATTTTATAATTTAGGATTAGGTGACCCATATGCAATATCAGCTACAAATGCAAAAGGACTTGGAGATGTGCTAGATGCAATTTACGATAAATTCCCAGAAGAAAAGGAAGAGGAAGATTTAGGAACAGAAATAAAAGTAGCGGTAATAGGAAAGCCAAATGTTGGAAAATCATCTTTAATTAATAAGATTTTAGGAGAAAATAGAGTAATTGTAAGTAATGTAGCCGGAACAACAAGGGATGCAGTAGATTCAAATTTTGAAAATGAATATGGAAAATATGTATTTATAGATACTGCAGGAATTAGAAGAAAATCAAAAGTAACAGAAAATATAGAGAGATACAGTGTAATGCGTTCAAAACTAGCAATAGAAAGAGCTGATGTATGTTTATTATTAATAGATGCAACAGAAGGGGTTTCAGACCAAGATACTAAGATCGCGGGTGAAGCACATGAAGCGGGAAAAGGTATAATAATTGTTGTTAACAAATGGGATGCTTTGGAAAAAGATAATGGAACATTAGAAAAATATAAAAAAGAAGTATACAATAAATTATCATATATTTCATATGCACCAATTATATTTATTTCAGCCAAAACTGGTCAAAGAATAAATAAATTATTTGAAATGATAAATATTGTTGCTAACCAAAATGCAATAAGAATACCTACAGCTACACTAAATCAAATAATTAATGAGGCAGTAGCAGTTAGACAACCACCAACAGATAGAGGACGTAGATTAAAAATTTTATATGCAACTCAAGCTTCTACTAAACCACCAACTTTTGTAATTTTTGTAAATGTTAAAAAGTTATTTCACTTTTCTTACCAAAGGTATTTAATGAACCAAATAAGAAGTGAATTTAAACTTACTGGAACACCAATAAGACTAATAGTAAGAGAAAAAGGAAAAACTATAGAGACTAAATAGGAGGAATTTATATGGAATATGTTGTAATGTTAATAATAGCGTATTTAATAGGAAGCATTAATTTTTCAATTTTAATAAGTAAGAAAAGGGCTGGATATGATATAAGAGAAAAAGGTAGTGGTAATGCTGGAACTACGAATATGCTAAGGAATTTAGGAAAAAAATATGCCGCAATTACTTTAATTTGTGATATATTAAAAGGTGTTGTTTCCATTGTTATAGCAATTATTATTGGTAAAATATTAGGAGAAAATACAAATGCAGCATTATTAGTACAAATCGCTGGAGTAGCAGTTGTTTTAGGACATACTTTTCCAATATTTTTTGGATTTAAAGGGGGAAAAGGTGTTGCAACATCTTTAGGTATTCTTTTAATAACAAATTGGCAGATTGGTTTAATTTGTTTAGTATTTGGAATAGTATTGATAGCTTTAACAAGAATGGTTTCGTTGGGAGCAATAGCTGCAGCAGTATTATTCCCAATCCTTACACTATTCATTGGCGAAAATTATTATATTGTGCCAAGTTTTTCAGGATTAGGAAATGGCTATTTTATATTTAGTGTTATATTAGCTGTAATAGTAATATTTAACCATAGAACAAATATAAAAAGAATATTAAATGGTTCAGAAAACAAAGTAAGTTTTAAAAAGTAGGAGGAAAACAAATGAAAAAAATTGCAATAATAGGTAGTGGAAGTTGGGGAGTAGCATTAGCTATTCATTTATCAAAATTAGGACATCAAATAAAATTATGGTCACATTCAGAAAGCGAAGCAGATTTAATAAATAATGAAAGAAAGTGTAAGTTTTTACCAAATGTAACGATACCTGATGGAATTACAGCATACACAGAATATAAAGATGCAATAGATGGGTCAGAATTAATATTACATGTTACACCATCAAAATTTACTCGTGAGAATGTAAAAAAATATAAACAATATGTAACTAATCAACCAATAATAATGTGTTCTAAAGGCTTTGAAAAAGAAACGTTATTACCATTGGATGAAGTTGTAAGACAGGAAATACCAAATGCAAGAATAGGTGCTTTTTCTGGACCAAGTCATGCTGAAGAAGTTAGTATAGGGATTCCAACAGTAATGGTAATTGCCTCTAATGATGATGAACTTTTATTTGATATTCAAAACTCTTTTATGAGTCCAGAATTAAGAATATATACTTCACGTGATATAAGAGGAGTTGAAATTGGAGGAGCGTTTAAAAATATCATAGCTTTTTGTGCCGGTGTTGCAGCTGGTTTAGGATTAGGAGATAATTCTTTTGCCGCTCTAATAACAAGAGGTTTAGGAGAAATTACTAGGTTAGGAGTAACATTAGGTGGAAATAAAGATACTTTCTATGGCTTAAGTGGTTTAGGCGATTTAATAGTAACATGTCTAAGTGAGCATAGTAGAAATAGAAGAGCAGGAAAATTAATTGGACAAGGAAAAACAATAGAAGAGGCAAGAAAAGAAGTTGGGATGGTAATAGAGAGTATAGATAATATAGAAGCAGCATACGAACTTGCTAAAATTCATAATATAGAAATGCCAATTGTAAATGGAGTTTATGATATATTATATAATAATCTAGACCCTAAAGAAGCAGTTACTATGCTAATGACACGTGATAAAAAATTTGAGTAAAGGAGAAATTATTATGGATTTTTTTGATAAAATTGGAAAAAAGGCATCAGAAACATATAAGGTAACAGCAGAAAAAACAAGTAAAATTGCAAAAGAAACAAAATTAAAAATGGCAATTAACACATATAAATCAAATGCGGAAGAAGTATATAAAGAAATAGGAAAAATTGTTTATCAAAAATATGCAGCACAAGAGGAAATGTTAGAAGAAGACATACAAGAAGAATTAAATAAATTAGATACAATACATGAACAAATTGAACAAGCAAACAAAGAAATTATGAGTTTAAAAGATAAAATTAGATGTAAAAATTGTAATTATGAAATGGATGAAGATTTTAAATATTGTCCAAAATGTGGTGCAAAGCAAGATTAAAAATAAATAATACTCTTGTATGAAATCGTGCAAGAGTATTATTTTTAAGGAGTGAAAAAATGAAATTAGTTATACAAAGAGTAATTAAATCAAAAGTAGAAGTGGATGGTAAAACTGTAGGAGAAATAGGCAAAGGATATATGGTGTTGCTTGGTGTAAAAAAAGGTGATACAAAAGAAAATGCGGATTATCTTTCTAGAAAACTATGTAATTTAAGAATATTTGAAGATGAAAATGGTAAGATGAATTTATCTATAAAAGATATTAATGGGGAATTGCTTATAATTTCACAATTTACTTTATACGGAAACACAAAAGATGGTAATAGACCAAGTTTTATAGAAGCAGAGGAACCTAAAAAAGCAAATGAACTTTATGAATATTTTATGGAAAAATGTAAAGAGAATGGAATAAAAAAAGTGGAAAAAGGAATATTTGGAGCTCATATGGAAGTTTCATTAATAAATGATGGGCCAGATACAATTATTATGGAAAAATAGCTAATATGGAAAACGTTCAAACATATATCTTATAATTAAATCAGCATTATGGTCTGTAATGTTAATTAAGATTCCTGGGTCAAGAGAAATCCACATTCCAATTTTATATTTATAGTTATTATCAATAAAACTACCAATTATATCAACAATCTCTATGGGATTGTTGTATTTTTTTGACCAATTTAAATCATCTTTCAATTTAATGGGCTCATTAAAAAAACTTTCTAAAAAATTTTTTATATCACCACTTCTCGTACTATATAAATTTACACTTACCAATGTTAAAACTCCTTTTAAAATAGTATTTGTATTAAAAAAATATTTATGCATTAGTATACAAAATCAATTTTTGGAAATAATATGAAAAAAGGTTTTGGAGGGAATATGATAAAGAAAAGTTTGCAAATATTAATTGTTCTATGTTTTATAGCTTTAATGATATTTTCAATTTCTGGTTGTTCAAAACAAAAAACTGAAGAAGAGGAATTGAGTGATAAAAATATTTCAGAAATAGAATATTTAGATGATTACATTATGCTAATGCTAAATAGTATAAATGATATAGATTTAAAACAATATGATGCTAAAATCGAAAAAACAGAAAATTTAAATGAGGTATTGTCAGCAGATGAGGAAACTTCAAGTGAGGATTCTAGTAATAATGTAATACAATATACAATGATTCCAAATATGGTTTTAAATTCTGATAAAACAATTAATTGGGATAATTTAAAAATGCAAGTTGAAAATTTAAATAATATTTGGCCATCTATAATTGTGGATTTATATAAAGCAAATGTAGACAACAATAAATTAACAGAATTTAGTGATTTAATTAATACATGTATTACTAATGTAAAATCGGAAAATAGAACAGAGACACTTAATAGTTTGTCAAAGTTATATGACTATATACCAACTTTTTTAGAAAAAATAACGAATAATGAACAAGATTTGGCAATAGCCAAAACTAAAGTAGAAGTAATGCATGCATATGTAAATATTGACTTAGAGAATTGGGAAGGTTTAAAAAATAATTTGGATTTGGCAGTTCAAAATTTTGAACCTGTTGTAAATAATACAAATAACTCCGAAAAGGAATATAATATAAGTAAATCGTATGTTTTGCTACAAGAATTTAAAAATGCTGTAGATTCACATGATAAAGATTTATTGTTTATAAAATATAAAAATTTAATGGAAGAATTGATAATACTGTAGTTGACATTTTTTTCAAAAATGTTAAAATAAATAAGAGTAAATTAGACAGTCGCGTATAGCAAGGTCGAAAGGCAGCGTACGAGGAAAGTCCGGGCTCCATAGAGCAATGATGCTGGATAACGTCCAGTGAGGGAAACCTTAAGGAAAGTGCAACAGAAAATAACCGCCAGAAATGGTAAGGGTGAAAAGGTGAGGTAAGAGCTTACCGCAGATATGGTGACATATCTGGTCAATGTAAACCCCATCTGGAGCAACACCGAGCTTGAGGGTTAAGACTGCTCGTCATCCTCTTATTGGTGGCTTGAGCCATATGGTAACATATGGAATAGATAAATGACTGTCCAAGACAGAACCCGGCTTATAGATTTACTTATATATCAAAAATAGGCTGTAAATGCAGCCTATTTTTGTTGCTTTTTATATTAAATAAAATTTTTAAGTTTTATGGAAACCAGATGAACTTTAAGGTCCGTCCCCAAAGTTCAAAGTTTATGGAAACCAGATGAACTTTAAGGTCTGTCCTTAAAGTTCAGAGGAGCTTCCAAGGTCATAACTTTTTTAAAAATTGGATGTGTAAAAGTAATTCTATAGCTATGTAGAGCTTGTCTATTAATTAATTTAGAAGGATTCCCATATAGAGTGTCTCCTAAAACCGGATGTCCAATATGGCTAAAATGAACTCTTATTTGATGTGTTCTACCTGTTTCTAATACAATGTGTACCAATGAAAGGTTGTTAAAAGTTTTTAATACTTCATAATGTGTAATGGCTTTATCACCATTTGGAGAAACACATCTTTCTATAATGCTACCTTCTTTTCTTGCAATTGGGTAATCCAATGTTCCAGATTTTTTATCTAAAATACCTTCTACAATTGCTAAATATTCTTTTTTAAATTCTTTTGTTTTCATTTGCCTAATTAAACATTCCTGTATATATTCATTTTTCGCAAAAATAACAAGTCCAGAAGTGTTCCTATCCAGCCTGTTTACAATTCTAATTTTTTTCTTTAAACCTATTTTATCAAAATAAAATTTGACACCATTGGATAAACTATCACTATAATGTAAAATTGAAGGATGAATTGCGATACTTGCAGGTTTGTTAATAACTAGTAAATAGTCATCTTCATAAATAATATCTAATGGCATTTCTGTTGCAACTATATTAGAATTATCTTCTTCAAAATCAATTGTAACAGATATTGTATCGCCAATATTTACTAACTTCCTGGTATATGTTGGAAGATTATTTAAATAAATTTTATTTACTTTTTTAAGCTTTGTAATTAATCTGTCAGACAATAAAAATTGTTCTTTTAAAACGTGAAAAACATTGTTAAATTTATCAGTTTCCTTTATTTTATAAGATAAATTCATAAAATCACCAAGTATATTATAAAAAAATTACAAAATAATGGCAATATAAATAAGAATTTTACTTGATTTTTATATAGAA
Organism: uncultured Clostridia bacterium; assembly: GCA_944389475.1. Lineage (GTDB taxonomy): Bacteria > Bacillota > Clostridia > TANB77 > CAG-508 > Merdicola. The sequence goes on from CALXMM010000002.1 coordinate 73,972, forward strand.
ATATAGTAAAATATTGAAAGCAACCTTATACTTAGCTTTAGGATATAACACACCTAACTTTAGCTCAGTTTAAGGAATAGGAATTATGGGAGGTGTAAACATGACAAAGGAAAGAAAACAAGAAGTTATTAATACTTATAAAAGAGATGAAAAAGATACTGGTTCACCAGAAGTACAAGTAGCTCTTTTAACAGAAAGAATTAATGAATTAACAGAACATTTAAAAGTTCACAAAAAAGACAATCACTCTAGAAGAGGACTTTTAAAAATGGTTGGTAAAAGAAGAAATTTATTAAACTATTTAGCTAGAAAAGATGTTCAAAGATATAGAGATTTAATAGCAAAATTAGGTTTAAGAAAATAGTATACAACTTTAGGGCGTTATCAGTACGCCCTAAAATTATATAATTAAAATTGGGTTATAACTTTTAAAGTTTAACATAAATACTTATTTATTATTTTAGAAGGTAGCTTGTATTCTGAACTATTTTAGATAATTTAGAATAGAGGTTACATCTAATAATAAATAAGTAAAATTAATTATTAGAGGAGAGATGAAAATGTATAAAGTTTATGAAACAGAACTTGCAGGAAGAAAACTTTCTTTAGAGACAGGTAAGCTAGCAGGTTTAGCAAATGGAAGTGTTTTGGTAAGATATGGAGATACAGTAGTATTAGTAGATGTTACTGCATCAAAAGAACCAAGAGATGGGATAGATTTCTTCCCATTATCAGTAGATTACGAGGAAAAATTATATTCAGTAGGAAAAATACCAGGAAGTTATACAAAAAGAGAGGGAAAACCAAGTGATAAAGCAATACTTACATCAAGAGCAATAGACAGACCATTAAGACCATTATTCCCAAAAGATTTTAGAAATGATGTATGTGTTGTAGCAACAGTTCTTTCAGTAGAACAAGACAATCAACCAGAAATATGTGCAATGATTGGTGCATCAGCAGCATTGTCAATATCAGATATTCCATTTGGAGGTCCAACAGCAGCAGTAGCAGTAGGATATGTAAATGATGAAATTATTATTAATCCAACAGAGGAACAAAGAAAAAATAGTAGATTAACTCTTACAGTAGCTGGAACTGAAGAAAAAATAACAATGATAGAAGCCGGAGCAGATGAAATACCAGATGATACAATGTTAGAAGCAATAAAAGAAGCACATGTAGAAATTAAAAAATTATGTGCATTTATAAGCAAAATGAAAGAAGAAATAGGAAAGCCAAAATTTGAATATAAATCATTTGCAGTAGATGAAGAAGTATATAAAGAAATAGAAGAAAACTTCGAAGAAAAAATGAAAGTTGCAATTCAAGCTGTAGATAAAGAAGTAAGAGATGACAATATAGATAAATTAACAGATGAAGTTGTTGAATATTACACAAATAAATATGGCGAAGAAGCAGCAGAAGAGAAAATGCCAGATTTAGCAACAAGTATTCATGATTTGGAGAAAAAATGTGTAAGAGCAATGATATATAATGAACATAGAAGACCTGATGGAAGAAAGATTGATGAAATTAGACCATTATCATGTGAAGTTGGATTACTTCCAAGAGTTCATGGTAGTGCATTATTTACAAGAGGTCAAACACAAGTATTATCTGTTGCAACATTAGGAACGGTATCAGAAGAGCAAACTTTTGATGGAATAGATACAGAAGACCATAAGAGATATATGCACCAATATAATTTCCCAAGCTACAGTGTTGGAGAAGCAAGACCATCAAGAGGACCAGGAAGAAGAGAAATTGGACATGGAGCTTTAGCAGAAAAAGCATTAGCACCAGTAATACCAAGTGAAGAGGAATTTCCATATGCAATAAGAGTTGTATCAGAAGTATTATCTTCTAATGGTTCAACATCACAAGCAAGTATTTGTGCAAGTACATTAGCATTAATGGATGCTGGTGTACCAATTAAAAGACCAGTTGCAGGAATTTCAACAGGACTTATAACAGCCCCAGATGGTTCAGATTATGTAATGCTAACAGATATTCAAGGAATAGAAGATTTCTTTGGTGATATGGACTTTAAAGTTGGTGGAACAGAAAAAGGAATAACAGCAATACAAGTTGATATTAAAATAGATGGTTTAACTTATGACATAATTAGAGATGCATTCGAAAGAACTAGAAAAGCTCGTAAATATATTCTAGAAGAAATTATGTTAAAGAAATTACCAGAGCCTAGAAAAGAAATTTCAAAATATGCACCAAAAATTGTTAATATGAAAATTAAAGTAGATAAAATAAAAGATGTAATAGGTACTGGTGGAAAGACAATTAATAAAATAATAGAAGAAACAGGCGTAAAAATAGATATTCAAGAAGATGGACAAGTATTCATATATTCTTCAGAAGAAAGTCAAGCTAAGAGAGCAAAAGAAATAATAGAAGACATGGTAAGAGAAATCGAAGTGGGACAAGTATATACAGGAAAAGTAATAAAAATCATGAATTTTGGAGCTTTTGTAGATTTAGGTGCTGGCAAAGAAGGACTAGTTCACATTTCAAAAATTTCAAAAGAAAGAATAAAGAATATAGAAGATGTACTTCATGTAGGAGATACAGTTAAAGTAAAAGTAATAGAGATAGATGAACAAGGTAGAATAAACTTATCAATGAAAGATGTAGATGAAAATAAACAATAAAATATTAAGATATTCTTAAATTTTGTCAAAAGTTGCAAAAATAGTATAAAGGTAGTATAATTTAAATTGTAGTGAATAATATAGAATAAATAATAAAAAGAGAGGGAAAAGATGGAATATTTATATATAGTTCAACAAGCATTAGTTTGGATACTTACAATATTTTGGTTGTACCAATTAATGATAAGTATTTGTTCGCTTGTAAAATTAAAAGAAAAACCTTTACTAGTAAATAAAAATCATAGATTTATGGCAATTATTCCTGCACACAATGAAGAGGCTGTAGTAGGCAACTTAATAGAAAGTTTAAAAAATCAAGATTATCCTAAAGAATTATACGATATATATGTAATTGCAGATAACTGTACAGATAATACTGCAAAAATTGCTAGAGAAAAAGGAGCCATTGTATACGAAAGATTTGATAGTGAAAAGAAAACAAAAGGATATGCATTACAATGGTTTCTACAACAAAAAATACAGGAAAATGCTCCATATGATGCATTCTTTGTATTTGATGCAGATAATATAGTAGATAAAGGCTTTATAAAAGCAATGAATAAAAAATTATGCCAAGGTGAAGATGTTGTTCAAGGATATAGAGATATAAAAAATCCAACAGATAGTTGGGTAACAGCTGGTTATGCAATATTCTATTGGACAATGCACCGTTTCTACCATTTAGCTAGATATAATTTAGGATTATCACCATTATTAAATGGTACAGGTTTTATGGTAAGATTTGATGTAATTAAGCCAAATGGTTGGGATACACAAACATTAACAGAAGATATAGAGTTTTCTCTTAAAAGAATTATAAAAGGTAAAAAACTTGGTTGGGCAACAGATGCAATAGTTTATGATGAACAACCAGTAGGATTTAGACAATCTTGGTCACAAAGAACAAGATGGAGTGTTGGACATATCCAATGTATTCAAAAATATACTAAGGAACTTGCAAAAGGTGTAAAGAAATATAAAACATTAATGAACTTTGATGGTTTATTATATATTTTAGGTAGTATACCAATGTTCGTAGTTACTTTAATTTTACTATTAATAAATGCAATTATGTATTTAAATAATGGTATGACAACAATGGATTTACTAGCAAATTATGCAAGATACATTATTCCAACATTCTTCTTACCAATCTTAAGTGGTATATTAATAATGAAATTGGATAAAAGACCAATTAAACCTATGATAAAAGGACTATTATGTTATCCTTTATTCCTAGGTTCATGGCTTTTAATTAACTTTAAAGTATTATTTAAGAGAGATACAAAATGGGAGAAAATTGACCACGTTAGAGATATTAAAATTAGCGATGTTCAAGAAAATCCAGAACTTGAGAAAGTATAAAATATAAAAAAAGCTGAAAACATTTAAGCACTTTTATAAGCTGAAAAGCCTATAAAAGTGCTTTTTTTATATAGAAAAATCTAAGGTTTTAATTTATATAACAAGGTTGGGTCTTTTTGATTGCAAAGTAATTGTACACATGTGGCAAATTTATTTTCTATATAAATAAAATTTATGGGATATATAAAAAATAAGTATTTGCTTTTTGAGTAAAGAAATTATATATATAATACAATATTAGTATTTATAATGCTTTTATAGTTTTCAAAAGAAAAAATATGATCGTTTTAAAACAAAATGGTTAAATTAGAAAAACATAAAAGAAAAAAGAGAATCAGTAATTATAACAAAAGGGGGTGTAGAAATTGGAAGAAATGGAATATGAAAAAATTATTAATGATATTGAGATATTATTAAATGATATTTGTAAAGATGATAGAATGAAGTATCATATTATTCCAGTAGTAAATATTTCAAAAGAAATGGCAAAAAAATGAATGCTGATATTCAAGTTGTAGAGATAGCAGCTTATTTGCATGATGTAACAAAAATTTTAGGTGATAGAAAAAATCATCATATTTCAGGAGCTAAGTATGCAAGAGGTTTTTTAGAAAAGTATAAAATTCCGAAAGAAAAAATTAGTCTAATAGAGGAATGTATAAAAAATCATAGAGGTTCAACGGATTCTCAAAGAAAAACAATAGAAGAAAAAATTGTAGCGACAGCTGATTCGGTTGCTCAATTTCAGCATCCGCTTACTTTGTTTTATGCTTGGTATGGTAGGAGACAATGTTCAATAGATGATGGAGCGGATGGAATAGAAAATAAACTACAGAGAAGTTGGAATAAGATAGAGTTTGAATATGTAAAAAATGAACTCAAAGAAAAATATAATAATTTAATGCAATTATTAAGGGAGAGATAAAGTGAAAGTACATTATGCAGACCGAAGATATGATAAAAATATATTAAAAAAAGATTTCAAAATAAAAGATATTGATAATATGGGCTTTATAGGAAAAGTTGGTCTTATAAAAATAAAAGATTTACAAAATGAGTTTGTAGGTACTAGGCCAGATGGTAGTAAAACATTATTGATTGCGAAAAATTATAAATTGATGACAATTTTCCCAAAAAAAGAAAATTATTGTATAACCGTTATGTATGATAAAAATTGGAATATATTACAATGGTATTTTGACATAAACAGATATGTATGTAAATATGATGATGGAATACCATATAGTGAAGATTTATATTTAGATGTTGTGGTATTACCAAATGGAGAATTTTATTCACTTGATGAAAATGAGTTGGAAGAGGCTCTGAGCAAAAAATTAATTTCTAAAGATGAATTTGACATGGCTTATAAAACGATGGATAAAATTACTAAAATGATAAAAAATGAATTTGAAAAATTTTGTGATTTCACAAATTTTTGCCTAGAAGTTATAAAATATTAAAATTAGGAGTATAAAAATGGAATATAGTTTATTTATGATAAAACCTATTGCATATGAGCATAAACAAGAAATTTTAGATATTATAAAAAAAAAATTACAAATTGTTTCGACAACCAATGTTTGCTTAAGTGAAGAATTTTTAAATAAATTATATGCAAGTGAAACAGATGAAGAGTTTAGAAAAATAAATAGCAAATGTTTAGCAAATAAAAAAGCATGTATAGGTGTCGTTAGAGGAGAAATTATAAGCAAAATAGAGAAGACTTTTGACTTAACACCTATAGGAATTATTAGATATTTAGATTTGCAAAAACCAATTTATAAGAAAACAACAAATTATGGACATTTTGGAAAAGAAGGATTAAGTTGGGAAAAAATAATAAAATTTTAAGAAATTAAAGTTACATTATTTTATTTATTTTATAAAAAAATAAATAAAAACAATGTATATAAAATTAAAATATTTAATTTTTTTGATTAATTTCTATAGAATAAATTCTTGACTAACGCACAAAAAAAGGGTAAAATATTATCAAATTTATAAAAAACGTATAAGAGACAAAGTAAAATAAAGGTTACTACAAGAGAGAATTGGTCATGGGCTGTAAGCCAATTTTAGAAAACATATTTGAAAAACTACCTCTTTTAGCTAAGCTAAACGTTTTAAATTTTAATATCATCTTTAAATTAAGTAAAAAAAATGGGATGGAACCGTGCAATATAGCACTCCTATGGATGATTAATAGCCATAGGAGTGTTTTCTTATGTGCTAAATAATATTTAATTGCAAAGGAAACGATAATATTATGTAGGCCTAAGTTTCCAGAAATGCAATTAATATGCAAAAAGCATAATGAAGAGATAAATTCCTAATGGCAGAAGGAGGGATATTTTATGGTAAAAGTAAGCTTAAAAGATGGATCTGTTATGGAGGTTGAAAAAGGAACATCTATAATAGATGTAGCAAAAAAAATTAGTGAAGGATTAGCAAGAGTAGCTACTTGTGGAGAAGTTAATGGACAAGTTAAAGACTTAAGATTTGAATTAAACGAAGATTGTAATCTAGTTATCCATACTTTCCAAGATGATGATGAAGAAGGAAAAAAAGCATATTGGCATACAACATCACATATTATGGCACAAGCTATAAAAAGATTATATAAAGATGTAAAATTAACAATAGGTCCTGCAATAGAAAATGGATTCTATTATGATTTCGACACAGATAAGCATTTCTCAGAAGAGGATTTCGAAAAAATAGAAGAAGAAATGAAAAAAATAATAAAAGAAGATTTACCAATAGAAAAATTTACTTTATCAAGAGAAGAAGCAATTAAATTCATGGAAGAACATGATGAACCATATAAAATAGAATTAATTGGAGATATACCAGAAGGTGATGAAATATCATTCTATAAACAAGGTGAATTTGTAGATTTATGTGCTGGTCCTCATTTAATGAGTACAGGAAAAGTAAAAGTTGTAAAACTATTATCTGCCTCAGGTGCATATTGGAGAGGTAACGAAAAAAACAAAATGCTTCAAAGAGTTTATGGAATATCATTCCCTAAAAAATCTCAATTAGATGATTATTTAAAATTACTAGAAGAAGCAAAAGAAAGAGACCATAGAAAACTTGGTAAAGAATTAGATTTATTTATGACACACGAACTTGTTGGTGCAGGCCTTCCAATGTATTTACCAGATGGAGCAACAATAAGAAGAATTCTAGAAAGATATATTCAAGATAAAGAAATAGAACTTGGATATAAACATGTATATACACCATCACTTGCAAATGTTGAATTATATAAAACAAGTGGACATTGGGACCACTACAAAGAAGATATGTTCCCAGCAATGAAGATGGACAATGAAGAAATGGTATTAAGACCAATGAACTGTCCACATCATATGCTAATTTACAAAAATAAATTACACTCATATAGAGATTTACCAATAAGAATTGGTGAATTAGCACATGACTTTAGATATGAAGCAAGCGGAAGCGTTTGTGGACTAGAGAGAGTTAGAGAAATGTGCCAAAATGATGCTCATTTATTTGTAAGACCTGACCAAATAAAAGATGAAGTTGGAAAAGTTATAAACTTAATTTTTGAAGTATATCAAAAAGACTTTGGATTCCCAGCATCAGCATTTAAATTTAGATTATCTTTAAGAGATAAGAAAAATGTAGAAAAATATATAGACAATGATGAAATGTGGGAGACAGCAGAAAGTCAATTAAGACAAATTCTAAAAGAATTAAATATCGATTTCTACGAAGCAGAAGGAGAAGCAGCTTTTTATGGACCAAAGATTGATATACAAATAAGAACAGCTCTAAACCATGATGTTACAATTCCAACATGTCAATTAGACTTCGCATTACCAGAAAGATTTGATTTAACATATGTTGGAGAAGATGGAAAACAACATAGACCAGTTGTAATTCATAGAGCAATTCTAGGTTCTTCAGATAGATTTATGGCTTTCTTATTAGAAGAAACAAAAGGAGCTTTACCTTTATGGGTAGCACCAACACAAGCAAAAGTATTGCCAATTTCTGATGCTCAGGTTGAATATGCAAAGAAGATAGAAGAAAAATATAGAAAAGCTAAAATAAGAGTAGAAGTTGATGATAGAAACGAGAAGATAGGATATAAGATTCGTGAAGCACAATTAAAGAAAACACCATATATGCTAGTTGTAGGAGATAAAGAAGTTAATTCTAACACAGTATCTGTAAGATCTAGAAAAGAAGGAGATATTGGAGCAGTAGATGTTGATGAATTCTTAGCAAGAATGGAAAAAGAAATAGCTGATAAAGTTAGATAATTATAACTGAAAAAAATAAAAATGATCAAATACACCTTAAATGTTAGATTGAATAATTTAACATTTACAGGTGTATTTTTGTGCATGCAAAATATAAAAATTTACATAAATAACCCTTGACAGTATTGCATATTAAAGATAAAATTATATTGTGAGTAAAAATATATTTTTAAATATTATTTATATATATTTACACTGTACATTGAAAATTTAATAGAAAGAGGTAGAGGGGTTATGATATACACAATAATCATTATCGCTTCTATTATAATCTCTGCTGTTATATTCTTTTTTGTAGGTTTTACTTACAGAAAAAAGATAGCAGAATCTAAAATTCAAAGTGCTGAAGAAGAAGCTAAGAAAATAATCGAGGCTGCTAATAAAGATGCTGAAAATAAGAAAAAAGAAGAAATATTTAAAGCAAAAGAAGAAATCATGAATGCAAGAAATGAATTAGATAAAGAGATTAAAGAAAGAAGAGGCGAAATACAAAGTCAAGAAAAAAGATTGTTCCAAAGAGAAGAGACAATAGATAAAAAATCAGACAATTTGGAGAAAAAAGAACAAGAATTAGAACAAAGAAGACAAGACTTAGAAAATGAAAAAACAAATTTGGAAAAAATAATTTCTATGCAGAAACAAGAATTAGAAAGAATATCTAATTTAACTTCTGAAGAAGCAAAACAACAGTTATTAAAAGAGCTTGATGAACAACTAACTAATGAAAAAGCTGTTTTAATAAAAGAAAAAGAAAAAGAATTTAAAGAACAATCAGATAAAATGGCAAAAGAAATTATTGGATATTCTATTCAAAAATGTGCTGCAGACCATTCACAGGAAACTACAGTTTCAATAGTTTCTCTTCCAAATGATGATATGAAAGGTAGAATTATAGGTAGAGAAGGAAGAAATATTAAAGCTATTGAAACATTAACAGGTGTTGACTTAATTATTGATGATACTCCAGAAGCTGTAGTAATTTCAGGATTTGACCCATTAAGAAGAGAAGTTGCTAGAATTGCTCTTGAAAAATTAATTGATGATGGAAGAATTCATCCTGCAAAGATAGAAGAAATGGTTGAAAAAGCTAAAGAAGAATTAGCTGATACTATCAAAGAAGAAGGAGAAAGAGCTACATTAGAAACAGGAGTTATGGGATTACATCCAGATTTAATTAAGTTAATTGGTAAATTAAAATATAGAACAAGTTATGGTCAAAATGTTTTAAATCACTCTATAGAAGTTTCAAACCTAGCAAGAATTATGGCAGAAGAACTAGGGTTAGATCCAAAGCTTGCAAGAAGGGCTGGTTTATTGCATGATATTGGAAAAGCCTTAGACCATGATATGGAAGGAACTCACGTTGAAATTGGTGTTGAAGTATTAAAGAAATACAAAGAAAACCCAGCAGTAATAAATGCTGTGGAAGCACACCATGGAGATGTAGAACCACAAACAATAGAAGCTGTCTTGGTTCAAGCTGCAGATGCAATATCAGCATCTAGACCAGGTGCAAGGCGTGAAACTTTAGAAGCATATATAAAGAGATTACAGGAATTGGAATCTATTGCAGATTCATTTGATGGTGTAGATAAATCTTATGCAATCCAGGCTGGTAGGGAGATAAGAATTATTGTAAAACCAGATAAAATTTCTGATAGTCAAATGGTAATCTTAGGTAGAGATATAGCACAAAGAATAGAAAAAGAAATGGATTATCCAGGACAAATAAAAGTAAATCTAATAAGAGAAATCAGAACTGTAGATTATGCAAAATAAAATATAAGAGAACTTTAAGTATATTACTTAGAGTTCTTTTTTTATTGAAAAACGGTAAATTTCCTATATTTGTGCGATTGCAAAGCCACTTTTCTTATTGAAAAATTACTTGTTATCTTATATAATATATATCGTGTTAGAAAGAATGCGTAATTTGAAGGAAATTATATTATGACTTCTTCACATCTAAGCTAGAAAGGAATGAAATTTATTATGAATATTTTAGCAATAGGGGATATAGTTGGAGAAATAGGAGTAAGGAAAATTGTTAAAGAATTGCCAAAAATTAAAGAAAAATATGATATAGATTTTTGTATAATAAATGGAGAAAATGCTGCAGGAGGAATGGGTATAACTAAAAAAATTTTTGATGACTTAATAAAAGCTGGTGCAGATATAATAACAATGGGAAACCATACTTGGGGTAAGAAAGATATTTTTTCTTTCATAGAAGACAAGAAAATAATAAGACCAGCAAATTACTCAAGAGGACTTCCTGGTAATGGATATAGCATATTTGCTGTAAATAATAAAAATATTGCAGTAATTAATTTAATAGGAAGAACATCAATGGGAGTTCTATCAGAAAATCCATTTATAGTTGCAAATGATATATATAACGAATTAAAAGATAAAGTAGATATATTTGTACTAGATTTCCATGCAGAAGCAACAGCAGAAAAAATAGCAATGGGATATTACATGGATGGTAAATTTAATATTATTTTTGGAACTCATACACATGTTCAAACTGCAGATGATAAAATTTTAGAAAAAGGAACAGCATATATAACCGATATTGGTATGACAGGACCAAAAAAATCTGTTATTGGAATGAATGTAAATGCTTCTTTAAAAAGATTTTTAACTTCTCTTCCAGAAAGATATAAATTAGCTGAAGGGGAAGCAATGATAAATGGTTGTGTTTTTAAAATAAATGATGAAACAAATCGAACAGAGGAGATTATTAGAATAAATACGAAATAAATGTCGAAACTTAGCAAATTATGCGATAGAAACCTCCTAAAAAATGGTAAAATATCTTTACAATATTTACCAAATATAATATAAATATATCAGTCACAAGATGAACTAAAAAATAAATTATAGGAGGCAAGAAATGGAAGTTTTAAAAATCTCATCAAAATCAAATCCAAACTCAGTTGCAGGAGCAATAGCAGGTTTGGTGAAAGAAAATAACAAGGCAGAAATGCAAGCAATAGGTGCTGGAGCATTAAATCAAGCTGTAAAGGCAGTAGCAATTGCAAGAGGGTTTGTAGCACCATCAGGAGTGGATTTAGTTTGCATACCCGCATTTGCAGAAGTTCAAGTGGAAGGAGAAGATAGGACTGGTATAAAATTAATAATCGAGTCAAGAAAATAAATTACAGGGGGCTTATTTATAAGTCCTCTTTTTCGTTAATATATGCCTTAAACAAGTAAGATTGGCTTAAAAGTAGTTTATATTTTAACTACTTAATAAACAGTAAAAATATCTTGAAAAAAATACAAAATTAATATATTATAAATAAGTAAAAATAAAAAATAATGGAGAGAAAAATGAAATCAAATTTTATTAAATATGTATTTTTTATAGCGGTTATTGTTATTGTTGGAGTAGCGATTTACATGATTTACAAAGATGATGCTCAAAAGGATGATAGTGCAACAAACCAAACAACAGCTCAGACAAGTTCAATAATTACAGATTTAAGGATGGAAATTGTAAGTTATGATTCTATAAATCCTTTAATAAGTAACAATAGAAATGTTCAAGAAATTACTAAATTAGTATTTGAACCATTAATTCAATTAGATGAAAATTATAAATTACAACCATGCTTAGCTACTGAATGGGCAAAATCCGGGGACACTTCTTATATAATAAAATTAAGAAATAACGTAAAATGGCAGGATGGAACTTCATTTACATCACAAGATGTAAAATATACAATAGATACCTTAAAACAAATTTCATCAATATATAGTTATAATGTACAACATATTGCAAGTGTGGATATAATTGATGAAGATAGTGTAAGATTAAATCTAGATACAGTTATACCATTTTTTGAATATAATTTAATATTTCCTATAGTGTCTAGTAATTATTTTTCTGGTCAAGACATTCAAAATACGGATAAAAATAATACACCAATTGGAACAGGAATGTTTAAAATAGATTCAAATTCAGAAAGTACGGTTGTTTTAAAGAAAAATCCTGATTGGTGGAATATATCTCAAAAAAATGCAAAGGTAGAAACGATAAATGTTAATAAATACTCATCTATGGGTGAAGCATATAATGCATTTAAATTAGGAAATATAGATATATTAACAACTGAGAACATAAATATCGAAGATAATTTAGGAACAATTGGATATATCAAAAAAGAATATTATGGAAGACAACACGATTTTATTGCTTTAAATACTGCAGATAATCTTTTAAGCAGGCCAGAAGTTAGAAAGGCGATTTCATTTGCAATAGATAAAAGTGGAATTGTTACAAGTGTATTTGGAGGAAAATATTATACAGCGGATAATCCACTGGACTATGGAAATTGGACATTTGACCAAAACAGTAGTAGTACAGGATATAATCCGGACCAAGCAAAACAAGTATTAATAGATGCTGGATGGTCATATAAATATGGAAATTGGCAAAAGACAGAAAATTATAGAACAATAAGATTAAATATAAATCTTACAGTAGATTCAGATAATGGTAATCAATCAGCAGTTGCGGATTTAATAAAATCAAATTTAGAAAATGTAGGAATTCATGTAACAATATCTAAATTAAACCATGATAGATATGAAACAGCTTTAAACAATAGAAGTTATGGAATGATAATAGCTGGAACTAATAGTTCATTATCTCCAAGTTTAGTTACTTATTTCGGTTCTGGAAATTTGGCAAATTATCAAAATAATGATGCCAACAACCTATTAAATGAATTATTAAATCTTACAGATGAAAATAAAATAAAAGATGATACAAATAAATTAATTGAAATTTACAAAAATGATGTTCCATATATAAGTTTATATTTTAATAAAATGAATGTAATTTATAGTACGAGTTTAGTTGGAGAAGTAAAGCCAAATCAATATAATATTTTTTATGGAATAGAAAATTGGTATAGAAGATAAAAAAAGTATTGACAAAAGAAATAATTAGTATATAATAAAACAAACGTATGTTCATAGGAGGAAAAACAATGAGTGAAGAAAATGTAGAAAGAAAAAAAGCGTTAGAAGCAGCGATGAGCCAAATCGAAAAACAATTTGGAAAAGGCTCAGTAATGAAATTAGGAGAATATAAAGCAATGGAAGTAGAAGCTGTTCCAACAGGAGCACTTAGTCTAGATATAGCTTTAGGAATTGGAGGAGTTCCAAGAGGAAGAATTATAGAAATATATGGACCAGAGTCATCTGGTAAAACAACACTTGCATTACATATAATAGCAGAAGCACAAAAACAAAATGGAGAGGCAGCATTTATAGATGCAGAACATGCCTTGGACCCAGTTTATGCAAAACATTTAGGTGTAGATATAGATAATTTATTAGTATCTCAACCAGATACAGGAGAACAAGCACTAGAAATAACAGAAGCATTAATCAGAAGTGGAGCATTGGATGTAGTTGTAGTAGACTCAGTTGCTGCATTAGTTCCAAAAGCAGAGATAGATGGAGATATGGGAGATTCCCATATGGGACTACAAGCAAGATTAATGTCACAAGCTTTAAGAAAATTAGCAGGTGCAATAAATAAATCAAAAACAGTATTAATCTTCATAAACCAATTAAGAGAAAAAATAGGAGTTATGTTTGGAAATCCAGAAACAACAACTGGAGGTAGAGCATTAAAATTTTATGCTTCAGTAAGAATGGATATTAGAAAAATAGAAAATATTAAACAAGATGGTGAGATTATAGGAAGTAGAGTAAGAGTAAAAGTAGTAAAAAATAAAGTTGCACCACCATTTAGAGAAGCAGAATTTGATATAATTTATGGAAAAGGAATTTCAAAAGAAGGAAATATTCTAGATACTGCAGTTAACTTAGACATAATAGAGAAGAGTGGTTCATGGTTTAGTTATGATGGAAATAGGATTGGACAAGGAAGAGAAAACGTAAAGAAATTCTTAAGAGAAAATCCAGAAATAATGGCTGAGGTAGAAAAGAAAGTAAGAGATAATTTTGAAAAAGCTTTCGAAAAGAGTTTAGTTGATGATGAAGAAGAAAAAAAAGATGATGATGATGATGTCGTTGTTTTAGTAGAAGATGAAGAATCAAAACCAAAGAAAAAATAAGAGAGCCTGGCTACAAGTATAGACTGCTTTGTTATCGATAATCTTGGTTTAAGCATAAAAAAAGAATACACTTAAATAAAAACTTTAAGTGTATTCTTTTTTAAATAGATTCTTCGTTTTGAGTATTAGCTATATCCACAGCTGGAGCTGAATTTCTTTGGATTGCTCCTAGAATTGCTCTACTAATTGGACCTGCAACTAAAATATTTAAGAAAAATGCTGCACAGAAGTTTCTAGGCCATCTAATAAAGAATTCTCCTAATACTGTTTGTATAGTATCTCCACCAAGAAGACCTCCAACTATAGTCATTACTAAAGACATCATTGTAACAATGAAGAAACAGTTAAATAAAATATGAGCATTTTTACTATCTTCATTTGGAACAAAATGAGCTAATAGCATACCATTAATCTTTCCTACTATAAATGTTTCTAGAATATATGCAATAATAAATGTTACAGGGAAAGCTATTAAACAAGTTTTAATAGAATTTAAATTAAAACCTCCTAAGTGAATAGAAATATTTAATAATCCCATAAAAAATACCATTATTAAACACATACAAATTCCAAAAATAATTCCTTCTTTTTTATTTGTTGGCATCGTTAAATCCTCCTTTCAAATGTTTTTTAATTTTGTAATAAAGGGTCTAATTTTGCACCCAAAGATTATTATACCATTTTTTGAAATCCATGTAATAGTTATTTTAAAAAAATTTTTAAAATAAGTTATGCTTGTATTTTTAAGCAAGTTATAGTAAAATTTTAAGAGAAAAAGAGGTAAACCATGTATTCGATAGAAGAATTTGATAAAGAAAAAACAAGAGTTTTAAAATATATAATGTATAAAAAAAGAACAGAAAGTGAAATAAGAAAAAAATTTAGCAATATGGATGAAGAGCTTTTGGATGATATTATAGAATATCTAAAAGAAGCAGGATATATAAATGATGAAGATTATATAAAAAGAGCAATTGCAGAATTTAAAGCTTTAAAAAACATGTCAATAAGAGAAATAATATATAAATTATATTCAAAAGGAATAAAAAGAGATGTTTTAGAAAACTATGTAAGTGAACACATAGATGAACTAGAAGAATACGAAAGGCAATCTGCTCAAAATATTATAAATAAAAGAATAAATTCTTATGAAAAAGAAGAGATAATAAATTATTTATTACGTAAAGGATACAAAAAAGATAATATAAGAATTGAGGAGTAATTATGGCAAATATGTTAATGTTGGAGACAAATAAATATGCAATAAAAATAGATAATTTTGAAGGACCATTGGATTTATTATGTCACTTAATAGACAAAAACAAAATGGATATTTATGACATAAAAATAAATGAAATTGCTGACCAATATATAGAATATTTAAATCAAATGGAAGAAATGAATTTGGATATAGCCAGTGAATTTGTAATAATGGCATCTACATTAATTTATTTAAAGTCTAAAAGTTTACTTCCAAAACAGGAGGAAGCAGAAGAAGAAATTACAGAAGAAGAATTAATACAAAGAATTATAGAATACAAAAAATACAAAGAAATTATAAAAAAATTAAAAGTAAATTATGAAGAAAATTCAAAAATATATTTAGGAAGTCAAGAAAAAATAGAATTACCTAAAAAACAGATTGAGAAAGAATACGAAAAAGATTTAATACCAAATCTGTATAAAAATTTACTTAAAAGAAATGAAGAAAAAGTAAATAAAAATGCGGAAAACATAGAGAAAATTGCAATAACAGATAATTATACCGTTACAAGTAAAGTAAAAGAGATGTTTAGAGCATTAATAAAAAATAATAAGTTTGTATTTAATAAATTATTTTCTTTAAAAGAACATAATAAACAAGAAGTAGTAACAGCATTTAGTGGTTTATTGGAAATGTCAAAAAGAGACAAAGTAAACACAAAACAAGAGGAATTATTTGATGATATCTTAGTAGAGAAGAAGAAGAAAAAAATAGTATAAATAAATAAAAAATGGAAAAAATACTAGTAGAGGTGAAACTATGCTAGTATTTTTTTTCGTTATATTAATAATTTTAAGTACATTAGTATTAATACTAGCAGCCACTACTGCACAAATACAAATAAATAATTTGTGGATAAAAGATAATCAAAAAAAAGAAGGAGAAGTAAAACTAGTATTAAAAATATTAAAAATAATACCATATTTCGAAATAAATTTATTGGACAATAAATTTATAAAAAAGAGAATAACATTAAAAAATTTAGAAAAAACCATGCAAAATACAAAACGAAAAATATTAAAAAATGATATAACAAAATTTTTATCAATAACGAAAATAGATGAATTATATGTAAGGATAAATTTGCAAAGTAGCAATTTAATTATATTAAGTTTTGTTACAGTTATAATTTCAACAATTCTATCAATTGTGTTTGCTAAGAATATGATAAATAAGGAAGAAGGAAAATATAGAATAAATATTAAATATAGTAATGAAACAAAATACGAAATATACCTAAATAGTATAATAAATCTAAAATTTATACATATTATAAGTGTAATGTGTGAAAATTTAAAAAGAAAGAGAGCTGATAAAAATGCAACAAAATCCTATAGAAGGGCTTATGGATACAACCATGAATAGTATTAAAGATATGGTAGATGTTAATACTATTATAGGAAAGCCAATTGAAATAAAAAATGGAGTGATTATTCCATTATCAAAAGTAACTTTTGGATTTGCATCTGGAGGCAGTGAATTTAATAGCGAAACTATAGATAATTATAATAAAAAGGAAAAAGAAGAATCAATAGAATATAAATTACCTTTCGGTGGAGGAAGTGGAGCAGCTGTTAATATAAGTCCAATAGCTTTTCTAATTGTTCAAAATGAAAATGTAAAATTATTGCCAATAGAACATAATTCATCAGTGGATAAGCTTTTAGATTATGTACCGGACATAATAGAAAAAGCTAATAATCTTATAAATAAATGTGGGAAAAAGGAAGAAAAAACAAATACAAAAAAAGAAAAAGTTATAAAAATAAAAAGACCATTTGAATACGAAACAACAGTTAGTACAGAAAAAATGGAAGATGATTAATTGCGGAGCAAAAACTATATTTGCTTCGCTTTATATGGTGTCTTAGCTTGAATAATCCACTGGTTCTACTAGTGGTGGGTAAATATTATTTGTTATAAATAAATTGAATTTAATTAGCAGAGCTTCAAAATTTGTGTATGAGCTGTTTGACAAAACGACAAAATATGATAAAATCTGGTCGGAGGGTAATATACAAATGAGTATCGATATAAAAAATGCAAAAAAAGAATTTAAAAATTATGTAAAAAATTATAATCCAAAAGATCCAAAGATAGCTTTAAAAATATCACACATAGAAAGGGTAAGTCAAAAAGCAAAGGCTTTGGCAGAAAGTTTAAATCTTAGCAAGGAAGAGATTGAACTTGCAGAACTGATTGGATTATTACACGATATAGGGAGATTTGAACAAGTTAGAATTTATAATACGTTTATGGATAAGGATAGTGTTAATCATGCAGAATATGGAGTAAAAATTCTATTTCAAGATAATCTAATTAGGAAATTTATAAAAGAAGATACATATGATGAAATAATAAAAAAAGCAATATTAAATCATAATAAAGGATATGTAGATATAGATAAAGATTTAAGTGAAAGAGAATTATTGCATGCAAAAATAATAAGAGATGCTGACAAATTAGATATATATTATGTTTTGAATAATGAAAGTATGCAAGTTTTGTATGGGGACAATATCCAAAATCAAAAGATAAATAAAGAAGTTTATAGAGAGTTTTTTGAAGACAAATATATAAATTATAAAAATATTCATTCTGGATTAGACCTTGCAATAGCACATTTTGCATATGCATATGATTTTAATTATAAATATACAATACAAAAAATTAAAGATGACCAATTTTTAACAAAACTACGTAGTAGATTTAAAATTGAAAATCAAGAAACAAAAAATGATTTTGATAATGTATATAATTTTGCTAAAAAATATTTAGAAAAAGAGTTAATAACATATTAATATATGTGTTAAAAGAAATTAGGTGAAAAAATGGAATATAATGAAATGAAATATTTAAAATTACTTTCAGAAAAATTTCCTACAATACAAGCTGTTTGCACAGAAATAATTAATTTAAAGGCAATTCAAAATTTGCCTAAAAGTACGGAGCATTTTTTAAGTGATTTGCATGGAGAATATGAATCTTTTTTGCATATTTTAAAAAATGCTTCTGGTGTAATAAAGACTAAAATTGATGAAACATTTGGATATACTATGACAAGTAGTGAAAGAAAAAAATTTGCAACTTTAATTTATTATCCAGAAGAAAAAATAAAATTATTAAAAGAAGAAAATAAAGATAACTTAGAAGAATTTTATAAAATAACCTTATATAGATTAATAAAAATATGCAAAATAGTGGCATCAAAATATAGTAGATCAAAAGTTAGAAAAGCAATGCCAAAGGAATTTGAATATATTATCGATGAATTATTACATGGAAGTATGGAGTCTGAAGACAAGGAAAAATATTATGCACAAATAATAGAATCAATTATAAAATTAGGGCGAGCAGAAGCTTTCATAATAGAAATATCAAAATTAATACAACAATTGTCAATTGACCATCTTCATATTATAGGAGATATTTATGATAGAGGTCCAGGACCGGATATAATTATAGATAAATTAATGAAATACCATTCTATAGACATAGAATGGGGAAATCATGATATTGTATGGATGGGAGCAGCATGTGGAAATCCAGCATGCATAATGAATGTTATAAGAATTTGTGCAAGATATGGCAATTTATCAATTTTAGAAGAGGGCTATGGAATAAATATTAGGAAAATGACTGAATTTGCAAAAGAACAGTATACAAATAATGTTTCAAATATATTCCATTCACATACTGAGGAATTTGAAGATGGATTAGATTTAGAGCTTATGGGAAAAATGGAAAAAGCAGCTACAATAATTCAATTTAAATTAGAAGCACAAATAATAAAAAGACATCCAGAGTACGAAATGGAGGACAGGCTATTATTAGATAAAATAAATTATAAAAAAAGTACAATAGATATATATGGAAACACATACAATTTATTGGACACAGACTTTCCAACGATTAATTCTGAAAATCCATTTAATTTGTCAAAAGAAGAAAAAGATGTAGTAGAAAAATTAGTTAAAAGCTTTAAAAATAGTGAAAAATTACAAAAACATGTAAACTTTTTATTTACGAAAGGTAGCATTTACAAAATATATAATCAAAATTTATTAATTCATGGCTGTGTGCCAATGAATGATTCAGGAGAATTAGTAGAAGTAAATTGTGAAGGCAAAAAGCTTAAAGGAAAGGCATATTTAGATTACATCGATGAAAAAGCAAGAAAAGCTTTTTATTTAGATGAAGGAATAGAAAAGCAAGATGCCATGGATTTTATATGGTATTTATGGTGTGGAAAATATTCTCCAATATTTTGTAAAGATGCGATGAAAACATTCGAAAGGTATTTTTTAGAAGAGAAAAGTCTAAGAAAAGAAATAAAGAACCCCTTCTACAAATTTGCAGAAGATGAAAGCGTATGCAAAATGATTTTAAAAGAATTTGGAATAAACGAAGAAGAAGGCAGAATTATAGGAGGGCATATGCCAGTAAAACTAAAAGATGGTGAAAGTCCAATTAAGGCAAATGGAAAGTTATTAATAATAGATGGAGGACTTTCTAAACCATATCAAAAAACAACTGGAATAGCAGGCTATACTTTAATTTATAATTCATATGGATTAGTTTTAACAGCTCATGAGCCTTTTACATCAACAGAAGATGCAATTATAAACGAAACAGATATACATTCAACTCAATTGATAGTAGAAAAGGTAGAACGTAAAAAGATTGCAGATACTGATATAGGAAGAGAATTAGAAGAACAAATTCAAGACCTAAATAAATTGTTAGAAGCATATAAAACGGGAAAAATAAAACAAGCAAGCATATAAAAAATAACCCTCAAAAGAGGGTTATTTTTATGGCTATTCTTTGTCATTGGACTTGATGTAGGTAAGGCATTGTCCAAAGCTCATAATTTGATATGCAGCAAAGAAATCTACACTAAAGAGTTTAGTTGCTCCCCAGCATGCAAGCAAAGTTAAAGCTGTGAACAAGATTATTACTGAAAGTAAATAGATGGATAGTCTCCAATCTATTGTACAACCGTAATAAACAAATAGTATGAGTGTAATTAATAAGGTTAGAGTTATATGAATGATTAAAAATGCTTTACCTTGCTCAGTCCAACCCAAGTTCCTAACTAGGAAACTCAGACCAAAAACAATCAACCAAGCGAGAATTTGCCTAAACATAGTTCGCATGATATCCTCAATTCTTTTGTTGTTGATAAATTGTCATAATGTAATACTAAAAAGAAATTCTTTCACTATTTAGTGAATAGAAACTAAAAAATTTCTTAAGCACAATTATAATTCAATTTACATAATATTGCAAGTACATTAGTGTTGAAACTAAAAAATAAAAAAAATTAATTTATTTTCTAAGTCCTTTCTTTTAAATTCTAAATATTTTTGGTATTTTTTTGCTTATTTTGTGAAAAACTACTAAAAAGTAATTAAAGTTTATTTTGTACTTTAAATAAGGAACAAATGAAAGGATGATAAAATTAATGAAAAAGAAAATAATATTATTTTTCCTTATATTATTTACGACAGTGTGTTTTTCTGGATGTAGTAAAAATGAAGATACTAATACAGATATAAACGAAGTAGATGTTAACAGAACATCCTATGATATTAGTAATTTACCTGAAAATTTTATTGATAACAATATTATTCTTGAAAATAATAATACTACTAATAATTCTAATTCAACATCTACCACACCTTCAAAAAATTCCGAAGGAAAATTATTAGCACAATTTTCTACTAGGATATATTCCAAAGATTCTGCTAGACAAAATAATCTTGAGATAACATCTAAAGCATTAAATGGCACGATTGTAAAACCAAATGAAACATTTTCATTTACTAAAACAATTGGTCCTTCTACTTCATCAAAGGGATACGAAGAAGCGGATGTATATGATACAAATGGAAATAAAATTAAAGGATATGGCGGTGGAAATTGTCAAGTAAGTTCTACACTATATAATGCGGTTCAAAAAGTTCCATCTTTAAAAATTGTGGAAAGACATGAGCATAGTAATACTGTTCCTTATGTTAAAGAAGGACATGATGCGGCTGTTGCTTATGGTAGCGTTGATTTTAAATTTAAAAACACAAATAATTATTCAATTAAAATTCTAGTTGAAACCTCTAAAAAATATGTTGTAGTAAAATTAATGAAAATTTAATATCATATCTTTTCCTCCTTAGCATATATTTTAGGATAAGGAGGGGATAAAAATAAAGAAATTTTTTTATAAACTTTTTATTTCTATAATTATTTTTAGTTTAATATTAACACCTATATCATGTTTAGCATATAGTGATTCCTATATTTGGTCTTCCCCAGAAATACTAACAAGTGTTAGTTCCAGTGATGAATCTAAAATAGAAGAAAATAGTTTAAACCTTACTTGTGGTAGTGCAATATTAATAGAACAATCCACTGGTAAGATTTTATACGAGCATAATATTCACGAACAGTTACGACCTGCAAGTGTTACAAAAATTATGACAATTCTTTTAATTATGGAGGCAATAGATTCTGGAAGATTAAAATATACTGACCAAATTCCTTGTAGTGAAAATGCATCTTCTATGGGTGGTTCGCAAATATGGCTTGATACTAAAGAAACTTTAAGTGTAGATGAAATGTTAAAAGCAATTTGTGTAGTTTCCGCAAATGATTGCACTGTTGCGATGGCTGAATATTTAGCAGGTTCTGAAGAAAATTTTGTTAAGCAAATGAATGAAAGAGCTAAAGAACTTGGAATGAATGATACCACTTTTAAAAATTGTCATGGTATAGATGAAGATGGTCATGTATCATCTGCTTACGATATAGCTCTTATGTCACGTGAACTATTGGAAAAACATCCAGATATTAAGAAATATACAACTATTTATATGGATTCTTTACGTGATGGAAAATCCCAGCTTGTAAACACAAATAAATTAATTAGAAATTATAGAGGAGCTACTGGACTAAAAACAGGTTCTACATCTCTTGCATTATATAATCTATCAGCATCTGCAACTCGTGATGGTTTATCTTTAATTGCTGTTATTATGAAAGCACCTACGACTAAAGATAGATTTGCAGAAGCTACTAAATTATTAGATTATGGATTTGCTAATTATTCATTTAAATCTTTTGCACAAAAAGGGGATACCGTAAAGGAGATACCTGTTTCTAAAGGTACTATCTCTTCAGTAAGTGCTATTCTTGCAAATAATGCAGGGGTTGTTTTAAAGAAAGGTGAAGAAAATAACATCGTTCAAAATGTGAATTTACCAGACTCAATATCTGCACCTATAAAAGAAGGAGATAAATTAGGCGAAATTTCATATTCACAAAATAATGAAACAATTGCTACAATTGATATTGTTGCAAAAAACAGTGTGGATAAAATCGACTTCCCTAATATGATAAAATATGTTTTTAAATCATGGATTAGTAATTAAATTTATTGATTAATAACTAAATTAAGGGCATCTGAAATATTGATTTATAGCTAAAACTTATATAATCTAAAAATATTGACAAAAAAATAAAATATAGTATAATAGAAATATGAGTTTAAAAGAAAGAAGGAGATGCCCAAATGCTAGCTAGATATTGGAAAAGAATAGGCTTAATTATTTTAGTAATAGCTTGTTTATTTAACATTACATTTAAACTAGTACACAAAACATCATTAAAGAAAGAATTAGAGACATCTGGGCAATATATGTTGGAGCAGGAACAGGTAGAAAACGAAGTAAATCAATAAAAACGAAAATTAGGTATTGAAAAATTATCCAATATGTGTTAAGATATTATACAGCATTTTACGAAAAGAAGGAAGAGGTGAACATAAATGAAAGAAGGAATACATCCAAAATACGGACCAGCAACAATAACATGTGCTTGCGGTAATGTAATAGAAACAAACTCAACTAAAGAGGATATGAAAGTAGATGTTTGCTCTAAATGTCATCCATTCTGGACAGGTAATTTAAGAAAAGAAACTTCAGGTGGTAGAGCAGATAAATTTAAGAAGAAATATGGTCTTGAATAAAATATAAAAGAAAATTATAAAGTTTTATAATTTTCTTTTTTCAAGTTTAAATAGACTAAAATAAAATTTTGATTGCGAACTTAAATTTAAGTATTTAGGTTCGCTTTTTATATATCAAATGAAAAATAAATGAACTGGGGGAATATTAACTCATAGTTAAACTTGAACATAAAATCCACTTGAAAAAACAGTGAAAATAATGTAGAATATAGTGGCAATGGGAGGATTAAACGTGGAAAAAATAGAAGAACAACAAAAATATATAAATGAAATAAAAGAATTAAATAAAAATAATGAAAACTTAAAATATTGCATATTAACAATGGGATGTCAATTAAACGAAAATGATTCTGAAAAATTATGTGGAATGTTAGAAGAAATGGGATACACAAAAACAGATAATTTTGAAGATGCAAATATAGCACTATTTAATACTTGTTGTGTTAGAGAAAATGCGGAAGACAAGCTTTTTGGAAAGCTTGGCGAATTAAAAAGAATAAAAGAAAAAAATGGAACAATAATTGCTATTGGTGGTTGTATGATGCAAGAACAACACATTATAGATAAGATAAAACATAGTTATCCATTTGTAGATGTAATATTTGGTACACATACTTTATATAGATTTCCAGAAGATTTGTTTAAAGCATTACAAAATAAAGAAAAAGTTAAAGATGTAATAGATATAGATGGAGAAGTTTTTGAAGGATTACCTATAAAAAGAGATAGTAAAATAAAAGCTTCAGTTACAATTATGTATGGTTGCAATAATTTTTGTACATATTGTATAGTACCATATGTTCGTGGAAGAGAAAGAAGTAGAAAGCCAAAAGATATAATAAACGAAGTAAAAGAACTAGCAAAAGAAGGATATAAAGAAATAACTTTATTAGGTCAAAATGTTAATTCATATTTAAGAGTCGAAAGAGAAAAAAATATAGAATTCGAAGAATATGAGGGAGTAAATTCTTTTGCAACATTATTAAGAGCAATAAATAAAATTGATGGAATAGAAAGAATTAGATTTGTCTCACCACATCCAAAAGACTTTACAGATGATGTTATAGTTGCAATAGCTGACTGTGACAAGGTATGTAAATTAATACATCTACCTTTACAATCAGGAAATACAAAAGTATTAAAAGAAATGAATAGAAAATATACAAAAGAACAATATTTAAATTTAGTAGATAAAATGAAAAGCAGAATACCAAATTTAACATTATCAACAGATATAATCGTAGGATTCCCAGGAGAGACAGATGAAGAGTTTGAGGACACTTTAGATGTAGTAAGAAAAGTAAAATTTGAACAGGTATATATGTTTATATATTCAAGAAGAGTAGGAACTCCAGGAGATAGAATGCCAAATCAAGTTCCAGAAGAAATAAAACATGAAAGATTTAACAAATTAAAAGAATTAGTTGAAAGTCAAATAGAAGAAAATAATCAAAAATATGTAGGAACAGTTCAAAAAGTATTAGTCGAAGGAAAAAGCAAAAATAATCCAAATATGTTAACTGGAAGAACAGATAGTAACAAAGTAGTTATTTTCGAAGGAAATAATGATTTAATAAATAAAATTATAGATTTAAAAATTGAATCAGAACATATGTGGTATCTAAAAGGATGCCTAATTGGAGGGTAAAACATGAATGATAATTTCGAAAAAATGTTTCTAGATGTAATAAATGGGAAAAAATCTGTAAGAGAATGCGAAGAAGTGTATGGAATAGATAGAAATACATTTGTAAAAAAATGTAAAGAAAGATTTCCTGAAGGAAGTGAGCAAAGAAAAAAATTAGAAACTATTTTATCTCACAATAAAGGAGGATTCCAAAAAAGAGATTTAGATATGGAAAGATTAAAAGAAGCAGTAAATGCTCTTTTGAATGGAGAAATAAAAACTGTAACAGAAGCTAAAGATGTTGTAAGTAAAGATATGGATTTACAAACTTTTCAAGAGCATCTTTTAGATTTTATAAATGGTTCTAATGATAATGAACTAAAAAGAAAATATATAGCATACGAGGCACAGAAGTATCCTAATTATTCACATATAAATTTTAAAGCCTTATTTATTGAGATGATAAAAAAACAAGAAAGTCAATCTGAGATGGCTAGAAGACTTGGAATCCCATCAAGAACAATAAGTAGAGAATTAGAAAAATTACAAGACAATGAGGAATATAGAGATATATACGAAATAGCAAAAGAACTTTCTAGAAGAAAGAAAAAGCATGGAAGAGCAAAGAATTATATTCCTTTTGATGAATTAGAAATGAAAAAAATAGAAGTTGTTTTAGATAAATATAATGAAGGACCAATAATTATAGGAAATCAAATATCTAAAGTAGATAATAAATATGAGAAAGCAAAAAAATTTATGGAAGATGTGAATGGATTAGGAAAATCTCAAAAGGATGCTGCAAAGGAATTAGGAATATCTATTAGTACTATAAGAAGAGCGATTAAAACTGTAGAATCATATGAAGGTCTAAGAGAAAAAGAAGAACCAGATGTTGAAGAAAGATGATAGAAAGGAAAGTAATATATATGGCAGAATATTCACCAATGATGCAAAGATATCTTGAAACAAAAGCACAATATAAAGATTGTATACTATTTTATAGATTAGGAGATTTCTACGAAATGTTCTTTGATGATGCTATAACAGCATCAAGAGAACTAGAATTAACATTAACAGGAAAAGATTGTGGACAAGAAGAAAGAGCGCCTATGTGTGGTGTGCCACATCATGCGGCAGAAATATATATTTCAAAATTAATTGCAAAAGGTTATAAAGTTGCAATTTGCGAACAATTAGAAGATCCAAAAACAGCAAAGGGAATTGTAAAAAGAGGAGTTATACGTGTAGTTACACCTGGCACAGTAATAGAATCTAATATGCTAGAAGAAAAGAAAAATAACTATATAATGTCAATCGTAAAAAAAGGCATATATTATGGAATTGCTGTATGTGATGTAAGTACAGGTGACTTTTATAGTACAGAAATAAAAGAAAATAATAATTTTCCATTAGTATTAGATGAAATTGCAAGATATTCACCAGCTGAATTGGTTGTTAATAGCATGATGTATGATAGTACGGAAGAAATTAATAAAATTAAAGAAAGATTTGAGATATATTTTACAAGATTTAATGACAAATTCTTTTCAGAAGATGTTAATGAAATTACAGAAAAATTTAATCTAATAGATTCTGAGGAAAAACCAATAAAAGATATGGATAAAAGACTTTTTGCAGTTGCAAGTATAAATGGATTAGTAGAATATTTAAAGCAAACACAAAAAACAAATTTAGAGCATATTAATAAAATCATAGTATATCAAACAACAAGATATATGTCTTTAGATATAAATGCAAGAAGAAATTTGGAATTAACAGAAAAAATGAGGGATAAGAGCAAAAAAGGTACACTTTTATGGGTATTGGACAAAACTTCTACATCAATGGGTGGAAGACATTTAAGAAGATGGATAAATGACCCTTTAATTGATGTTAATGAAATAAGCAAAAGGTTAAATGCTGTAAAAGAATTAAAAGATAATGTAATGCTTAGGGGAGATATAGTAGAAAACTTAAAGAAAGTATACGATATAGAAAGATTAGCAGGAAAGATTTCATATGGTAATGCAAATGGTAGAGATATGGTATCTTTAAAAAATTCTTTATCAAAATTACCAGATGTAAAATCAGTATTAAAAAATACAACTTCTAATATGTTGCAAGAACTATATAATAATTTGGATGAACTTAAAGATATACATGATTTAATAGAAAAAGCAATAGTGGATGATCCTCCAATGTCAGTTAAAGAAGGAGGATTAATAAAGTTAGGGTATGATGAGGAAATAGATAAATTAAAAACTGCAACAACAGAAGGAAAAAATTGGCTTGTGCAATTAGAAGCAAAAGAAAGAGAAAAAACAGGAATAAAGAATTTAAAGGTAGGATTTAATAAAGTATTTGGATATTATATAGAAGTTACTAAAGCTAATATGAACCTTGTTCCAGATAATTATATAAGAAAACAAACATTAACTAATTGTGAAAGATATATAACAGAAGAATTAAAAGAATTAGAAAATCAAATTTTAGGCGCAGAAGACAGAGTAATAAATCTAGAATATGAAGCCTTTACCAAAATTAGACAAGAAGTAGCATCAAATGTAAAAAGACTTCAAAAATCAGCAATGATAGTTGCAACATTGGATGTACTTACTTCATTTGCAACAGTTGCAGAAGATATGAATTATTGCATGCCAAAGGTAGATAATGGAGGAGTAATAGAAATAAAAGAAGGAAGACATCCCGTTATAGAGAAAATGTTACCAACAGGCAGTTTTATAGATAATGATACATATTTAGATGATGATGAAAATAGATTATCAATTATAACTGGTCCAAACATGGCTGGTAAATCTACATATATGAGGCAAGTAGCGTTAATTACACTAATGGCACAAATAGGAAGTTTTGTTCCAGCAACAGAAGCACATATTGGAGTCGTTGATAAAATATTTACAAGAGTAGGTGCATCAGATGATTTAAGTATGGGACAAAGTACATTTATGGTAGAAATGATGGAAGTTGCAGACATTTTAAAAGAAGCAACAAAAAACAGCTTAGTAATATTGGATGAAATAGGAAGAGGAACATCAACATATGATGGATTATCAATTGCTTGGGCTGTTGCAGAATACATATCAGACAAAAACAAATGCGGAGCAAAGACACTATTTGCAACACATTATCATGAACTAATAGAATTAGAAGACAAATTAGAAGGAGTAAAAAACTATTCTGTAGCTGTTAAAGAAAAAGGAGAAGACATAATTTTCTTAAGAAAAATTGTAAGAGGTGGAACAGATGAAAGCTATGGTGTACATGTAGCAAAGCTTGCAGGAGTTCCAAAAGAAGTATTAAAAAGGGCAAACGAAATCTTAAGAAGCTTAGAAAGAAAAAGTATTTTAGGCAGTAAAAAGCTAGAAAAAGAAAACAAACAAGTTCAATCCGGACAATTAGATTTATACAATTATAAATTAGCAGAAATAGCACAAGAATTAGACAAAATAGATTTAAATACATTAACCCCAATAGATGCATTAAACACCTTAATGAAAATAAAAGAAAAAATGAAATGAACTTTGGGGACGGACCTTAAAGTTCGAATGTTATGTAAACAATTGACTATATATTAGGCACATGCTATAATATAGGAGGTAAACCATATGGTTTATATTTAGACAATAGACTATTGGAAAGGTATTAAAATGGGTGAAATGTCCTATTATAAGGCTGTCCTGGTTTATCCAGATGGAAGTACATGGGGATATATAGATCCTTATGATAGAATTTGGATAATTTGGCCTGAGAATAATCTTCCCAAAAAACAAATTGGAAGGATTGATGAACATGGTAATATATTCACCCAAGATGACAGTTGTTGGGGTAAAATCGACATCTTTGGTCGAGTCCACAACGGTTATGGTAAAATAATTGGTTACTATAAATTACCAGTAGTTAAATTTAAGGATTAAATTTGATTCTTAAAAAGGAGTGTGTTGAAAGACACACTCTTTTTTAAAAGATAATTAAAAACACTTAAAAGCTTTCATCTTATGCAAACTATATAATAAAAGTTATATATAAATTTTGAGGAAACACCGAAGATTTATAAACTTCAATATGATAATTATATATTGACAAGCGAAGTGATTATTAATAGAATTAAATTATTAATTTACAAAATTAATGGAGGGTATTATCAAGAAAGATGTTGGAACAATTTAGTCGAGAAGAAAGATTAATAGGAGAAAACAATTTAAAAAAACTTCTTAATTCTAAAGTCGCAATATTTGGAATTGGTGGAGTAGGTTCATTTGTTGTTGAAGGATTAGCTAGAGCAGGAATAGGAAGTTTTTTGTTAGTTGATAATGATACAATAGATATTACAAACATTAATAGACAAATTCATGCAAATATGGATACTGTTGGTAAAAACAAAGTAGAAGTGATGAAAGAAAGAATTCAAAAAATAAATCCAGAAGCTAAAATTGAAATTTCTACAGAGTTCTTTATGCCAGGAAGTAAATTATTAGATAATTCCATAGATTATATTGTAGATGCAATAGATACTGTAACAGGAAAAATAGAATTAGTATGCCAAGCAAATAAACTAAAAATACCAATTATCTCAGCAATGGGAACAGGCAACAAATTAGACCCAACTAAATTTGAAGTATCGGACATATATAAAACCTCAGTATGTCCATTAGCAAAAGTGATGAGAAAAGAGCTAAGAGCAAAAGGAATACCAAAATTAAAAGTAGTATATTCAAAGGAAGAACCAATTAAACCAAATGATGGAGATTACAAAACACCTGCAAGCATATCATTTGTACCATCTGTAGCAGGGCTAATAATTGCAGGCGAAGTTGTTAAGGATTTATTGGAGGAAAAATTATAAAAAAGATAGGAGTGTAAAAAATGAAAGTAGTAAGTAAGCAAAGAAATAGTAAAATGTGTGCAATATGTGGAATGGATAATAAATATGGGGTCCATGCTCAATTCTACAATATGGAAGATGGTAGTGTAATGTCAAAATTTAGATATAGGGAAGAACACCAAAGTTATCCAGGAAGAGTACATGGTGGATTAATTACAGCAATGTTAGATGAGATGGGATTAAGAGCTTTATGGGCAAAAGAAGGAAATGTTCTTGCTAATGGAACAATAAAGTACATAAAATTAGATAATAATAAAATAACTGGAGATATAGTAATGCATGAAGAAATGTGTTATTTATTGGAAGATGATGTAAAAGAAATCTAGTATAGACTAGATTTCTTTTAGCATATATGATATGTTAGAAGAAATTAAGGAGAAATTTATAATGGATATATTAGAAGTGTTAAAAAATTTAAATATAACATATGAAATACAAGAACATGTTCCAGTCTATACAGTAGATGATATTAAAAAAATTTCTTGGAAACTGAAAGGAATAGGAGGTAAAAATCTATTTTTAAAAGATGCTAGGGGAAAATTTTTTCTGTATATATTGCCACAGGATAAGAGAGCAGATTTAAAAATATTAGCTAATAAAATTAATAGTAAAAGATTATCTTTTGCAAATGAAGTTGAATTAAAAACATATTTGGGCTTAATTCCCGGTTCAGTAACACCATTGGGAGTGATAAATGATAAAGAAAGCATTGTAACTTTAGTTTTAGATAAAGAATTAAAAAAAAAATTTTTATTGGTTCACCCAAATAGAAACACAGCTACAATAGCTATAAGATATGAAGATTTAATAAAATTTATAAATTATTGTGGTAATAAATATATGGAAATATAGGAATTTTAGAAAGAATCTTTTTCACAAAGAAGAATACTTGGATATTATCAAAATAAAAATTTATAAAATGTATTTAATTTTGCATTAAAGAGGTGAGTAGAATGATTATATTAGCAACAAATAATAAAGGTAAAGCAAGTGAAATTCAAGAAATATTGAAGGATGAAGAAATAAAAACTTTAAAAGAACTTAATTTAAAAATAGAAGTAGAAGAGGATGGAAAAACATTTGAAGAAAATGCATTAAAAAAAGCAAGGGCAATATACAAATTAACAAATACACCTTGTATTGCAGATGATAGTGGAATCTGCATAGAAGAATTAAATGGATTTCCAGGAGTAAAAACAGCTAGATTTTTAGGAGAAAATGCAACTCAAAAAGAAAGAAATGAATATTTAGTTAAACAATTAGAAAATGTACCAAAAGAAAGAAGAAAAGTTGATTTTATAACATGTATAGCATATATAAATCAAGATGGAGAAGAAAAAATATATAAAGGGATATTAAATGGTTACATAGCGCAAAAGCCACATGGAGATAATGGTTTTGGATTTGATGAAATATTCGAGTTGGAAGATGGAAGGACTTTGGCAGAGCTTAGTAGTGAAGAAAAAAATAAAATAAGTAGTAGAAAAATAGCTTTAGAAGAATTAAAGGAAGATTTGTGTATTTGTAATTGATGATGATTTTGATGGAATTAATCCAATTAGCACACTTGCTATAATATCAATAATATATCTTATACAAGTAAAACATTATAAAAGAAAGTTTGGTAATTAATAATTCAAAATATAATAAGAGAAAAAAGAAAAGATCTAGGAATATCGCAGGAAGAATTGGCAAATAAATGTAATGTCTCTCGACAGACAATTAATGCTATAGAAAATAATAAATATGACCCAACGCTTATGTTAGCATTTAAACTATCTAAGCAATTAAATACAACTGTTGATGAACTATTTAATGCGAATCAATAGAATAAAAAAATAAGGAGGTAAAAAAATGAAATACGAAATAAAAGGTGGAGATTTTCCAGTAGTAATTTGTAATTTAAATGAAGGAGAAAAATTAATAACAGAAAAAGGAGCTATGGTTTGGCAAACTCCAAATGTTGAAATGGAAACAAAAGGTGGAGGAATTGGAAAAATGTTTTCAAAAGCAATATCAGGAGAATCAATATTTCAAAATATTTATACAGCAAAAAATGGGAGTGGAATGATTGCTTTTGGTTCATGCTTTCCTGGAAAAATTATGCCAGTAAATATATCTGCGGAAAGAGAAATAATAGTTCAAAAACATTCTTTTCTTGTTGCAGAATCAGGTGTTAATTTAAGCATACATCTTAACAAAATTGGAGCTGGAATCTTTGGAGGAGAAGGTTTCGTTATGCAAAAATTATCAGGAAACGGAATAGCTTTCATTGAAATAGATGGAGACATGATAGAATATGATTTAAAAGATGGAGAGCAAATGATAGCAGACACAGGAAATGTATTAGGATTTGAAACAAGTGTAACAATGAAAATAAAACAAGTTTCAGGAATAAAAAATAAACTTTTAGGAGGAGAAGGATTTTTCAATACAACATTAACAGGACCAGGAAAGATATGGTTACAAACAATGCCTATTTCTAATGTAGCTTCTTCTATAAGTCCATTTATAGCAACTGGTAAATAATAATATTAAAATAGATAGGTATAATCCAGAAGATTTAAAATAGAAAACCATTTTCGTGAGGTCACGAAAATGATAAATTTAGCAAAAGGTGCAAAAAGACCAATACAAGACTATATGTTAACGAGATATGCTTGTTATTTAATCGCTCAAAATGGAGATTCTAAAAAAGAAGAAATAGCATTTGCTCAAACAAATTACCTAAAAATAAAACAGATTAAATTGAAATATGATAGATAGAGGTCGCAAATTGCGACCTCAAGATAAAAATTATATTTCAATCCTAGGCTCATACCTCTCAAGCCACATATTAACCTGACATAAATATGCCATAAGTTGCGGACAGGTCATTGGATGTCAGAAATTGACACGAGGTTATATCACTAGAGCATGTAAGAAAATTCAAAAAGTATAAATCTTACATTTTTATAAAAACTAATATATTTATTGTGAGTACCTAAAATTAATTATAAAAGGGAGAAATGATGATAAGCAAAAATAGCGAAAATCAAAATATAAAAAAGGAATCAAAAGATAATTATAAAGTGATTCGTACTTTTAATAAGAATGGACCAACTTTTCAGGAAGTTATGGAAAAGATACTTCTTATGAAATTAAATGATAGAGATAAAAATAAATATTAGAAAAAGCACTTGACAATTGCAAACAAATGTTCTAAAATGTATCATACAGTAATATCATAAAAATTGTAATCGATGTACTAAAAAATGAGGCAATAAATCATACAAATATGTTATTATAAGTAAATACTGCAAGGAAGTGATAGTTATGGAATTTGAAAAATCCAAGCTGATAGAATTAAAAGAAAAGTTTGATTCTATTATCAATACTGAAGAAAAAGACAATATAGAATTTTGGTATGCAAGAGATTTACAGATTCAATTAGGTTATACACAGTGGAGAAATTTTTTAGAGGTAATAAATAAAGCTATGGTATCTTGTGAAAGTGCTGGTATAAGTGTAAGTGATCATTTTGCTAAGGTTAGCAAAATGATAGACTTAGGAAAGGGTGCAAAAAGACAAGTTGAAGACTATATGCTAACAAGGTATGCTTGTTATTTAATTGCCCAAAATGGAGATTCTAAAAAAGAAGAAATTGCGTTTGCTCAAACATATTTTGCAGTACAAACTAGAAAACAAGAAATAATTGAGGACAGAATAAAACTAATGAATCGATTGGAAGCAAGAGAAAAATTAAAAGAATCTGAAAAGCAGTTATCTAAAAATATTTATGAGAGGGGAGTAGATGATTTAGGATTTGCAAGAATTCGTTCGAAAGGAGATTCGGCGTTATTTGGTGGATTAAATACAATGCAGATGAAAACAAAATACGGAGTAAAAGAAAATAGACCTCTTGCAGACTTTTTACCAACATTAACAATTGCAGCAAAGAATCTAGCAACAGAAATGACAAATTACAATGTGACTGAAAAAGATATGTATGGTGAAGAAAGTATAACTGATGAGCATGTGGATAATAACTTAAGTGTAAGAAACATGTTAAATAAAAGAGGAATAAAACCTGAAAATTTAAAACCAGCAGAAGATTTGAAAAAATTAGAAAGAAGAGTAAAATCAGAAAATAAAAAAATGGCTAGAAAAAGTAATTTACCAAAAAATAAATAATTTGGAGGATAGTAAATGAAAGCAATATTAATGGGAAATGGTATCAATATGCTAGAAAAAAATAATTTTGATTCTAAAAGCATAGCTCATAGATTTGAGCAAGCAATAAATAAAAATGCTAAATTATTATCAAAGATGTTTATGAGCGATGAAAATAATATTAATTTCTATGAAGAGAGTGAATGTGGAATAAAAGATAATATAGAAAGGTTATCAGGAAAAGTTTTTTGTTATATAAAGCAGAAAAAAGCTAATTTTACTCTAAATGATAGATACAGATTAATAGAGATATTAGCTAATATTTCTATTGAAAGTATTTTTTTACAAGACAGTAAGGTGTATATACCCAAAATTCCTTTTAAATTTATCTCTGCTTTAGAGAGTTACAATAAAATTTTTTCATTAAACTATTATGATAATATTAATATAAACAAAGAAATAACTTATTTACACGGAAAACTACACATAGGAAAATATGAAAGTAGTCCTAAAATAATGGTTTGTTCTAGCTTCCTATATAAATATAATGAAGAATATAAAGAAATAATTGATAAAGAATATATAGAATACGATAAAATATTTATAGATGCAAGAAGTATAGTTCTAATGCCAGAAATAATAAATTATACAAAACAGAATCATTTTGGAGAAGGCTTATATCCAGATGAAAAGCTTTACTCAGCAAATGATTTATTTCCATCAAGTGGAATGGGAGATTTATATGCAAAACTTGATGATATAGAAAAGTTAGATATATTTGGCATGTCGCCATATGGGGACGAAGATTTAATAAATAAAATTACAAAAATACAAGATGTTACAGTATATGTTTATGATTTAAAAAATAATTCAGAAAAAGACGAATGGATAAGGAAAGTAAAAAATGTAAAATTAAAAGATAGTGAAGAGTTTTTGTAAAAAAAGAAAACATAGAGAGATTAAAGAAAATTCGTTAATAAAATAGAAAGTGAGGTTCCAATTTGGAACCTCATACTAAAAATTATATTTCAATCCTAGGCTCATACCTCTCAAGCCACATATTAACCTGACATAAATATGCCATAAGTTGCGGACCGGTCATTAATTGCCCAAACCAAGGTCTAGTAAAAGCAGAACCATTTGTGTCAAGTATTTCTAAAATATAATCTCTATTTAGTAAATCATTAATAGGAGCATTTTTATCATTCATAATTTTAGTAAGCATATCCTTTACAGCCTTTAAGTAAGTCGGATTACATGTTTTGGGATATGGAGATTTTTTCCTATTTACAATTTCATCAGGCAAAATACCTTTCATAATATGTCTTAATAAACCTTTTTCACGACCTTTATAGGCTTTCATTTCCCAAGGAATATTCCATACATATTCCGCTAATCTATAATCACAGAATGGAACACGGAGTTCAAATCCACTATACATACTCATTCTATCCGACCTATCTAATAATGTTTGCATAAACCAATGTAATGTTAAATGAGATATTTTCCTTTTTTCAGCAGTTTCTTTAGAATCAATATCCAGTATTTCCACATCAGATAAACTTTCCTTATATCTAAAATCAATATAATCCTTTAAATGAACAACAGCAGCGATATTTGGGTTTAAAAGATGTTGTCTTTCAGAAATTGCAATTGACCAAGGGAAAGTATTGCTATTTAAAGCATCCTCCCTAAAAAACCAAGGATATCCAGCAAAAATCTCATCAGCACATTCACCACTTAAAGTAACAGTAGCATACGGTTTTACATTTTTGCAAAGTAAAAGCATAGAAGAATCAACATCAGCCATTCCAGGAACATCTCTTGATATCATCGCATCTTCAAGATATTTTGCCAAATCAGGAGTATCCAAAACAATGTTTACATGATTAGTTTTATATCTTTCGACCATCAAATTTATATAATAATTATCAGAATTAGGTTGAAAATCAGTCTTTACAAAATTCTTGTCATTATCTACATAATCAACGGAGAAGGTATTAAGAGAAGGCATATTATTTTTTCTACAGTATTCACTAGCATAGGCAGTAATTATACTAGAATCTAGACCTCCGGATAAGAACACACAAAGAGGGACATCGGAAACCAATTGCCTTTTTATACTATCTTCTAGTAAAAACTTAACTTTATCACAGGTTTCTTCGAAAGAATCAACATGTGGTTTACTAACAAATCTCCAATATTGATGAGTAAATAAGCCATATTTATTAAAAATAGCAAAGTTAGCAGGTTTTAATTCATAGATATTTTTAAAAACTGTAGTACCTCCAGTATGTGCAGGACCAATTCCAAAAAGTTCACAAATACCATTATTATCTAGAATTTTTTCGATACCGGGAAATTCAAATAAAGCTTTTATTTCTGAGCCAAAAACTAAATTATCATCTTTTATGGTATAAAATAAAGGTTTAATTCCAAATTGGTCCCTAGCTAAAAAGAGTTCCTCTTTTTGTTTATTCCATACAGCAAAAGAAAAAATTCCATTCAGGTGCTTAACAACATCATACCCATAAAATATAAATGATTTTAACAAAACTTCTGTATCAGAAGTGGAATTAAAAGTAAAACCATTATCTTTAAGAATATTTCTAAGTTCATTAGTATTATATAGTTGACCGTTATATACAAGCGAATATTCATTTTCATTGTATGTAGCAGTCATAGGTTGTTTACCGCCAGCAGGGTCAATAACAATTAATCTACGATGAGCCAAATAAGCAGGTGAAGATATATATTTTCCTTCTTCATCAGGACCTCTATTAGTAAGAGTAGCATTCATTTTATTTAAAACAGAAATTGGATTTTTAATATTTTTTTTATAATTTACAAATCCAACAATTCCACACATAAAAACACCTCCATCATTTTACATAAAATAAAAAAGTAACTTTATGTGCACAATTTTTATAAATATGCACAATTTATAATACTTTTGGGACTTTTTTAAAATAAAAAAATTATTCAATAAATTATATTAAAAATAAAGTAAAAATGTGCTGGAATAAAATAGAAAAAATTCTACAAAAAAATTCATTATTTTACAAAAAAGTTATTTACAATTAATTGTTTTTTATATAAAATATTAAATAGTATGAGGTTTAAATTACTAAAGAAAATGTATATCGAAAGGGGCTTATGTAAATGAAAATTTTAATGCTAACATGGGAATATCCACCAAGAGTAGTAGGCGGAATTGCTAGAGTAGTTCATGACTTGTCTCATAGATTAATAAAAGATGGCCATGATGTAACAGTAGTTACTTATAAAGAAGGAAATGTAGAAGATTTTGAAAATGATGGAGGAGTTAAAGTATATAGAGTAAATAACTATATGATAAACCCTAATAATTTCATAGATTGGATAATGCAATTAAACTTTAACCTAATATCTAAAGCAACAGAAATTATAAGTAAAGAAGGCCCATTTGATGTTATTCATGCACATGATTGGTTAGTTACATATGCAGCTAAAACATTAAAAGATGCATTTAAAATACCAATTATAGCAACAATACACGCAACAGAATCTGGAAGAAATTCTGGAATTCATGATGAAACACAAAGATATATAAATGATTCCGAATGGTTGCTAACTTATGAATCAACAGAGGTAATAGTAAATAGTAATTATATGAAAAATGAATTACAAAGATTATTTGGTTTACCATATGAAAAGATAAATGTCGTACCAAACGGAGTAAACTTAAATTTATATAATGGAGTAGAAAGAGATTATAACTTTAGAAGACAATATGCTGCAGATAATGAAAAAATAATATTATATGTTGGTAGATTAGTTTATGAAAAAGGTGTACAAAATTTAATTGCTGCAATGCCTAAAATTTTAAATGGATATCATGATTCAAAATTAATAATAGCCGGTAAAGGCGGAATGCTAGATGAATTAAGAGATGAAGTTAGAAGATTAGGAATTGATAATAAAGTATATTTCACAGGTTATTTAAGTTTAGATAAAATAACTAAAATGTATAAATGTGCAGATGTAGCAGTATTCCCAAGTACTTATGAGCCTTTTGGAGTAGTCGCTTTAGAGGGAATGTTATCTGGAACACCAGTTGTAGTTTCAGATGTAGGTGGATTAAATGAAATCGTTGACCACAGAGTAAATGGAATGAAAAGCTATGCAGGAAATGCAAATTCAATTGCAGATTCAATATTAGAGTTATTATATAATCCGGGATTATGTGCAGAGATTGCTAAGAATGCTAAAGCAAAAGTAAAATCTCAATATAATTGGAACAAAATAGCACAAGATACTCATTTCATATATCAAAAAGCAATATGTCAAACAATGGCAGAGAAACAAAGAAGAGAAATCGAACAAGAAAAAGCAAAGAAAACAAAGAAAGCAAAAAATACACAAAGCGAAATTACAAATCTATTAAGTTTCAAGAAAAGACATGCTTATGCATAAAGTTACACATGCTTGGGTAGCTTAGGAGGAAAATATGAATATATATGACACAGTTAATAGATTGGCATCAGAAATAAAAGAATCAGAGGAATATAAAACATATAAAGATGCTAAACAAAAATTAAATTCTAATATGGAAATAAAAAATAAAGTACAAGAATTCGATAAATTAAGAGTAGATACACAAAAAGCAATGTTAAAAGGTGAATCTAACTCAAACGAATTAAGTGTAAAATTGCAAAATTTATATACAGAATTATATCAAAATGAAATAGCTAAAAATTATTTAGATTCAGAAATGAAATTTAGTGTAATGGTAACAGATATAAATAAGATTATAAGTGAAGCAATTAAAGATGTTTTAGAATAAGGAGGAAGGGATATATCTTTGATGGTATATCCTTGTTTTATATTTATGGATGGTTTAGTTATTTTAATATTAATAATTATAGTAATAATTATGTTAAGAATAGTTTTAAAAATTAAAAAAAACAAAATAATAGAAATAGCTCAAAATGATAAATTAAATGAAATAGTACAAAAACTTCCTGATAATGTGGATGTTTGTAAAAATATTTTAAAAAAATTAAAGAATGAAGATGTAAAAATAGAAGAAGAAGAAAAGACTAATTGCTACTATTTTATTGCCACAGATAAAATAATTTTAAACAAAGATAAAAAATATTTTACTAGAATACAAACAATTGCACATGAATGTATTCATTCTATCCAAGATAAAAATGTGTTATGGTTTAATTATATTTTTGCAAACCTATTAAATTTATTTTGGTTAATAATAACAATATTAACAATAGTTGGAGTAATAACTAATTACATATTGTTTACAGGAATAATGTTGATTTTTACTATTGTTTTTTATGTTATCAGAAGCTATTTAGAAATAGAAGCAATGACAAAAGCGAAATACATAGCGAAAGATTATTTGGAAGAACAACATGTACAAGAAGTTAATGAAATAGTAGAAGAATACGAAAAATTGAATAATATAGGAATAAAATATACTTGTTATTCTTTAATTAAAGCAAAATTAATATTATTATTTATATATGTTTTAATTGGATTTATTTTTAGCATTTAAAACAAAAATAGTTAAATATTAGAAAAATTGTCAAATACTTACAAAATATTAAGTAAACCTATTTAAAAAAAGTCAAAAATGTTATATAATATTGTATAAATTGTGTAATATGAGGAGAAAGTGAATGATAAAAAAGTGGGAATTCTATAATGCGGATGAAAGCTTGGTTGACAGAATTTGTGAAAAATATAATATAAATAAAATTATTGGAAGAATTATAGTAAATAGAAATGTTGTAAAAGATGAAGATGTAAGAATATTTATAACTCCTACAAGGGATGACTTCCATGACCCGTTCTTATTTAAGGGAATGGATATTGCGGTAGATAGAATAATACAAGCTATTAACAATAAAGAGAAAATTTTGATTTATGGAGATTATGATGTAGATGGAATAACAAGTACTACAGTTTTAAAGAAGTATTTGTTAGAAAGAGGAGCAATTGTAGATACATATATTCCAAACAGATTAACTGAAGGATATGGATTAAATAAACCAGCTATAGAGAAAATAAAAGAAAAAGGAACAGATTTAATAATTACAGTTGACTGTGGAATATCAGCGATAGAAGAAATTGATTATGCAATAGAGTTAGGAATGGATGTTATTGTTACAGACCATCATGAAGTTGGAGAAAAAATACCAAATTCAATGGCTGTAATAGATGCAAAAAGAAAGGATAATACATATCCATTCCAGTCACTAGCGGGGGTTGGAGTAGTATTTAAAGTAATTCAAGCAATTTCCATTAAATTAAATTTAAAAGCAGAGGAATATTTAAAATATTTGGATTTAGTTTGTGTTGGTACAATATCTGACATAGTCCCATTGGAAGGTGAAAATAGAACAATAGCAAAGCTGGGCTTAATGCTAATAAAAGTTACGAGAAACTTAGGATTACGAGAATTAATAAAAAGCTCAGGATATAAAGAAATAGATTCAAATACAATATCATTTGGCGTAGCACCAAGAATAAATGCTTGTGGTAGAATGGGACACGAAGAAGAAGCTTTAAAATTATTTTTAGCAGAAGACACAGAAAGTGCAGTTCAAATCACTAAAGAATTAAACGAATATAACACATTAAGGCAAACCACGGAAAAAGCCATTTATGAAGAAGCTATACAGAAAATAGAAGAAAATCATTTAGAAGATAATA
The DNA here is from genome assembly GCA_944389475.1 of uncultured Clostridia bacterium. Taxonomy (GTDB): domain Bacteria; phylum Bacillota; class Clostridia; order TANB77; family CAG-508; genus Merdicola. The sequence goes on from CALXMM010000002.1 coordinate 115,097, forward strand.
ATTCCATCGTTTTAGGAGGAGAAAATTGGCATCATGGAGTTATTGGAATTGTATCTTCTAAAGTAACAGAAAAATATTACAAACCAAGTTTATTATTAAGTTTGGAGGGAGACAAAGCAATTGGCTCAGGAAGAAGTATACAAGGATTTGATTTATATGAAGCATTAACTAAATGTGATGACTTAATAGAAAAATATGGCGGTCATGCAATGGCTGTTGGACTTACAATAAAAAAAGAAAATTTCGAAAAATTTAAAGATAGATTCGAAGAAGTTGCAAAAGAAAAGAATATCAAAGAATTAGTGCCTATAATTTATATTGATGAAGAAGTAAAATTAAGAGATATAAATATGGATTTAGTTAAAAGCTTAAGCATATTGGAACCATTTGGGGAAGCAAATAAAGTACCATTATTTTTAATAAAAAATTTAAAGATAGACTCAATAAGAGCACTTTCAGAAGGTCGACATTTAAAATTAAGTTTAAGAGATGAAAATTTTGTAATTAATGCAATTGGCTTCGAAATAGGCTATTTAGCAGAAGAATACAGAATTGGAGATAAAATAGATGTTGTAGGGACATTAGAAATTAATAGCTTTAACGGATATAGTTCTATACAAATAAATGTTAAGGATATTAGGAAAAGCTATTAAAAAGGGGGGAATCTTATGTCTGAAGTAAAAAATAAAACAATAGAAGATATAATTAGTTTGGTAAAACAGAAAAAAAGATTTGCGGATACAAAATTAATAATGAAAGCATATAATTATGCAAAAGAAAAGCACGGAGATCAACTTAGAAAATCAGGAGAACCATATATAATTCATCCACTTCAAGTAGCATATATACTAGCTGATTTGGGCTTAGATGAAGCCACGATTTGTGCTGCCTTATTACATGATGTTGTAGAAGATACGGATACAACTCATGAAGATTTAGTAAGCGATTTCGGAGAAGAAATAGCCGAAATGGTTGCCGGTGTAACAAAACTTGGAGAATTAAAATATCCTATAAGTACAGAAGAACGTCAAGTAGAAAACTACAGAAAGATGTTCCTTGCAATGGGTAAGGATATTAGAGTAATAATAATAAAACTAGCAGATAGATTGCATAATTTACGTACATTAAAATATCTAAGAAGAGATAGACAAATTGCAAATGCAAAAGAGACAATGGAATTATATGCTCCACTTGCTAATCGTTTAGGTATATATTCTTTAAAATGGGAATTGGAAGATTTAGCATTTAAATATTTATATCCAGAAGATTACAGAGAATTAGTTGAAGGAATAAACAAAAAAAGAGATGAAAGATTAAAATTCATCGAAAAAATAATGGATGATATAAGAGTACAACTAAAGAAACAAAAAATTGATGCAGAAGTTACAGGAAGAGCAAAACATTTATATTCAATTTATAGAAAGATGAAAAGAGACAATAAAACTTTGGACCAAATTTATGACTTGTTTGCTCTAAGAATTTTAGTTAATTCTGTTAAAGACTGTTATGCAGCATTGGGTGTAGTACACGAAATGTATAGCCCAATGCCGGGAAGATTTAAAGATTATATAGCAGTACCAAAGCCTAATATGTATCAATCAATTCATACAACATTATTAGGAGAAAATGGAACACCATTCGAGGTACAAATTCGTACATGGGAAATGCATAGAGTTGCAGAATATGGTATTGCTGCCCATTGGGCATATAAAGAAGCTAACTATGGTAGTAAAAAAGGACAAAAAGTAGTTTCAGTAAAAAATGATAAACTAGATTGGCTTAGAGAAACTTTAGAGTGGCAAAAAGACATGAAGGACCCTCAAGAATTTTTAAATACACTAAAAACTGAATTATTCGAAGATGAAGTATATGTATTTACTCCAAAAGGAAAAATATTAGTACTTCCAAGAGATGCAACTCCAATTGATTTTGCATATAGTATCCATGAAGAAGTTGGAAACCATATGATTGGATGTAAAATAAATAGCAAAATGATGCCTATAATTACAAAATTACAGAATGGAGATATAGTAGAAATATTAACATCTGACTCACAAAAAGGTCCTAGTAGAGATTGGCTCAAATTTATAAAAACAACAAAAGCTAAAAGTAAAATACAGTCTTGGTTTAAAAAAGCTCAAAGAACAGAGAACATAGAAAAAGGTAAAGAATTAATAGATAAAGAAATTAAAAGATTAGGATTTACACATGAAGACTTGTTTAAGCAAGAATATGTAAATGCTGCATTAGATAGATATAAATTTAAAAATTTAGATGATATGTATGCAAGCGTAGGATTTGGAGCTATATCACAAGTAAAAATCATATCAAGAATGTTAGAAGAATATAGAAAGAATCATAAAGAAGGCAATATCGAAGAAAAAATTGAAGAATTAACAAGCAAAAGAAAGAATATTAGACCATCTAGCTCAGGAGTTATTGTAAAAGGAATAGATAATTGTTTAGTTAAACTTTCAAAATGTTGTAACCCAGTTCCTGGTGATGATATCATTGGTTATATAACAAAAGGTAGAGGAGTTTCTGTTCATAGAACAGACTGTGTAAATGTAAAGGATTTATTAAAAGATGAAGATAGAATTATAGATGTTTATTGGTATACAGAAAAAGCAGCTGCATATAATGTTGATATTAGCATTTTTGCAAATGATAGAACAGGATTATTAGCAGATATAATTCAAGTTCTAAATGATTTAAAAACTAAGCTAATGGCATTAAACTCTAAAGCAACTAAGGAACATATAGCAACAATAGAAATTACAATAGAAGTAGAAAATGTAGAAGAATTAAATAAAGTGCTAAGAGAGTTAAGAAAAGTTGATAGTGTATACGAGGTAACAAGAAAGAATTAAATGCTTTATCAGATTAATGGACAAAAAGAAATTAAAGGAGTTTAAAATGATACTAAAGAGATTAAAGATACCCATAGAATTTGTAGGAGAAACAAATTGTTATGTGTTAATAGATGAAAATGAAAAACAAGCAATTGTAATAGACCCAGCAGGAAAAATAAATGACATAGTAGAAATTTTAAATAATTTAAATGCTGAATTAAAATATATTTATTTAACACATTGTCATGCAGACCATATAAAAGGTGCCAACGAATTAAGAAAAGTTAAAGGAGGAAAAATCCTAATTCATAGAAATGGAAGAGAAAATTTAGCAAATAGAACTCCACTGTTAGATGACTATGTAGGACTTCCTCCAATATATCTAAAAGAAGATAGCATTGTTGATGATGAAGATTTACTTCATATTGGGCAAATAGAATTAAAGGTAATATTTACTCCAGGACATACAAATGATGGTACATGTTTGTATTGTGAAAAAGAAGGAATGCTATTTTCTGGAGATACTTTGTTTAAAGGTGCTTGGGGTAGAGTGGATTTGCCAACAAGTAGTTTTAATGATATTATGAATTCTATTATTAATAAATTATTAATATTGCCGGATGAAACAATAGTGTATCCCGGTCATGGAGACCCAACTAGAATAGGTGATGAAAAGCCAATATATTTAGAAGCAAAGCCAAAAAAAGACTAAAAAAGGTGGTGGAAAAATGGAAAAAGTACAACCAAGAACTTTATCAGGTTTTATGGAATTATTACCAAATGAACAAATACTATTTAATCAAATGAAAGAAACAATACAAAAGACTTACGAGAGATATGGATTTTTACCATTGGATACTCCAATAATAGAATCAGCAGAAGTTTTACTTGCAAAAGCTGGTGGAGAAACTGAAAAACAAATGTATAGATTTAAAAAAGGAGATGCAGATTTAGCTTTAAGGTTTGACTTAACTGTACCACTTGCAAAATATGTAGCTAAAAATTATGGAAATTTAAGTTTTCCATTTAGAAGATATCAAATAGGAAAAGTTTATAGAGGAGAACGTGCACAAAAAGGAAGATATAGAGAATTTTATCAATGCGATATAGATGTAATAGGTGATGGAGAATTAGACCTAATAAATGATGCAGAAATGCCAAGTATAATCTATTCACTTATTAAAGAATTAGGATTTGATGATTTTACAATAAAAATAAATAATAGAAAAATATTAAATGGATTATTCGAAGGTTTAAATCAAAAAGAAAATTCTACAGAAATTTTAAGAGTAATAGATAAGCTTGAAAAAATAGGTAAAGATGCTGTAGTTGAAGAATTAAAAAAACTAGATGTTAAGGAAGAGCAAATAAAGGCTATTATGGACTTTATAGAAATAGAGGGAACTTCTAATGAAAAGTTAGAAAAATTAGAAAATTTAGGAATCAATAACGAAACATACCAAAAAGGTGTTGAGGAATTAAAATCAGTTATCAATAATGTAAGATTATTTGGAGTTCCTGAAGAAAACTTCCAAGTAGATTTAACAATAGCAAGAGGATTAGACTATTATACAGGAACAGTATATGAAACATTTTTAAATAATTATAGAGAACTAGGTAGTGTTTGCTCTGGAGGAAGATATGAAAATTTAGCAGAATATTATACAGATAAAAAACTTCCTGGAGTTGGAATTTCTATTGGACTTACAAGACTTTTCTATAAATTAAATGAATTAAATATTATAAAGGCAGAGAAAAAATCTATATCTGATATTTTAATTATTCCTATAACTGAAGATTTAAAAGAACCAATAAAATTAGCTACAGAATTAAGAAAGATTGGAATAAATACAGAAGTATATTTAAATAATAAAAAACTAAAAGCAAAATTTAAATATGCAGATAAATTAGAAATACCATATGTAATAGTTATTGGTGATGATGAAATAAAAGCTAAAAAGATAAAATTAAAAAATATGAAATCAGGGGAAGAAAAAGAAGTTAATATGGATGCAGAAGAAATTGTAAAATATATTCAATAATAAATAAAATACTTGTCATATTTTCCATAACTCTTGAATATAAATATATTAAGTATTTGTACAAGGGTGAAAAATTTATGGTAAATATGAAGGTGATAAAAGCAAAAAATGCTATTATGACTTTAGTTATAATAGCATTTTTGATAATGATATTAATTAAAGTGATATTAATAGGAAAAGATAAAATTAAAAATTTATCATTAATTCCTTTTATAGAAGATACGATAATTGCTACTAATGGAAACTCATTAAAAGAGTACAACAGAGGGATTGACAGAGATAATACCGAAGAATTATTAAATTCTGAACTTAAAATGAGTCAATACATAGTACAGAATACTACAGAAAATACAGAGATAGCCAATAATGATAATGAACAAAATAAAACCAGCAACACACAAACAAATACTACAGAAGAGGCACAAACAGGCCTACCAACACAAGTGGTAGATACAAGCAATATAAATAATAAATTTACAAATGAATATAATGGAGTAAAAATAAAAAACGAATCCAAATATCAATTAACAGAAGATATGTTAACTCCAAATATAGAATTGGAAGACAAAAAAGATGTTATCATTTATCATACACATACTTGTGAGAGTTATACTCCAAGCCCAGGATTTGAATATACACAGACAGGAAATTTTAGAACAACCGATTTAAATTTTTCTGTTGTAAGAGTTGGTAGAGAATTAAAAGACAGATTAACCAATTATGGATTTAACGTAATACATGATGAAACATACCATGATTATCCAGCATATACAGGTTCATATAATAGGTCTTTAACAAGTGTAAAAAATGATTTGGTAGCAAATCCAAACACACAAATTGTTATAGATTTACATAGAGATGCAGTTGGTTCAAGTGGTACATATGCGCCAACAGTTAAAATAGGTGATGACTATGTAGCACAAATAATGTTCGTAATAGGAACAGATGGAGGAGGGCTTTCTCATCCAAATTGGGTTCAAAATTTAAAATATGCAATAAAAATAGTAGAAAAAGGAAATGAACTATATCCAGGTTTATTTAAACCAATAATGGTAAGAAATTCTAGGTATAATCAACATGTTGCAAAAGCTGCAACAATTATGGAAATTGGTGCAACTGGTAATACCATGGACCAATGCTTGAACAGTATGAAATATTTAAGTAAAGTAATGGATGAAGCGATTAATAAATAAAAAATGTTGAAAAAAAATGAAACATAGATTAGAATGAGAGAAACAAATCAAAGAGGAGTATGAAGATGGAAAAAGTAAATTCGAAAAATTTTTTAGAGAGAAAGGTTCATGTAATTATTGATAGACCTATGGGTTCCAAACATCCAAAATGGAAATTTATTTATCCAATAAATTATGGCTATATTCCAAATACGATTAGTGGTGATGGTGAAGAATTAGATGCATACATAATAGGTGTGTTTGAACCCTTAGAGAAATTTGAAGGGAAATGCATTGCCATTATTCATAGATTGGATGATGATGATGATAAATTGGTAGTTGCTCCTGAAGGAAAAGAATATACTAAAGAACAAATAGAAGCTCTAGTAGAATTTCAAGAAAGATTTTTTAAACATGTTATAAAATAAAAGATTAATTAAGGAGAAAATTTTGATGAAGAAATATAAGTATATATTTTTTGATTGGGGTTATACATTAATTAGTAGTTTTAAAAATGTAGATAATGAAATAAATAATATATTAAAAAAATATAACTTTAAATGGGATGATATATTTAAAAAATGGAAGAGTTATCAAATATTAAACTCTTTAGGAAGAGTTACAGAAAAAGAAATTTATGATGATTTATCATTAATTTTAAATATTTCAAAAGAGGATTTAGAAAAAATTGACATGCTATTATTAGAATCCCATGTTTTAGACAGAGAAACTAAAGATACTATTGCTAAATTATATGAACAAGGATATTATCTTGGAATTATAAGTAATAACTCTATTAGAAACGTTAATTATATTTTAAAAAGAGAAGGAATAGAAAATTATTTTAAAAAAATAGTTATTTCAGAAGAAGTTGGAGAAAGGAAACCAAATTTAAAAATATATTTGAATGCCTTTGAAGACATACCAAAGGAAGAATATGAAAAAATTTTATTTGTAAGTGATGAAATATTAGAAGATTTATTAGGAGTAAAAATTCTAGGAGTAAAAACTGTTTGGTATGAGCAAGAAATAAATAATAAATGGAAGAAAAAAGAAGAAATACTAATAGAACCAGATTACAAAATAAAATCAATGAAAGAATTATTAGATATTGTTTAAAGATAAAAGTATAGAGTAAACTTACGATAAATAAAAAATGTTGAAAAATGTATTGAGAACAAATGCTATTTATGTTATAATACCTTCGAATGTCATATTCTAGGAGGTATGTATTGTGGAAAAAAATAAGTATTTAAGAAAAACAAATATTGTATGTACAATAGGACCAGCAACAGAAAATAGAATGGAAGAATTAATGAAAGCTGGAATGGCTATTGCAAGAATTAATTTTTCTCATGGAGATTTTGATGAACAAAAAGATAAAATCGAAAGATTTATGGAAATCAGAAAAAAATTAGGGCTACCAGTTTCAATAATGTTGGATACAAAAGGTCCTGAAGTAAGAACAGCAATTAATAAGGCTGGAAGAGATGTTAAAGTACAATTGAAAAAAGGACAAAAATATACAATCTTCTATGAAGATAGATTATCAGATGAAGAAGGAACATCAGCTTCATATAAAGACTTATATAAAGATGTAAAACCTGGAAATCTAATATTAATAGATGATGGAAAAATACAAATAAAAGTAGATGAAATAAAAGATAAAGATATTATTGGTACAGTAAAAGTTGGAGGAGCTTTAGGCTCAAGAAAGAGTATAAATGTTCCAGGTGTTTCTGTAAGAATACCATTCTTAAGCCCAAAAGATATAAATGACTTAACAAATGGAGCAAAAGTAGGATTTGATTATGTTTCAGCTTCATTCGTAAGAAATAAAGATGATATAGCAGCAATGCGTAAAGTATTAGATGACAATGGCGGAAAAGACATAAAGATTTTAGCTAAAATAGAAAATCAAGAAGGTATAGATAATTTCGAAGAGATATTAGCTGCTTGTGATGGTATTATGGTAGCACGTGGAGACATGGCTGTAGAAGTTCCATTCGAAGTTGTACCCGTTGTTCAAAAGAGATTTATAAAGAGATGTAATGAAGAAGGAAAATTAGTTATTACAGCTACACAAATGTTAGAGAGCATGACAAACAACCCATTACCAACACGTGCAGAAGTTAGTGATGTTGCAAATGCAATATATGATCGTACAGGATGTGTAATGCTTTCTGGTGAAACAGCTATGGGTTCATATCCAATGGACTGTGTTGAAGCAATGGTAAAAATAGCTAATAGTGTAGAACCTACAATTAATTACTGGAAGAGATTTACTAAAAAAGATTGGAAAATTCAAGAAGCTGATATCGAAGCACATGCTGCATATACAACATGTGTAACAGCTAGAGATATTAAAGCAGATGCAATAATCGATTATACACATTCAGGAAATTCAGCAACTAGATTAGCAGGATATGGACCAGCTTGTCCAATATTTGCTATAACAGATTCAGAAAAAGTATATAATCAATTAGGACCAGTATGGAATGTATTCCCCGTATTAGTAACAGATGGAGAAGATATTGATGATGTTATAGAAAAAGGTGTAGATAGATTAATAAAGAAAGGATATCTAAAAGTAGGAGATACAGCAGCATTATGTGGAGGACCACAAATAATGAGCAAAGAAAAATCAAAATATGCAGTTAATAAAACAGTTGGTGGAATATTAAAAATTTAATTTAAGTTATATTACACGAAAGAAACTAGTAAGTAAGGCATTTACTTGCTAGTTTTTTTATAAATAAAGAGTTCTAAAATAATAATTTACATAAATAGAAAAATATGCTATAATAAAAAATGTAATACGGTAAAAAATACCAACGTTGTATAATAGATACACAAAGGATGCATATTTAAAATTTGCAGTAATGTTAGAATATATTAATATTAAATACATAAGAGCTAAATATAATGTAGATATGAAAGAATCTACCGTAATGAAAATATCTAAGTTTTACAGAGAAAATGATAAAAAGTTAGAAGATAATATGAAAGCTATAAATGCAGAATACAACGATGTAGATTTAGATAATTTAGAAGTTGAAGATATCGAATATTTAGCAAGCTACATAGATTTAATGTATAAATATATGGTTGATAAAGTGGGAGAATTTATAAAAAAGTAAAAGGAGTAAAAAATGGGAACTTTAAAAAGATATTTTAAATATTTACTATTATTAGTAGCAATATTTATATTTGTTTCAATAATGTCAAAATTAATAATAATATCTGCATATAAACCAAAAGAATGTACAGTATTATTCGAAAGTCCACAAATAGAAATAATAGATTCAAAAGCTACAAATGCAAACGGATATATTTATGGATGTATAACAAATAATACAGGTAGTACAATAGAAAATAAATACATAAAATTAGATTGTTATTCTCAATATGGTAATAATATTAATTCTGGATATGCAAAGATTTTCAAATTAGAACCAAATGAAAGTCAATATTTTAATATAAGATATAAATGTCAAGGAACTGAAAAAGTAGAAATATCTATGTCAGATACCGCACCAGATTATTTATTAAATCCATTACAAATTGAACTTACAAAGACACAAAAATATGCATTAATATTTGGAGGATTGTTAGTAATATACTATATGCCAGTAGGATTTTTATTTGGACTTTTCCCATTCTAATTACTAAAATTTAAGGCAAAAATATAAAAAAATTAAACTTTTTAAAACACTTGAAATTTTATTAATAACATTATAATATATATTTGATAGCAATAAAAATATTATAAAAATATATAAATATTTTATTGCTATTTTAATTTTTTTGTAATATAATTGTAACAGACTTGTAATAATATTAGAAAAGGAGAATATTGATGTTTGGTTTTGGTCAAGATATAGGAATAGATTTAGGTACAGCAACTGTAATTGCATATGTAAAAGGAAAGGGTATCGTGCTAAGAGAACCTTCTGTTGTTGCTGTAGATAAAAATTCTGGCGATGTTCTTGCTGTTGGTCAAGAGGCTAGAAGAATGTTAGGAAGAACACCGGGAAATATCATAGCTACAAGACCATTAAGAGATGGGGTAATATCAGATTATACAGTAACGGAAAAAATGTTAAAATATTTTATAAATAAAGTGTGTGGAAAATTCATATTTGCACCAAGAATTATGATATGTATACCTTCTCAAGTAACAGAAGTAGAAAAAAGAGCAGTAATAGATGCCGCATCACAAGCTGGAGCTCGTAAAGTATATTTAATAGAAGAACCAATAGCAGCAGCAATAGGAGCAGGAATAGATATATCAAAACCATGTGGCAACATGATAGTAGATATTGGTGGTGGAACCACAGACATTGCTGTAATATCTTTGGGTGGATCAGTTGTAAGTACATCTTTAAAAGTTGCAGGAGATAAATTAGATGAAGCAATAGTAAAATATATAAAAAGAAAACACAATATAATGATAGGAGAAAGAACCGCAGAGGACTTAAAAATAAATATAGGTTGTGTTTATCCAAAAATTCAAGATGTAGAAATGGATATTAGAGGAAGAGATTTATCTACTGGTTTACCAAAAACAATAACAGTATATTCTAGCGAGATGTTAGAAGCCTTAATAGAGCCAGCAATGATGATTGTAGATGCAGTTCACTCTGTATTAGAAAAAACTCCACCAGAACTTTCTTCAGACATAAGTGATAGAGGAATATATATGACAGGTGGAGGTTGTCTAGTAGATGGTTTAGATAAATTATTACAAGAAAAAACTGGAATCAATGTTATGATAGCAGAAGATGCAATTTCTTGTGTAGCATTGGGAACAGGAAAAGCATTAGATAATCTTGATGCCTTAGATGGAAAAAGTAGAAGACAATATTAATGAAGAATAGCCCTCTTCGTTTATATATACAGCACTTTGTTTTAAACAAAGTGCTTTTAACATTTTATAAAAAAGAACATATATTATATAAGAAGGTGATAATATGCAAGATTTTATACCAAATGCTATATTATGGACACTTGCCTTATATGGTTTAATAGAAATTGCAAAAACTATTAGATATTATTTTGCTTGTACAAAATTTAAGCAAGATGGAATATATGTTATAATAGCAGCAAAGAATCAAGAAGATAAAATAGAATGTTTTACTAGAAATATGATTTGCAAATTATTATATGGCAAAGAAAAATTGACAAAAGGAATTATTATGGTAGATTTGGATTCTAGTGATGATACATATAAAATAATTTCTAAATTATCCAAAGATTATGATTTTATAAAAGCATCGGATTGGAATGGATGCAAGGAATTAATGGATGAAATTTCAAAATAAAATTGTTAATATTAGACTGATATGATAGAATTATAGCATAAATATAAAGCATTAATAAGCTTTGCAAAATGCATAGCCACAAACTTTAGAAAAGAGGTAAAAATTGGAACTAACAGGACAACTAACAGAAATTATATATCAAAATGAAGTTAATAGTTATTTAATAGGAGTATTAGAAAACGAGGAAGATTCAATTACAATTGTAGGATATATGCCATTTCTAGTAGAGGGAGATTACATTAAAGTAATAGGAAATTTTGTAACACATAGAGATTATGGAAGACAATTCAAAGTAGAAACATTCGAAAAAATAATGCCAAAAACATTGGATTCTTTAGAAAAATACTTATCAAATGGTACAATAAAAGGAATAGGACCAGCTACTGCAAAAAAAATAATAAAAACTTTTGGAGAAGATACAATAAATGTATTTAAATTTGAACCAGAAAAATTAGCACAAATAAAAGGAATAACAAAAGAAAAAGCTATAGAGATGGCTCAATCATTTGTAGAAAATTGGGACCTTTGGCAAATTGTTGGATATTTAGGAAATTTTGGAATAAGTCCGGCAAATGCTAAAAATGTTTATAAAAAATTAGGACCACAAACAATAGATGAAATAGAATCAAATCCATATATTTTAATAGATTTAGTTAAAGGAATAGATTTTGCAAAACTAGATAAATATGCATTAGAAAATGGTTTTGAAATTAATAATTACAAAAGAATTAAATGTGGGATAAAATATGCTTTAATCAAAATAACATATAATGGACATTGTTGTACATTAGAGGAAAACTTAATAAAATATGTAAAAGAATTATTAAAAGTAGAAGATGATGATATAGAGCATTGTTTAATAGATTTAAATGTAAAAGAAGAAATTGTAATAGAAAAAAGAGAAGAGGAAAACTGGGTATATAGTAAGGAAATATATGATGCAGAAGCAAATATAGCAAGCAAATTAATACTTCTAAATTCAGCTCAAAATATAAAAAAAATAGAAGGATTTAACAAAGAATTAGAAAAAATAGAAAAGATAAGCAATATAAAATTATCTAAGAAACAAGAAGAAGCCATACAAGCAATTAATTCAAATAATGTAGTGGTAATCACTGGAGGGCCAGGTACAGGAAAAACTACGATTATAAAAAATGTTATAGATATTTATAAAACACATGGTAAAGAAGTCGTTTTGTGTGCACCAACTGGACGAGCAGCAAAAAGAATGACAGAAATGACAGGAGAAGAAGCAAAAACATTACATAGACTATTAGAAATAGGAAAAATAGAAAAAGATAATGAATTCACAATTATGAATTATGATGTAGCACCAATAGATGCAGATGTAATAATTGTGGATGAAGCTTCAATGGTAGACATATATTTAATGAATTATTTATTAAATGGAATATATCAAGGAACCAAGCTAATATTAGTTGGAGATACTGACCAATTGCCATCTGTAGGACCAGGAAGCGTTTTAAAAGATATTATCAACTCAGAAAGAATAAAAACTATATTCTTAGATGAAATTTTCAGGCAAGCAGCAGAAAGCAAGATAATTGTTAATTCACATAGAGTGAACGAAGGAGAATATTTTTTAAGCAAAGAGGAAGAAGAAGGCTTAAAAGATGATTTTTTCTATATAAAAGAAAAAAGTCAAGATATAATGCTAGAACAAATTATTTCATTATGCAAGGGAAGACTTAAAAATTTTGGAGATTATGACTTCTTCGAAAATATACAGATACTTTCACCAACTAAGAAGGGATTACTAGGAACAAAAGAATTAAATAAAAGATTACAAAATGAATTAAATCCTGAAGACAATAAGAAAAATGAGAAAAAAGTAGGCGAGGTTATTTTCAGAGAAGGCGATAGAGTTATGCAAGTAAAAAATAATTACGATATATATTGGGAAAAAGGAAATGGCATAACAACTAAATACGAAAATGGAACAGGAATTTTTAATGGAGAACTTGGAAAAATAGATAAAATAGATTTTATGGATAAACAAATAAAAATTGTATTTGATGATGAGAAAGAAGCTTGGTATGCATTTTCCGACATGGACCAAATAGAACATGCCTATGCAATAACAGTACATAAAGCACAGGGTAGCGAGTTTGATGTAGTAATAATGGTAGTTACTGGGTCATCTCCAATGCTACTTACAAGGAACTTACTATATACAGGATTAACAAGAGCAAAAAAACTTTTAATATTAATAGGTAATGATAATGTAGTAAAGTTTATGATTCAAAATGCGGATACAAAAATACGAAATACAGGTTTGGAATATAAATTAAGAATGATTTCTTAATAATAAATTGGGGGCAAATAAAGGAGAATTAATGGAAATTCTAGAAAAAGCCCTCAATTTTTTCTTTCCACAAACATGTGGTATATGCGAAAAAATATGTGATGATGCGATATGTAATAAATGTAAAAAAGAATTGGATAAAATAATTTTTCCTAGCAGAAAATGTTTTCTAGAACTTAAAGGAATTTATTATGATGAGCATATGCATATTTTTAAATATAATGGAATGATAAAAGAAAAAATTGTTAAATATAAATTTAAAGACAGAGCATATTTATCTAAATTTTTTGCAGAAATAATATATTCGAATAAAAAAGTAATGAAATACATATATTCATATGATTATATAATACCCATACCTTTAAGTAAAATAAGAAAAAGATTAAGAGGGTATAATCAAACATATTTAATATTAAAAGAATTGAAAAAAAGAGATATAAATATAAAATTGGAAACAGATATATTGTACAAAGACCAAAATATAAAGCCTCAAAGCACTTTGAATGAAATAGAAAGAAAAATAAATATAAAAAATGCATATAGTGTTAAAAATATAGAAAAAATAAAAAACAAAAAAATATTATTATTTGATGATGTTTTTACAACAGGGAGTACTACAAATGAATGTAGTAGATTACTTAAAGAAAATGGTGCCAAAAAAGTAGGGGTATTAACAATAGCAAAAGATTAATTGTTATAAGATTTTTATTAAAGTAAGAAAGCTATATAAAAGTTAAAAAATACCTCATAAGAGGTATTTTAAACTAAATTTCCATTTGGCTTCCTAAGAAACTAGCAGCAGACTGTGCAACTTTAGTTTCAACATCAGTCATTTTTGTTGTAGGCTCTTTAGAAAGCAAAATAACTGTTCCAATAGAATCTCCATTAGAAATAATTGGATAAACAATTTGAGAATTATATATTTTGTCTTTTTTATCATTTTTTAAAATAGGAACTGACATATTATTGTTTTTATCACTTTTATAAACTTCTTTGTCTTCCATAATTTGTTCAATTTCATCGCTTAAACCTTGCTCTAAATAATCTTTTTTAGAACCACCAGCAACAGCAATTACTGTATCTTTATCGGTAATACAAGCAATATGACCAGTTGTTTTTGCTAAAGTTTCAGCATATCCAATTGCAAATTCAGATAACTCACCAATAGGAGAATATTTTTTTAGTATAACTTCTCCTTCTTTATCGGTAAATATTTCTAAAGGATCGCCTTCTTTTATTCTTAAAGTTTTTCTTATTTCTTTTGGAATTACGACTCTACCTAAATCATCAATTCTTCTTACTACTCCAGTTGCTTTCATAATTTTCCTCCTTTTAATTTTGTCTAAAATTAGTATTTCTAGAAAAAATTAAATTATACATAAAAAATAAAAAGTCATGAGTTTAGCAATAGATGAGTTTAAAAAATGAATTAATATAAATAAAACAAGACAAAAAAACGATAAATCTTGCAATTTCTGGCATTATATAATATAATTTAAATGCGAAAATTAAAAGCATATATTGTTTAAACAACAAGAAGGAGATAGAAAATGAAGGCTATAGAAATAAGAAATAAATTTTTAAAATATTTTGAAGATCATGGACATAAAGTAATACCAAGTGCACCATTAATACCAATTAATGACCCATCTGTTTTATTTACAACAGCTGGAATGCAACAATTGGTACCATATTTATTAGGAGAAAAACATCCAGAAGGTAATAAATTAACAGATTATCAAAAATGTTTAAGAACTAATGATATAGATGAAGTTGGAGATAATAGACATTTAACATATTTCGAGATGTTAGGAAACTGGTCATTAGGTGCATATTTTAAAGAAGAGGCTATAAAAATGAGCTTCGAATTTTTAACAAAAGTATTAAATATTCCAGCAGAAAAAATTTCTGTAACTTGTTTTGCTGGAAATGATGAAGCTCCAAGAGATGATGAAGCAGCTAAATATTGGGAAGAAGCAGGAATACCAAAAGAAAGAATATATTTCTTAAAAGACAATTGGTGGATAGCAGGAGAAGAAGGACCTTGTGGACCGGATACAGAAATGTTTTACGATACAGGAAAGCCAAAATGCTCAGAAAATTGTAATCCGGATTGTGATTGTGGTAAATATGTAGAAATATGGAATAATGTATTTATGAAATATTTCAAACATAAAGATGGAAGTTTAACAGAGTTAAAACAACATAACGTGGATACTGGACTTGGACTAGAAAGAATGACAATGTTATTGCAAGGGAAACAAACACCTTTCGAAACAGAGTTATTTGCACCTATAATGGAAAAGCTAGAACAATTACAAAAAGTAGATAATATTCAAAGTAGAAGAATCGTAGCAGAGCATTTAAGAGCAAGTATGATGATAATTGCAGATGGTGGAAGACCTAGCAATATAGATAGAGGTTACATATTAAGAAGATTAATAAGAAGAATGACAAGACACTTAAATAAATTACAAATAGATTTACAAGAAACAGAAAATCTAATAAACTTAAATATAGAAAACTTAAAAGAAATGTATCCAGAACTAGAAGAAAATAAAGAAACAATTAAGCAAGTCATAATGGAAGAACAAAATAAATTTGTAAAAACTCTAGCACATGGAGAAAAAGAATTTATGAAAGCTGCAAATAAGGCAAAAGAAGAAGGAAAAGATTTTATAGATACAGAAACAGTATTTAAATTATATGATACATATGGATTTCCTCCAGAAGTAACAGAAGAAATAGCAAAAGAAAACAATATACAAGTTGATATGGAAGGATTCAATAAACTATTTAAAGAGCACCAAGAAAAATCAAGACAAGGTAGTGAGCATAAATTTAAAGGTGGTTTGGCAGAACAAAATGAGCAAACAATAGCATATCATACAGCAACACATCTTTTACATGCAGCTTTAAGACAAGTTTTAGGAGACCATGTAAAACAAAATGGTTCAAATATAACAACAGAAAGATTAAGATTTGACTTTACTCATCCTCAAAAAATGACAAAAGAGGAAATCCAAAAAGTAGAAGATTTAGTAAATGAAAAGATAAAGGAAGATTTGCCAGTAACTTGCGAAGAAATGAGTTATGAAGATGCAAAGAAATCAGGAGCAATAGGACTATTTACAAATAAATATGGAGACAGAGTAAAAGTATATACAATAGGAGACTTTAGCAAAGAAATATGTGGAGGACCTCACGTAAAGCATACAGGAGAGCTAGGAACATTTAAAATAAAGAAAGAAGAATCAAGCTCATCAGGTGTAAGAAGAATAAAAGCAGTATTAATAAAATAGTAAATTAGGGATTATATAAAATCCATAAAACATATGAATATTGAAAATGAAAATATAATTAATTTTTATTTCAAATGGAGGTAGTAAAATGGAAGATTGTTTATTTTGTAAAATAGTAAAAGGTGAAGTACCTTCTACAAAAGTGTATGAAGATGATGAAATACTAGCTTTTAAAGATGTAAATCCAATGGCACCAGTCCATATATTAGTAGTGCCAAAAAAACATTATAATGATATAACTGAAATAACAGAAGAAAATGCTGATATAATAAAAAAAATAATTTTAGCAATAAATAAAATTGCTAAAGAACAAGGCATTGCGGATAAGGGATATAGAATAATAAATAACTGCAAAGAAGAAGCAGGACAGACAGTAAAACATTTACATTTTCATCTACTTGGTGGCAAAAAATTAGGAGATAAAATGTGTTAAAAACAAAAGAAAAATTCACATAAAGTATATGAAAAAAACGAAAAATATGGTATAATATACTTTAGATAAGTAATTGGAGGTAAAGATTATGTTTGTTGATAGTAAATATAGTAAAGTGTTAACAGGGTTATTAATTGTTGTAATTATTGGAATTGTTGGTCTATTAGGATTTTTGGGATACGAACTATATAATAAATATTTCCTAGATGAAGATACAGCAGATTTCATGGACACAGCATTTAATAGCAACAATGTTACATCAGTAGATAATAATGAACTAACGGGAGATTTAAACTCTCTATTAGATATCAATTCTATTGGAACAGGAACTGGAACAACAGGAGACACATCAAAGAAATTTAAAGGATTTGATGTTGTTGGAGCAATAGAAATTCCGAAAACAAATGTAAATCTTCCAATATTAAAGCAAATGGGACCAAAAGCAATGAATACAGCTGTAGTTATGCAATATGGACCAGGACCAAACCAAGTTGGTAACACAGTAATTGCTGGACATAATTATAGAAACGGACAATTCTTTTCAAATAATTATAAATTAGAAAACGGAGATACAATATATATAACAGATAATTCCGGAAAAAGATTACAATATACAATATACAATAAATATGAAACAGCTCCAGAGGATACAGACTATATGGAAAGAGATACTGGAGGAAAACCAGAAATTTCTTTAACAACATGTACAGATGATAGTAAAGCTAGAATTATAATTTGGGCAAAACTTGCAGAATAGTACATATAAAAAACAATTAAACTGTATTCTCACAGTTATAACTTAGAAAAGTCAATAAAAAGGTGAATTGTAAGTTTTACAATTCACCTTTGATGTAGTTATTAAAACAATGTAATGGAGACCAACTATGAAAAGTCAATAGTTTTTTAGAAAAAAAGCAAAAATTTTTAGCATAAAAAAAGGTCAACTT
>CALXMM010000003.1 GCA_944389475.1 uncultured Clostridia bacterium
AGGTTAATATGAAACAAAAATTTATTAATGTCGCTGCAACTCCCCAAAATCCAAATTGGGATAAATTAATAGCAAGAGAAACAGAATTATATAAAAAGCCAAATGATGTACGTTCTGAATTTGAAAGAGATTATGATAGAATTATATACAGCAATGCTTTTAGAAGATTAAAACATAAAACACAAGTATTCTTCTTACCTAAAAATGACCATATATGTACTCGTATAGAGCATGTATATAATGTTGATGCAACAAGTTATACTTTAGCAGAAGCTCTAGGCTTAAATACAGCTCTAACAAGAGCAATAGCAATTTCTCACGACATTGGGCATAGTCCTTTTGGACATAAAGGTGAACATATATTAAATGCCATATGTAAAGAACATGAATTAGAGCCTTTTTGGCATGAACGCAATGGTCTAAACTTTGTAGATAATATTGAATTATTAACAAATATTAATAATGAAGAAAAGAATCTAAATTTAACATATGCAGTTAGAGATGGTATCATTTCACACTGTGGTGAAATTGATGAAATTTCCTTAAAACCAAGAACAGAATACATAGATTTGGAAAAAGAATATCTTAAGCCTAATCAATATTCACCTTATACCTGGGAAGGGTGTGTAGTAAAAATATCTGATAAAATTTCTTATTTAGGAAGGGATATAGAAGATGCGATATCTATGGGAATTTTGGATAGTAATTTAAATGAACTCTATGACCTATTAGAACTTCCAAAAACAGCCAACCTAAATAATACTAATATAATTGGAGACTTAATATCAGATTTATGTATGAACTCATCTGTAGAAGATGGTCTAAAATTTTCTAATACTACTTTTGAAAAAATAAAAAAAATTAAAGATTTCAATTATAAATATATTTATAGGCATAAATGTATGCAACCATCTGGAAGATATTTTACTCTAATATTAAATGAAATATTTAATACTTTATTTGATTGTTTTGATGGTATGAATACATTAAATAACTTAAATGATGCAATGCATTTTTATCCTACTGTAATTGACAGCTTTATAAAATGGATTTCATGTTACTGGAATATACCAACTGATAGAACTAATTTAAAAAACAAAATATTATATGATATGAATAGCCAAAAAGATTATGCTAAAGGAATCATTACATACATTTCTGGAATGACAGATAGTTATGCAATTCAAACATATAACGATATCGTTAAATTTTAATTAATTTTATACCCTTTTATAAAAACACATGTACAAATTACTTTACAAACTCAGAACCTATTGCAAAGATTTAAATAAGTGAAAAAATAATTCATGTACATATTACTTCACAATCTTAGCGACATAAACACCCAAAAAATCTACTTGAATATCACAAAGTATTTTTTTATCTAATGTTTACCTCAATGGGTGCATTTCATATTCAAGTAGATTTTTTATCTATTCTTCAATTAAACTATTAAGATATCCCACATATTCGTTCTTAATTCTAGAATCATTGCAAACAATATATATTTTTTCAATATCATCATTTCTATAAAAATTATTTATTATTCCATCAATAGCAATTTTAACAGCCACATCAACTGGAGCACGACATGCACCTATTCCTAAAGTAGGAATAGCAATACTTTTTATGTCATAATCAGAAGATATCCTAAAAATGCTTTCATAACATTGTTTCAATAATTCATTTTGATTAGTTTCTGTTTCATCATACCATTTTGGAACAACAGTATGAATTATATATTTTGTATCTATTCTATAAGCTCTAGTAACTTTAGCCTGACCTTTTTTTAGTTCATCAAATTCTTTACATTTATTTTCTAATTCTATGCCAGCTCTAGAAAAAATTGTACCTTCTCCACCTCTACTTAGAATACCAGATGTATTAGCACATACTAAAGCATCAGCTGGAACCTCTGTAATATCACTATTTATTACTTCTATTCTTCTTAATATTTCCTTTTTATTTATAGTATTTGTATTAATTTCTTTACCATTTATTTTATATAATATTTCATCAAATTTCTCACAAAGTTCTACTATTTCTTCATATTTTCTTAAATCTATTTTCCAATCAGAATTTATACTTTTTACTCCATACATAATACCAGCCAATCCGCCTGTGCAAGCTGCAATAGTATCAGTATCACTTCCTAAATTTACAGCTCCTATAATTGCTTGATTATATGTATCCGTATTCATAAGTACCCAAAATACTGCTTCTAAAGTATCTACAATATTACTAGATGATTTTATTTCATCTATGCTAAAATGATAAATTTCATTATCTAAAATTCTGGTATATGCTCTAATTGTTGGCATAGAAAACATAGAATAGTCTAAATTCTGTATCTTTGCATATGCATTTTTTCTATTATTTGTATTTAAAAGTTCTAAAGCATAATTTACATACATATAACATCCCATAATTACTAACTCATTTGCATGAGTAATGGATGATATACCTGCAACAAGTTTTAGAATTTTATCCTGCTCCATCCAATTTAAATATGCATAATATACTATTGGCAACATTCTCATTAAAGAGCCATTACCATTATCGGTATTACTAGTACATCCACAATTTACCGCACTTCTTCTAGTTGTCTTAAATTTCCCTAAAGCTCTTAATGTTGTCCTATCTATATCCACAATTTTTCCACCTGGAGTATATTTTCCATTTTCCATCCAGTCTATAAATTTATTTGCCATATCATTTGCTATAATATCTCCATTTGATTGAATTATTGAATCCATTGTAGCTAATGTCATAGAAGTATCATCTGACCATGTTCCTTTTGGTACATTATGTCTCATATTTCCAACCATCGAAGTTATTGGATTATCCATTAACCTCTCTCTATTAGTAAATTCTACTGGGACACCCATTGCATCCCCAATTGCAAATCCTATTATTCCATCTTTTGAACTTATCATTTTTATATCTCCTGTCTTATCCATTGTATTTTATCTAATTCTTGAGTTTCACTTTAACACTCAATCATTTCTAACTATTATATTTCAATTTTTTCCTTACTTCTTTATAATTAGGCATATATTTTCCTACTAAATTCCAAAATTCATTTGAATGATTCATATATTTTAAATGGCATAACTCGTGAAGTACCACATATTTAATTTCTTCATCAGATTTATCAACTAATTTTAAATTGATTGTTATGTTCTTATTACTTGAACAACTGCCCCAAGCATATTTAATATTCCTAATTCGTATTTTATTAGGAACCAATTTAGTTTTTTGAATTAATTCTGGAAAAATACTGTCTAATTTGTCTTTTAGTTTAATCGCATCTTGATTAGTATATTCCCTCTCGGGCTCTATATTTCTAGTCTCTTCTAGCTTTTTTAAAATCCAATTTTTCTTTTCTTCTACAATTTTATCTATGTATTTTTTACTAATATATCTAGGAGCTTTGACTATTACCTCTCCATTCTTTATTTGGATATATACATTTTTTATTCTTTCATACTTTATATGATATACTATTTTTTCTGTATTAATAGCATTCATCTAAATTTATCCTATTAAATTCTTTTCCTTCTATAGTCTTTATAATAAATTCTTTGTTCTCGTATATCATATAAGTATTTGGATTTCCACCTCTTGGATCAGATATAGAACCTGGATTTAAATATAAATAATCTTTTGTATTTTCTATACATGGAATATGAGTATGTCCATGTATCATAATAACTTTTCTATCTGATTGTGGTAAATAATATTCATTATATATATGTCCATGAGTTATAAAAAATTCATACCCATCAACCATTAATTTTTTATAAATATCCATCATTGGAAAATCTAATAAATCCTGGTCCAAATCCGTATCACAATTTCCTCTAACAGCAATTATATATTCTGTTAAATCATTTAAAATTCCCGCAGTTTTTAATCTTTCATTATTTCTACTAAAAGATAAAATTGATTTATTAAATAATAAATCTCCCAATAATATTAGTTTTTCTGCTTTTTCTTTAAAGAAAATATTTTTTAATTTTTTGCAGAAATGTTCATTTCCATGTACATCTGAAGCAAACAATAATTTCATAAGCAATCTCCTCTGTTGATTAATTTACTTTATCAACTATTTTTTTACTTATCTAAGTATATAATTTTTCGCATTTTAAAACTTATTTATCTTTCCTGTAATTAACAAAATAAGCAACATTACTAACCAAATTATGTGGTGCTAATTTTTCTAAAAATCTTGTTATTTTCATTAAAGTACCAGGAACTATGGAGAATTTGTTCCTTAACATCTTATTTACCGCATAGTTAGCAACATACTCACTACTTAAAGAAGGTGCTGCAAAATCAACTCCTGCTACCTTGTTAAAATTCGTTCTAACAGGTCCTGGACATAAAACAGATATTTTTACTTTCGAATTATTCTTTTTTAATTCTGTTTTTACACCTTCTGATAATCTATAGACATATGCTTTCGAAGCGTAATATGCACTCATCAATGGACCCGGTCCAAAAGCTCCCATTGAAGCTACATTTAGAATATGACCACTATTTCTCTTCACCATATCTTTTAAATATAGTTTCATTAATATATGAACAGCAGTTATATTTGTTTCAATCATTTGAATTTCTTTATCCAAATCCGTATCCACAAATTTTCCATGAACTCCAAAACCAGCATCATTTACTAAAATATCTATATTATCATTTTTGGTTTCTTCATAAAGTTGCATACAATTTTCTTTACTAGATAAATCTTTTAATATTATTTTAACATTTGTATTTATGTTTTTAGCTGTTTCTTTTAATTTTTCTTCATTTCTTGCAACAAGAATTAAATCATAACCTCTTTTCCCAAGTTCGATAGCAATATCTCTTCCTATTCCTGATGATGCACCAGTAACTAAAGCCTTCATCTTTTTCCTCCTAAATTCTAATCTACATTTTATATTATATACTTTTAATTGTCCACTAAATAATTTTGTAATTTATATTATATTTTTTTCTTTTAATGATATAATAAGCAAAAATCTAATTTTATATAAAAGGATTGCTTATGAAAAAATTATTAAAATATTTAAAAAAATATAAAATAAATTTAGTTGTTGGTCCAATTTTAAAATTATTAGAAGCAATTATAGAAGTTTTATTACCAATTATTATAGCCTATTTTATAGATAATTATCAAAATTTCTCAACAGAAGAACTTATGAATTACTCTATTTTGCTCATTATACTAGTTACATTTGGACTTGTTTTTGCTTGTACTGCACAATATATTGCAGCACGAACATCTCAGGGATATAGTAAAATTTTACGTGAGAAATTATTTTCACATATACAAAAAATATCTGCTAATAAATTAAGTTCTATAGGAAGTTCTGCAGTAGTTAACAGAATAATTAATGATGTTACAAACCTTGAAACAGGAATTGCCATGTTTATAAGGCTTGTAATAAGAGTTCCATTCATCTTCATAGGTTCCATTGTAATGATTTCTATAATAAATATAAAAATTGCTATAAATGTTTTAATTGCAAGTATTCTCCTATTTGCAATTATCATAATAATTGCTAGATTTGCTAGCAAAATATATCAAAAAGCAAATTTATTTTTGGATAAACTAACTTTAAAAATAAAAGAAAACTTGGTTAATGTAAAGCTAATTCGTAGCTTTATGAAGCAAAACAGTGAAAAAGGGAAATTTGAACAAATTAATAATTCAACATATGTATATACAAAAATTGCTAATGTTTTATCTTTTATCTTAAACCCAATATCCATATTTATTTTAAATATTACAACTCTAATCGTTTTAAATATTAGTAATGTGGAATTTAATATTGGTAATTTAACAAAAGGTGATTCAATTGCAGTAATAAATTATATTTCCGAAATGCTACTTGCTGTAGTTGTACTATCAAATTTAGTAACTATATATACAAGGTGCTTTGCATCATCAAAACGTATTTTAGAATTATTAAATATAGAAGAAGACAAAGAATCCGGCAATTTACGTGAATTTAAAAACACCTCAAATATTATAGATATGAAAAACGTAAATTTTTCTTACTTTAACGATTCTACAAAACCTAATTCAAAAAACATTTCTCTAGATATATCCACTGGAGAAATTGTTGGTATTATTGGGCTTACAGGCTCTGGAAAAAGTACTTTCCTAAAATTATTAAATAATTCTCTTCATATAACCTCTGGTACATTAAAACTATTTGGAGAAGAGATAAATAAATATAGTTCAACATTTTTAAAGGAATATACAACATATATTGGCCAAAAACCAGACTTTATTACAGATACAATTTTTGAAAATATTTCTTTAGGAAGAACAACTAATGAAGAAGAAATAAAAAGAAGTTTAGACCTTTCCTTTTCTAGTGAATTTGTAAATAAATTACCTAACACCATAAATTTCATTTTAAAAAACAATGCTACAAATTTATCCGGAGGACAAAAACAACGTATAAATATAGCCAGAGGCTTTATAGGTAAGCCCAAAATATTAATTTTTGATGATGTAACAAGTGCTTTGGATTTATATACAGAATCACAAGTTTTAAAAAATATATTTGATTACACTAAATCCAATAATATCACTACTTTTATATCATCACAAAAAACATCTACAGTAAAGAACTGTTCCAAAATAATTGTTTTTAATAATGGTGAAATAGAAAATATTGGTACACACAATGAACTTTTAAAAAACTCAGAATTGTATAAAAAAATATATGAACTACAAAATAGTAATACCAAAGGAGTATAATAATGAATTTTTTTAAATTATTAAAATTTAGATTTTCCAAATTATATATTTTTTTAATAATTATATTTTCAATTCTTTCTGCAGGTTTAAGTATTACTTACCCAGTTATAATTGGAAATATAATAGACAAAATAGGAATAACCATAAATTTAACAAAAGACTTTATAATTCTTTTGCTTGTATTTATTCTTTTGTTTGTAAGCAATCTCTTATTAAATTATTTTTTAAGCAGTTATACAAGCAAACTTTCAAAAAATTTAAGGAATATTCTCTTTAACAAAATAAATTCATTACCTATTCCAATTTTAGAAAAATTTGAAAATGGTAATATTATAAATTTATTTTCAGCAGATATAGAAAATATAGCAAATGGTACTATTCAAAGTCTTTCTAAAATAATAAGTGGTATTTTTACAATTATTTTGGCAACATATATAATGCTTAATTTAAATGTAAGTTTAACAATTGTTCTTATTCTTTTATCAATACTTATGTTTGGGATTTCTAAATTTATTGTTTCGCATACCAATAATATGTTTAGTAAAAGAGCAAATCTGTTAGCCAACTTAAATTCTTATACAGAAGAAATAATAAGTGGTAAAAAAACATTTGATAATTTTAATTATCAAAACATTGCTAATAAAAACTTTAATAAAAGAAATAATGAACTCTATAAATATGGATATAAAATGCAATTTTATTCATCTCTCACAAATCCTAGCACAAGGTTTATATCAAACCTTTCCTATATAATTATTGCAATGCTTGGAATAATCTTTTGTAAAAACGGAACATTAACAATTGGAAATGTTTCTACATTTTTAATATACACTAATTTATTTACAAGACCATTTAATGAAATAACATCCGTATTTAGCGAAATCCAAACTGCAATAGCCTCTGGAAAAAGAATTATTAACTTTATTAGCACAACAAGCCCTATTGCATTACCTATAGAAAATTCTAAATTATTACCTAACGAGCAAAATTATTCTATAGAATTTAAAAATGTATATTTTTCTTATACTGATAAGCCATTTATTCAGAATTTTAATTTATATATACCAAATGGAAAAAGTATTGCTATTGTTGGTAAAACAGGTTCTGGTAAAACAACAATAATAAATTTACTAAATCGTTTTTATGAAATAAATAGCGGTGAAATTTTATTAAATAATATAAATATACAGGATATCAATATAAACAACTTAAGACAAAAAATAGGTATGGTTCTGCAAGACACACAAATTTTTCAAGGTACTATTAAAGAAAATATAGCTTATGGCAAACCAGATGCAACAATTGAAGAAATAAAAAATGCTGCAAAATTATCTTTTGCAAATTCATTTATAGAAAAATTGCCTTCTGGATACGACACATATATATCAAGTTCCGATATGCTTTCAGAAGGACAGGTACAATTATTGAATATAGCAAGAATCATGCTAATAAAGCCACCTATTTTAATTTTAGATGAAGCAACTAGTAATATTGACTTATTAACCGAAAATTTAATTAAAAAAGCTATTTTCAAATTAACAGAAAATTCTACATCTATAATTATTGCACATAGATTATCAACTATAAAAAATTGTGATTTAATAGTTTTTATTGAAAATGGAAATATAGTAGAAATTGGAAACCATGAAGAATTAATAAATAAAAAAGGTGCATATTATAATATGTACAAAAGCCAATTTAATATTAAATAAAAGAACTGTTGAACGATACTTTGCAAGCAGTCGAAAAAAGAAAAGTTATAATTAACTTTTCTTTTTAAAAATATTTTTTATTTTTTCGAAAGCATTATGCTTAGTTTTTTCATTCTTTTTACCATTTGCAATTTTTTCCATTAATTCTTTTCTTTGCTTTTCATTTTCACACCAATAATTAAAATCTAATAAATTAATCATATCTTTTGTTTCTTTTTTCATTTTTAATTTTTCTAAAGGAGCACCTTTTGGATATTTTGGTGTATAGTTATCATCTTTTTTGCTCTTTATTAATTCTCTTAAATCTTCTGGAATTTTATTTTTTCTTTCCTCATCTATACTATCCAAAAAAGCATACAGTTCTGAATAGATTTCTTTGCTCTTTCCATCCATACTAATCCCCCTTTTCTAGTGTCTCTTATTTTATCATTGTTTTATATTGCTTTCAAGTAAAAAAATGTGGATTTATGAAAAAACCACATTTTTTATTTGATAATAAGACTTCTAAAATACCAAATCAATGATTTGTATTATTATTTAATTTCTTATTTTTTTCTTTATTTGTTATATTTTGTAATCTTTTTGCATTTTCTTTTTGATATCCAAGACTTATCCACGCAAATCTTGTGGGGATAAATTCTCCATATTTGCTTATATCATCCCCAACCTCTAATTCACTATCTTCTTTTTTGTTTTTCATAATATATTCACCTAAATATATTATGAATATTTTTAATTACTTTTATTCTAAATTTTTCTAAATACTCCAGCAACTTTTCCAAGTATTTTACAATCTGGAACGATTATTGGGTCCATAGTATGATTCTCTGGTTGTAATCTAATATGATCTTTTTCTTTATAAAATGTTTTTACTGTTGCTTCATCACCTATTAAAGCTACAACAATTTCTCCATTTTCTGCTGTATTTTGTTGTTTTACTAAAATATAATCACCATCCAAAATTCCAGCTTCTATCATACTTTCTCCTCTTACAGTTAGCATAAAACTTTCTGAATTTCCTACAAAATCTAAAGGAATTGGAAAAGTATCTGTTATATTTTCTACCGCTAAAATTGGAGCACCTGCAGTAATTTTACCTACAACTGGAACATCTACTAATTCTTTACCAGAATATAAATCTTTTGGTTTTCTTATAACATCTTCTTGATTAACAACTCTTAATGCTCTACCCTTTTGAGATTCTTTTCTTATATATCCTTTTTGCTCTAGTTTTTCCAAATATCCATGAACTGTTGCTGTTGAATTTAATCCAACTGCTTTACAGATTTCTCTTACAGATGGTGGATATTGATTAACTTTAATTTGTCTTGCAATAAAATTTAATATTTGCTTTTCTCTTTTATTTAAATCGCTTTTATCTTTTTTCACCTATATACCCCTCCATTTTTAGTTTCCTACATAGTATCATATGATTTTTTGTTTGTCAAACAAAATTTCGTTTTTTGTAAAAAATTTTCCACTCATATAAAGAACACCCAGCTAATGCTAGGTGTTCCTTATACCTATTCAGATACCGATTCCTTGGAATCAGTACCATTGTCCGAGAGAGTGTTATCTTTAGCCTTCTGTATCTCCCCCTGAAGCCCAATAACTTCGTTCCGGAGATTATAGTTCTCTAGGCCTTGGTCAATGATAATCTCCATACAAGTTTCGATACAGTTCTTCTGCATGATGATAGTTATCTTTTGAATAAAGACAACTAGCAATTCAACAATAAAGAGCACTATCAAAACTATAGTAAGATTTCTCTTTGCCTTTTGCTTATAATTTTTTTCCATGTTCTTCCTTTCAGTTTGTTTACAGGAAAATTTTCTTTTTTATTTCCTCCCTCCTAAAACTAGAGCTCTGCTCAAAAATAAAATCACAAAGTCTAGTTTTTATTTCAACAATAAATACGATACCTATTATATCACAATTTACATAACTATAAAAGCCTTTTTTTAGACTTCTCCAACTATTAAATCCATTAAATTTTAATTTAGTAAAAATTTTACTAGCAAAAATAAACTTGTCCGCATATACGAAGCAAACCAAATTTTAATTCTAAAGAATTTCTATTGCTAATTTTTGAAAACTATGGTAAAATATGCACAGTTTAATAATGATGTTAATAAGAGATTAGTAACATATTTAATTTTTTTAAAGAGAGTTTACGGTTGCTGTGAGTAAATAAAAATTATATGCGAATCTACTCTTAGATATTTTTAGTGAAAACTAAACCGTAAGTTAGGCGGTTATCCTACTTAAATGAGTGTATTATTTTATAATAACTAAAGGTGGCACCGCGGATTAATATTCGTCCTTATATTTATATAAGGATGTTTTTTTGTTTTAAGGAGGTTTTATTATGATTGATATCAAATTTTTAAGAGAAAATCCTGATATTGTAAAGGAAAACATTAAGAAAAAATTCCAAGACCATAAACTAGTTTTAGTAGATGAAGTTATTGATTTAGACCAAAAGCATAGAACTGCACAACAAACAGGAGATGAACTTAGAAACAAGAGAAAAACATTAAGTACAGAAATCGGAAATTTAATGAAAAATGGTCAAAAAGAAGAAGCAGAAAAAATAAAATTACAAGTTCAAGAAATTAATAAACAATTGGAAGAAAATGAAATTTTAGAAAATAAATATGCAGAAGAAATTAAAGTTCGCATGATGAAAATTCCAAATATTATGCACGAATCTGTTCCTATTGGGAAAGATGATAGTGAAAATGTAGAAATCGAAAAATTTGGAGACCCAGTAGTTCCTGATTATGAAATTCCTTTTCATGGGGAAATATTAGAAAAATTAGGTGGTTTAGACCTAGACAGTGCAAGACGTGTAGCTGGACAAGGTTTTTATTATTTAATGGGTGATGTTGCTAGACTACATTCTGCAGTTTTAACATATGCTAGAGATTTTATGATAAATAAAGGATTCACATATTGTATCCCTCCATACATGATTAGAAGTGATGTTGTAACAGGTGTTATGAGTTTTGATGAAATGGATGCTATGATGTATAAAATCGAAGGTGAAGATTTATATTTAATCGGTACTAGCGAACATTCAATGATTGGTAAGTTTAAAGGACAAATATTAAGAAAAGAAGATATGCCATATACTATGACTTCTTATTCTCCATGCTTTAGAAAGGAAAAAGGAGCACATGGCTTAGAAGAACGTGGAGTATATAGAATACATCAATTTGAAAAACAAGAAATGATAGTAGTTTGTGAACCAGAAGATTCTTGGAAATGGTATGACAAAATGTGGTCTTATACAGTAGAATTCTTTAGAAGTATGAATATTCCTGTAAGGACTTTGGAATGTTGTAGTGGAGACTTAGCAGATTTAAAAGCTAAATCTTGCGATGTAGAGGCATGGAGTCCTAGACAAAAGAAATATTTTGAAGTTGGAAGTTGTTCTAACTTAACAGATGCTCAAGCTCGTAGATTGGGTATAAGAATTAAAGGTGAACATGGTAATTATTATGCACATACTTTAAATAACACTGTAGTTGCTCCACCACGTATGCTAATTGCAATAGTAGAAAATAATTATCAACCTGATGGAAGTGTAATAATTCCAGAAGTTCTAAGACCATATATGGGTGGACTTGAAAAAATGGAACCTAAAAAATAATAATTTAAGGAGAATTTTTATGATAGTAAAAAATCCAAGATTTGAAATTTCTGCAGTTGGCCCAAAGCAATATCCAACAAATAATTTACCAGAAATTGTATTAGTTGGTAAATCCAATGTAGGAAAATCTTCATTTATAAACACATTAATTAATAGAAAAAAACTTGCAAAAACAAGTAGCGAACCTGGTAAAACTAGACAAATAAATTTTTATAATATGGACTCAAAGTTTTATTTTGTAGATTTACCTGGATATGGCTACAGCAAAATGTCAAAAAAAGAACAAATAATAGTAGGAAATTTTATAGAGGAATATTTACAAAAAAGAAAACAAATTGCTTTAATAATTTTTCTTGTAGACATTAGGCATAAGCCAACAGAAAATGACAAACTTATGTACAATTATATAATTAGTAGTAAAGTTCCTTTCATTATTATTGCTAACAAGGCTGACAAAATTGCTGTTACAAAAGTAAGTGAAGCTACTTCTGAGATTCAAAAGATTTTAAATCCAATTGGAGATGTTACTACTTTGCCATTCTCTGCAGAAAGAAGAATTTATACAGATGATGTTTGGAAAGAAATAGAAAAATATATTTAGTTTTTTTCGTAGTGCAATTAAATATCAGTAGCTATGATAGTTTTTTATAAAACAAGTGTTAACCTTTATTCAACAGTCTAAAAAAAAAGTGCAATTAAAATTGCACTTTTTTCATTATATTATTTTTCTTCACTGTTAATTTTTTTAGTTATCATTTTTAATGCTTTTTGTCTTTCTACTAAAATGAAATGTCCACAACCTTCGCATTTTAGTCCAAAATCCACACCCACTCTTGTTATTTTCCATAACTTACTACCACATGGATGTGCTTTTTTTGTTCTTACTATATCTCCTACCTTATATTCCATTATAACACCTCTGTTGCCTTTACAATTACCCTATTTTTTGAATCATTAGTACAAGTTATTAATGTAATATCTTTTCTACCATTTGTTAAAGGACTAATTGGTGACACATCTTCCGGTGTAACAGTATATTTATTATATACTGTATATTTTACAGTTCTACCTTTCGTATCTGTAATTTCTATAACATCTCCATTTTCCAATGTTGGAACTTTACTAAAGAATTTCTTATTTCTATAATTATGACCTGCTATACAGAAATTTCCTACTTCGTTAGGGTCACATCCCCAAAACTTAGTTGGTGCCTTTTTTAATAGCTCATCCGTTGTTTCTGAAAGAATAGGATAATAAACATCTATTTTAGGTATTCTAATTGTTGCAATTGGTTTAAACACTTGGCCATCTGCAGTTGTAAATTCTTCTGTAAAAATATTTTTTGATTCTGCATCCAAATTATCCAAAGCAGCACTATCATCTACTACATTTGCATCATTATCTAGATTTACTACCAATTTATCCGTAGGTTTTGTTGTTTGATCCTCTCCTACAATATTTGCTTGAGCCAATATGTCTTGTGAAACAGCTTCATCTCTATTTTTATTGTATTCTGCATATATGTAATAAGAAGATAAAACACAAACAACTAATAAAGAAAGAAAAAATTCGAATTTATAAAATTTCTTTTTTCTTTTTAATTCAGGTGTTATATATAATTTTTCCGTAACCAGAATTTGATTCATGTTTACCTCCTTTGGTATATTTTTTTACAAATACATTATAACATCTCCATCCTTTTTTATCAATGATTTGCTATTAATAAAAATAATTTTTATATTTTCAGTTAGCGATTTTTATTTAGAAGATTGGATATATTGGCAAAATCCTCTATTGTTAATTTTTCACTTCTTATTCTTTCATCTATATCTAAACTTTTTAAAATCGAAGTTAATTCTTCTTTATTTGATATTCCATTATTTGTTAAGGAATTCAATAATGTTTTCCTTCTTTGCAAAAAAGCTATTTTTATCAAATTAAAAAATGACTTTTCATCTTCTACTTTTACCGGAGGTTCCTTTCTAATATTTATTTTAATTACTTCTGATGTTACAGAAGGCTCTGGAATAAAAGCTGTTTTTGGAACTTCTAAAAGTTTTTCTGTTTCTCCATAATAATATACTGTATAAGTTATTGCCCCAGTATTCTTACCTCCCGGTATTTCGGATAAACGTTCTGCCACCTCTTTTTGAATCATTACCGTTATACTTTCTATATTTATTTTATTTTCTAATAATTTCATTATTATTGGTGTTGTAATATAATATGGTAAATTTGCAACTATTTTAGCATTTTTCAAATTATATTTTTGCTTATTTTCATCTATAATTTTATTTAAATCCACCTTTAAAATATCATTATTTATAACCTCAAAATTTTTATATAGAAAAAATCTTTCCTCCAATATATTAATCATTCTTTTATCCAATTCCACACATATAACTCTTCCAGCTTTTTCCAACAAAAATTTAGTAAGAGTTCCAAGCCCCGGTCCTATTTCTATAACTAAGTCCTCCTCATTTATATTAGATTTTTCGATAGATGTATTTATAACATTTTCATCTATCAAAAAATTTTGTCCTAAATTTTTATTTGCTCTAATATTATATTTGTTCATTAGAAATTTTGTTTCTTCATATAAATTCATAATACCTCTCCAAACTACTTTATATCATGGTATTTCTTATTATACCAACCATATTAGAATTATGTCAAATTCTTTTTGTGAAATATCTGTGATTTTGTTGATTTTAAAAAGCACTTAATATACAATATATGGAGTATTTTTAATAGGTGATGCATATGAATAAAAAAGGTAGAAATAACCCAAATAGAAATAAATTTAATTTACCGAATAATAGAAAAAATAATTCAAAACTATATAAATCTGCTAACAATGAGTTTGCAACTAATGTCTTATCAGTAAAAAAATTTAGAATTGTATTAGCAGCATTAATAATTTTATTTTTGTTTCTTATTCTTAGACTTATTTGGTTACAATTTATAGAAGGTTCAAGTTTAAAAGAACAAGCATATAATCAACAGACAACTGACCAAATTATAAGTACCAGTAGAGGTACTATTTATGATTCAACTGGTAAAAAATTAGCAGTAAGTACTCCTACAGACACAGTATCAATTAACCCTAAAAAAATTGTTGGTTCAAATGATGAAGAAACAAAAGCTAAAAAAGAAAAGGTAGCCAAAGCTTTTTCAGAAATTTTTGAATTGAATTATAATGAAACATTAAACAAAGTAAATAGTGATTCCAGTGTTCAAACAATTGCTAAAAAAGTGGATAAAGATAAAATAGATAAATTAAAACAATGGATGGAAACAGAAAAAATAAGTACAGGTATAAATATAGATGAAGACTCTAAAAGAGTATATCCATATAATAATTTGGCTTCCAACTTAATTGGATTTTGTGGTACGGATAACACCGGTATACAAGGAATAGAAGATAAATGGAATAAAGTATTACAAGGAACTCCTGGAAAGATAACAACAGCAACAGATGCTATCTCTGAAGAAATTCCAGATAGTAACCAAACTTATATTCCAGCTGAAAATGGTAGCGACATAGTTTTAACAATAGATTATAATATACAAACAATTATAGAAAAATACTTAAAACAAGCTGTAGAAGAAAACCATGCCATAAGCGGAAATGTTGTTGTAATGGCTCCTAGCACAGGAGATGTTTTAGGAATGGCATGTTATCCAGATTATAATTTAAATACTCCATTCGAGCCAAATACTGAAGAATTAAAGGCAAAATGGGATACTTTAGATTCTGCTACACAATCCGAAAAATTGTATAATATGTGGAAAAACTCTATTGTTTCTACTCCATATGAACCTGGTTCACCATATAAATTAATAACTGCATCTACTGCATTAGAAGAAAATATCACAAGTGAAGATGTTCCAAATGATTTTTATTGTGATGGTTCAATCAAAGTTGGAGACAGAACTATTAGTTGTTGGAGTCAAAATCATAAAGGTGCTAAAACATTAAGACAAGCATTGGAACAATCTTGTAACCCATCTTTAATAGAATTAGGTCAACGTATTGGCGCAGCAACTTTGTATAAATATTACCAAGCATTTGGATTTTTTGATAAAACAGGTATAGATTTACCTCAAGAAGCTAGTAGTACTTATTGGGATTTAGAGGATGTTCACGAAGTTGAACTTGCTACAATGTCTTTTGGTCAAAGATTTACAATTACTCCAATACAATTAGTTACTGCAGTTTCTGCAATTGCTAATGATGGTATTTTAATGAAACCAAGAATTGTAAAACAAATTATAAATCCAGAAACAAATACAACTACAGATATTGAACCAGTTCAAATAAGACAAGTGCTTTCTAAATCAACATCTGAAAGAATGAGAAATTTAATGAAATCTGTTGTAGAAGATGGTTCTGGTAGACTAGCTAAAGTTGCTGGATATTCTATAGGTGGAAAAACAGGTACATCAGAGCCACAAGCTGGTAAAGAAGATGAAGGATATATTGCATCGTATGTTGCAATTGCTCCTACAGAAAAACCAGAACTTTGTTTATTAATTACTATTAAAAATCCAAACCCTAATGGCGAAGGAAGTCACCAAGGTGGACAAGTTTGTGGACCTGTAGTTTCACAGATGTTATCTGAAATATTACCATATATGGGAATAACTTCTAGCAATGCTCAAACTACAGCAGACCCTGTAGAAGAAGATAATAGTTATGTTCCTGTACCAGATATAAGAAATAAAACTGTTACTGAGGCAGAGAAATTATTAAAAGAAGCTGGATTTACAACAAGTGTATCAATTAGCGGAGATAAAAATTCCACTCTAGTAACAGACCAAACGCCAAAACCAGGTTCTAGCTTACCAAAGAATTCAATTATAATGCTATATACAGAAGAAAATGACACAAGAGTTTCTGTAAAAGTACCAGACTTTAAAGGCAAAACTTTGGAGCAATCTAAAAATATGGCAAAAGCAAGCAATCTAAATATTACATCCGAAGGCTCTGGAACAGTTATAAGCCAAAGTATAATGGTGGATACTTCGGTAGAAGCGGGAACTATTATTAAATTAACATTATCTACAGAGGATAATGGAAATAATCAATAAATTTGTTATAAACTTAGAGCTTACTAATTTATAATTAGTAAGCTCTATATTTTATACTTCTTGATTTGTTTTATAATCATAAATTACTTTTCCAAATTTTAATTCATTAAATTTCTTTTGAATTTCAATTATAATTATTGGTGCTATCGAAATTATTCCTGTAATTAGCCATTGTGTATTATTTAATGCAGTCAACTTAAATATTTCTGCTAAACTTGGAACAAAAACTATTCCCAATTGTAAAACTGTTCCCAACAAAAATGCTCCTATTAAATATTTATTTTCGAATATTCCAACTTTAAATATTGACTCTTCACTTTTTACATTAAAGCAATGAACTAATTCTAACATTCCCAAACATACAAAAGCCATTGTTCTTGCAACTTCAATTCCATAATATTTATTACCAATGAAAAATGCCAAAATTGTAAGCATACCAATCATAAAACCTTCAGCAACTATTTTCCCCATTAATCCATCTGCAAAAATACTTTTTCTAGAATCCCTAGGTGGTCTATTCATTATATCTTTTTCAGGTGGCTCTAAGCCTAGAGCAATGGCAGGTAGTGAATCTGTAACTAAATTTACCCATAATAGTTGTATTGCAAGTAGTGGTGATTTTACTCCTAATAGCAAACCCACAAAAATTGTAACTATTTCCCCTATATTTGTTGCGATTAAAAAATGTATTGCTTTTTTTATATTGTCAAAAATATTTCTCCCCTGTTTTACTGCATCTACAATCGTAACAAAATTATCATCATTTAAAATCATATCCGAAGCATTTTTAGCTACATCAGTTCCTTTTAGACCCATTGCAATACCAATATCAGATTTCTTAAGAGCTGGTGCATCATTAACACCATCACCTGTCATAGCAACCACTGCTCCTGTTTTTTGAAATGCTTTTACAATTCTTACTTTATGTTCTGGAGTAACTCTTGCAAAAACAGAATAATTCATTATATCCTTTTCCAAAATATTATCGGAAATCATATCTAATTCTTGTCCTGTAATTGCCTTTTCCCTTCCCTTTAATATTCCTAAATCCTTTGCAATAGCTTTAGCAGTTGTAATATGGTCACCAGTTATCATTACAGTCTTTATTCCTGCTCTTCTACAAGCCGAAACAGCCTCTTTTACTCCTTTTCTAGGTGGGTCAATCATTCCAATTAAACCTATAAAGATTAAGCCCTTTTCTATAAAATCTGCAGTTATTTCTTTAGGCATAATATCAACATCTAAATAAGCGACTCCTAGCACTCTTAATGCCCTTTCAGCCATTTTTTCATTCTTATTTTTTATCCTAGCTAAGAATGAGCTACTCATATCTTTTACTTGACCATCTTCTTCGAAATAATCGCATTTACTTAATAATATTTCCGGTGCCCCTTTTGTTATAATTCTATATTTTCCATTTTCTAATTCATTAACTGTTGTCATTAATTTTCTATTTGAGTCAAACGGAATCTCAAAAATTCTTGGTAAGACTTTATTTACTTTTTCACTAACAGCCTCCTTTACTATTGCAACTTCTGTTGGCTCACCCTCTACCTTTCCTTCATTAATTTCACAATTACAACATAACGCACCACATTCTAATACCTTATTTTTATTTCCTACAATCTCTACAACTTTCATATTATTTTCTGTAAGTGTACCTGTTTTATCTGAACAAATTACTTTACTACTTCCCAAAGTTTCAACAGCTGGCAATTTTCGTATAATTGCATTTCTTCTAGCCATTTTAGTAACTGCTATGGAAAGAATTATTGTAACTATGGCAGGTAGTCCTTCTGGTATTGCAGCTACTGCCAAACCAACAGATGTCATAAACATTTCTACAACAGATATTTTCTTTATAACTCCAATTAAAAATATTAGTGCACAAATAACCACACATGCAATTCCCAATACCTTTCCAACTTCTCCTAATTTCTTTTGTATAGGAGTCATTGGTGCATCATTAGTAATAATCATACTAGCAATCTTTCCAACTTCTGTATTCATTCCGGTATTTACAACTATTCCTTCTGCATGTCCATTTACAACTGCTGTTCCTGCAAATACCATATTATACCTATCACCCAAAGGTATTTTTTCATCATTAAACACAGCATTTTCATCTTTTTGAACAGCCTCGGTTTCACCGGTTAAGCTAGATTCCTCTACCTTCAAATTATATGTACTTATTAGCCTAATATCTGCAGGTACATAATTCCCTGTTTCTAAAATTACTATATCCCCCGGAACAATGTCTTCGCCATTTACTGTATATATTTTTCCATTTCTTTTAACTTTCGCCACAGGAGAAGACATTTTCTTTAATGCCTCTATAGATTTTTCAGCTTTTGTTTCTTGAACTAATCCCATAATTCCATTAAAAATAACTATTGCAATAATTATTATGGAATCAAAATAGTCCCCCGTACCTTCTAAATAACTTACTAATGCAGAAATAACCGCTGCAATAATTAAAATTATAATCATAAAATCTTTAAATTGATTTAAAAATTTTACTATTAAACTTTCTTTCTTCCCCTCTTCTATTCTATTTTTTCCAAACTCATCCTGTCTTATTTCTACATCTTTATCGCTTAAGCCTGTCAAAATATTTGTCCTAAGTTCCTTTTCTATTTCTTTTATATTTTTAGTATGCCACATATAAATCTCTCCTTTGTATAAGTTTATTAATTTATATGCTAGAAATATTTTTTTATTACAACATTTTGAATTACTGTTTGGTCACTTAATTTTTTTAGTTTACATATTATATTAATATAAATGTTGGTGCAATTTTACTTTTTGAAATAAATTTTATTTTTATTTACGAGGTGAAAAGATGATTATAACTATTATTGCACTTGCTCTTTCTGTGAGCATTGATGCATTTGGAATTGGAATTACATATGGTCTTAGAAAGACTAAATTATCAACTTCTGCAAAATTCATATTATTCTTTGTTTCTTTTATTTTTGCAAGTTTATCAGTTGTATTTGGCTATGCTTTAATTGCAATATTTCCAGAAAAAATAATAAAGATTATAAGTGTTGCTTTGTTGATAATTATGGGAGTTGTAATTATATATGAGGCAATGAAAGATGATGAGAATGATGGAAATTATCTCAAATGCAATAAGGGAAAAAGTTTGAATAAGGGAAATATAAATGAAGGAAATACAGTAAAAAATTTGAATAGTAAAAAAACGAATAAAAAAGAATTAAAAATAGAACCGAAAATTCATAAAATATTTTTAAAGCCACTTGGCATTACTATACAAATAATTAGAAATCCTATCTCTTCCGATTTGGATAATTCTAAAGTAATAGAAAAAAATGAAGCAATATATCTTGCTTTAGCACTATCTCTAGACTCAATTTGTGTAGGTATTACTAGCACATCATTTGGTCTAGCCAGCTTACTATTTCCAATACTAGTACCACTTTTTCAATTTATCTTCTTAAATGTTGGCATTAATCTAGGTAAAGTAATTGTTAAATATAATACTTCATTTAAGAAATGGAATATTATTTCGGGTATATTATTAGTGGTAATTGGATTGCTGAGAAGTTTTATATAGATTATTGAACATTAAAATTTTTAGAATTTGTTTTTATCACTAATAACAATTAAGAAAAATCAGAGGCAGAACTCTCTATAAATAATAGAAATTTCTACCTTAATTTTAATATTATATTTAATTATGTTAATATTTGAACTTTAAGGTCCATCCCTAAAGTTCATTTTAATTTCATAGATAGTAATTTGCTTATTCCGTTTTCTTCCATTGTTATTCCATAAACGGTGTCTGCTGCTTCCATTGTTCCTTTTCTATGTGTTATTACTAAGAATTGTGTGTCTTTTGAGAATTTCTTTAAGTATTCTGCGAATCTGTTTACATTAACATCATCAAGTGCTGCTTCAATTTCATCTAGTACACAGAAGGGTGCTGGGTTTATTTTTAATATTGCAAATAGGATTGCTATTGCTGTGAGCGCTTTTTCTCCTCCTGATAATAATGTCATATTTTGTAGTTTTTTTCCTGGTGGTTGTACTCTTATATCTATTCCACAATTTAAAACATCATTTTCATCTTCTAATATTAATTCTGCTTTTCCTCCTCCAAATAATTCTTTGAAGACTTCATCAAAATTTTTATTTATTAGCTTAAATTTATCTTTAAATTGTGTTTTCATAATGCTTATCATTTCTGATATTACATTTCTTAGTTTTGCCATAGAGTTTTCTAAATCCAATCTTTGTTCGCAAACAAAGTCATATCTTTCTTTAAGTTTTTGATACTCTTGTATTGAATCTATGTTTATACTTCCTAAGTCTCTTATTTGATTTCTTAAATAATTAACATCTTTTTGTGTTCTATTAGGGTCTGTGGTTTTTACATAATTTCCTGCATTATTTGGTGTTAATTCGTACTCTTCCCACATCTTATTAATAACATCATCTAAATCCTGTGATGTTTTATTTTTCTTTAAATCTATTTTTACTAATTGTTCTTTTAAGTCTTGCAATCTTGTAAATTGTGTTTCAATTTCTTTTTCTATTTTTTCTAATGTTTCGTTTTTATTATTCTTTGCTTCTTTTAGTTCTTCTATCTTTGAGCCACTATTTTTAACATTTTCTTTTATCTCTGCTATTTTCTCTTTAAATTCTTCTATTTGTGCTTTTAATTTTTCCTCTTCTTCTTTATTATTTTCTATTTGCTGTTTTTTATTTTCTATACTATTTTTGTTGTTTTCAATATCTGCATTTATTCTTTCTGTCATCTCATCTATTGACATTTCGCTTTCTTCAAAAGAAGAAACAGAAATCTTTAAATTCGTTATATCCATATTTAGATTATCTATATATGTTTGGTCATCTTTGTTTAATCTAACATATTCTTCTACTTCCGTATTTAGCTCTTCTATTTCTTTTGCTAAATTAGCTAATTCTTCAATTGTTTTTTCTTTATTTTCTGCAATTTCTTTCTTTTGATTATTGATATTTTCAATTTCTTGTTTTGTTTTGTTCATTCTACCTGTTAATTTATCTACATTCTCTGAGATTATTTCCACTTTTTGTTTCTGTGTTGCATATTCTATATCTATCTCTTGAAGGCTATTTTCTAAGCTTTCAATTGTTTCTAATAATTCTTCTATACTTGCTAAATATTCTTCCTTTTCTTTTTCTTTATTTTTTAACTTTGTATTTAAAGTAGTTATTTCATCTTTTAATGTTTCAATTTCTCTAC
Source organism: uncultured Clostridia bacterium (assembly GCA_944389475.1). GTDB lineage: Bacteria > Bacillota > Clostridia > TANB77 > CAG-508 > Merdicola. Next base: position 22,488 of record CALXMM010000003.1, read on the forward strand.
TTCTACCTAAAATATTTACAGTTTTAGCTTGAACAGAACCACCTGTCATAGCTCCTGAAGAATTAATTATATCTCCTTTTAATGTAACAATTCTAAATGCATAATTATTCTTTTTAGCAACATTAATACCAGCTTCCATATCATCCACAATAACAGTTCTGCCTAGCAAATATTTAAATATACCATCATATTTTTTGTCATATTCAACTAAATCTGATGCAATTCCAATTACACCATCTATTTTTAAATTTGTCTTCTCTATTTTCTTACCTTTTACTGCAGAAATTGGTAAAAATGTTACTCTTCCCAAATTATTTTTTCTAAGATAATCTATTAATTTTTTAGCTTCTTGCTCAGTTTCTGTAACTACATTTTGTAGACTAGCTCCTAAGCACATTTCTATTGCAACTTCATATTCTTTTTTTACATTTAATAAATTGGCTACAACATCATGCAAACCTTTTTTTAGTTCTGCATTTGTATCTGCAGCTTTAAGCAAAGACCTTACACTTTTTGTGTACCCTTCCTTTTCTTTCTCTGTTTCTTCTAGGAATTTTAACCTAGAATCTTTCATTCTAATCTGTTGTCCTAAACTATTTATTTCTGTTTCAAAACTTTTTATTTTGTTATCAGCTTCGGTCTTCTTATTTTCTATTTCTGATAAATCATTTTTTATTTTATTTCTTTTAGACTCTATTTCTAAGAAGTTCTGTTCTATTTCGCTTTTCTTTAATCTTGATTGGTCTAGCTCAGAAATTGTAAGTTCTAACTCATCTGTTTTAGCTTTTGCGTTTTTCTCCAATGAATCTGTTTTTACATCATGAGTATTTATATCATTTTGCAATTCATATTTTTTATCCGTATTTTCCTCTATAATTTTTTTCTTTTTCTCAATTTCCAATTGCTTATCAGAAAGTTTTGCAGTTAATTTATTTAACTCCTCTTCTTTTTCTTTTAGCTCATTCTCAAACTTTTCCTTATTGCTATATAAATTTTCCTTTTTAGCAATCTTTTGTTTTTTCTCTTCTTCCAAATCTGCAATTTTTTCTTGTACTTCTGTAATCTCGGTTTCATATCTTTTATTGTTTTCGTGAATATTATTTATTCTTTCCTCAGAAACACTGATATTAGAATTTATTTTTTCTATTTGATTACTACTCTCAAAACCTATATTTTGCATAGATTCTATTTCTTCTATAATGCTATTTATTTCTGCTTTTAACTTATTCTTCTTCTCATTTTTCTCAGCTTGACTCTTCTGTTCGGACTCATATGTTGAATTCATAATATCTTCATCAGCAGTTATTTTTTCCAAACTTTGTTTATATGCATCTATATTGTATAAAAATAATCCTACCTCTATTCCCTTTAGTTCTTCTCTTAAGTCTAAAAATTTCTTTGCTTTTTCGGATTGAATTTTTAAAGGTTCCAAATTATTTTCTACTTCTGATAATACATCATTTATTCTTAATAAATTTAATTTGGCTCTTTCTAACTTTTTCTCTGATTCTTCTTTTCTGGTACGATATTTTACAATCCCTGCTGCTTCTTCAAAAATATGTCTTCTATCTTCAGACTTATTGCTTAAAATCTCATCAATCTTTCCCTGTCCTATAATAGAATACCCATCTTTACCAATACCTGTGTCCATAAATAATTCTAAAATATCCTTTAATCTACAAGGAGTTTTATTTATAAAATATCCGGTTTCACCTGTTCTATATATCCTTCTTGTTACTGTAACTTCTGCATATTCTATTGGTAATTTACCATCATCATTATTAAAAACTAATGAAGCTTCTGCAAATCCCAATGATTTTCTATTTTGTGTTCCAGCAAAAATTATATCCTCAGATTTAGAACCTCTTAAAGATTTTATACTTTGCTCTCCCAATACCCAACGGATTGCATCCGCAATATTACTTTTTCCAGAACCATTAGGTCCAATAACCGTGGTAATTCCTGGCATAAATTCTAAAACAGTTTTATCTGCAAATGACTTAAATCCTTGTAACTCTAATCTTTTTAAATACATTTCTTATCACCTTTTATCGTTTTGTACTTATTTATAATATATTAAAAATCGATATAAATCAACAAATTATTGAACTTTATTTCATTTAATGTTATTATATTTTTATACAACCTCATTTCACAAAGGAGACAAAAATGTTCGAAGAAAAATTTGACTTTTATGATAAAAGTGTTTTAAAATCTTATGATTTGGATGCAAGTGCTAGGTACCAATTAAAAATGCTAGATTCACTAGATAATTTTACAAGAAAACATTCCGAAAGTGTTGCAAATTTAACTTGTAGAATTTGTGATTACTTACATCTAAATAAAAATTTCATTATATATTGCACAACATGTGCATATTTGCATGATATAGGTAAAATGTTTATACCACCATCAATTCTTCAAAAACCTGCTAAGCTTACAGATGAAGAATTTGAAATTATGAAAACTCACACTACTATTGGCTACAAAATGTGCATGGATGACAAAAATCTAAGACCTTTTGCAGCTGGTCCAAGATGGCATCATGAAGCCTTAAACGGTAGTGGCTATCCAGATGGGTTAAAAGGAGATAAAATCCCTATAGAAGACCAAATCATTAGAGTTGCAGATGAATTTGATGCAATTGTAAGTAAAAGGCAATATAAATCCCACGTTGGAATTACTGATACTTTAAAAATATTAATAGAAAATGCTCATAATGGAAAAAATAATATTCCAGCAACAAAAGCATTAAAAAAAGTTGTAATTGATGATACTATTTATGAAATTTCTAATGATTTTAAATATTTAGATTTCTTAAAAGAAAATATTAAAAGATTAAAACAGATTGATAAATATTATAAAAAGAAACAAGCTTCAAAGTCTAAAAAAACACAAAACTACTACTTAGAAGGAATGAAAATGTTATTTTCTGAAGGCGAATCAGAAGAAAATTTTGAGGACATTCTAAACCAATATATCGAAGCATTAGCCACAAGAAAAGACCATATAAATAAATTAAATTTAGAATTAAAAGAAATAAGAAAATTAAAAGTATAAACTACATATTTCTGTAGATAAAGAACTAATATACAAAAGAGGAGCATTAAATGTTAGGACAAAAATTTGATTTTTATGATAAAACCACTTTAAAATCATATAATTTAGATGTTACTATGCGTTATCAACTTACTTTGTTAGATAGCCTAGACCCATTTACTAGGGTGCATAGTGAAAATGTTGCAAGTATCACCTGTAGGCTATGCGAATATTTACACTGCGATAAAAATTTTACCGCCTATTGCACTATTTGCGCATATCTTCATGATATTGGTAAAATGTTTATTCCTGCAAAAATATTAAATAAACCGGATAGATTAACACCGGAAGAATTCGAAGTTATGAAAACTCACACGCTTATTGGTTATAAGATGTGTATGGATGATTTAAAATTAAGACCATATGCACTTGGTCCCAAATATCACCACGAGGCATTGGATGGTTCCGGTTATCCAGAAGGTTTGGTAGGAAAAGCTATTCCCTACGAAGACCAAATCTTAAAAGTAGCTGATGATTATGATGCTTTAGTAACCAAAAGACAATATAAAACACATATTCATATATCAGATACTTTAAAAGATTTAATAAAAGATACTGAGCCAAATATAAAAATGGCTGCACTCGATAATGCAGCACAAGGTGTAAAACTTGGCAAATTAAATAAAAAAGTTGTAAAAGCCTTATTTAAAGTTGTTATAGATGACACATATTATGAAATTAGTTGTGTAACAGGATATATCGACTATTTAAAAGAACAAATAAAAAGAATAGAAAAAATATTGGAATATGAAGAAAAAATGGATAAAGCTCATTCTGAGAAAAAGAAAAATTATTATAAAGAAGGTATGGAAATTCTTTTTCAAGAAGGAGAAAATTTTGAAAATATCCATAAAATATATCATGAATATCAAACTGCATACTTAACTAGAAAAGATAGAATAGATAAATTATATGAAGAAATTAGAATTATAAAAAAACTACAAGTATAAAAGGTGATGGAAAACAACCATCACCTTATTTATTGTAGCTTATTACTCTTCCAATCCGAAACTAACACCAAGAGCATTATTTATTTTACTTATAATTTCATCATTATCTATATGTCCTATCCTCTCTTTTAATCTACTTTTATCAATTGTTCTAATTTGTTCTGCAAGTACTATTGAATCCGACTTCAAACCAACATCCTTTGAGTTTATTTCTATGTGTGTAGGCAACTTATTTTTAGTTTTTTGAGATGTAATTGCTGCTGCAATTACTGTTGGACTATATTTATTTCCTAAATCATTTTGTATTATTAAAACTGGTCTAATTCCTCCTTGTTCTGAGCCAACTACAGGACTTAAATCTGCATAAAACATGTCGCCTCTTTTAATATTCATTTTCTTCACTCCCATTATTAGTATATATCTTGTTTTAAATACTAGCTCGAGATAAAGAAAATAGTGTATCTACTACTTATAACTTATCTCATTATATAATATGTAAACAGTTATATTTTGGTTAACATCTTGTACTTCTAATTTTTTTGGTTTATTTGTTTTCTTATCTATAGTTAATTTCTTTTTTACTTGATATTTATTTTCCTGTGTTCTGCAATCAGTTGTAAGTATTATTTCATCATTATTTTCTTGTTTCTTAGAATTACTATTATTATTAAAATCATCTATAAATTCATTTAAGAACAAATTGTTTTCAGAAATGTATTTATAATTTTCATAAATATTTGTAAGATTCAAATTACTATTTTTTAATGATAAAGTATTATTTGCATATTCTATTCTTACTCCTCTTATATTTTCCGGCTCTTCTATTTCTTGTATACAATATTCTCCTTTTTTATATTGCTGAATCATTTTGTACTTATTGGTATTTTTATTACTTTTTACAGTTACCTCTATTTTCGCTTCATACGAGTTCATATTTAAAATTTGATTATTATCATTATTCCCATTTTCAATTTTTTTATTATTCGTTGTGAAAAAAATAATTAAAAATATTATTACTATTGCCAAAATCAAAAAAATAATTAATTTATTAATTTTCATAAAACATCCTCCTAGCCAAGAACTTTTCTATTTTTTATAGATTACTTTACACTACCCAAGAACTAAATTTTTAAATTTATCCATGAAAAAAGAATAGCAAAATACTATTCTTCTTCTATTTTTATTCAATTATTTTTTAGATATTCGAAATATGCTTTTATTTCATTTAATAATTCTTCTTTATCACTAATCTTATTAATTTTATCCCTCATTTGACTAGCATCTTTTAAATTTTTTATATACCAACTTAATTGCTTTCTCATCTCTTTTATAGCAACATCTTCTCCTCTTTCTTCTATCTCCATATTTATATGTCTAACCATCATATCATATCTTTCTTCCAATGTTGGCTTATCTAATTTCTTACCATTTTTTAAATAATAAATTAGTTCTCTAAAAATCCATGGATTGCCAAAGGCTGCTCTACCAATCATAATTCCATCTACATTTGTCTCTTTAAACATTTTCTCTGCGGTTTCTTCATCCACAATATCTCCATTTCCTATTACAGGAATACTTACACTTTCCTTAACTTTTTTTATAATATCCCAATCAGCTATCCCAGAATAGAATTCCTTTCTTGTTCTTCCGTGTATAGTTATTGCAGAACCTCCTGCTTTTTCAATTATTTTAGCAGCTTCCACAGCTACAATATTGTTTTCATCCCATCCTTTTCTAATTTTAAAAGTAATTGGCTTATCCGTATTTTCTCTAATTGCCCTAACAATTTTCTCCACTAAATCTAAATGAAGTAAAAGATTACTTCCATCTCCATTTTTTACTATTTTAGGTGCAGGACATCCCATATTAAAATCTATAATATCTGCTATTTTATCTATTTCTTGAGTAGCATATTTTATAGCTTCTATATCACTTCCAAATAGTTGAACACTAATTGGTCTTGGCTCCCCATCCAAATTATATAATTTTTTAGTTTTATTATCATGATAATAAATTGCTTTTGCACTTATCATTTCTGTTGTAGCAAGTCCTACTCCCATCTCTTTACAAAGAATTCTAAATGGTTTATCCGTTATTCCTGCCATTGGTGCTAAAAACACATTATTTTTTAATTCTATATTTCCTATTTTTAAACTTTTTAAAAACAATTTTCCTTCTCCTTATTCAGCATAATATTTTTCTCTTGAAAAGCAAAAGTTGAAAGTAAATACTTTCAACCTTTACTCTATAAATATTGCTTTTTGTCTTCTACCACTAATATTTAATAATAAAGCTATTAAAATAAAGTTAGTTAGTAAAGAACTTCCTCCATAACTTACAAATGGTAATGGTACACCGGTAATAGGTAATAATCCCATTGTCATACCAATATTTTCTACCATATGGAATAAAAATATTCCAGCTATTCCAATTGCAATATATGTCCCCAGATCATCTTTGGCTGTTTTAGCAACATATATCGCCTTGGTTATCAGTATTACATAAAGTATAATTACCAAACCCGCAACTATAAATCCCATCTCTTCTCCAATAACAGAGAATATAAAGTCTGTTGTTTTTGGATATAGGAATCCAAGTTGAGTTTGATTTCCTTTTAGCAATCCCATACCTGTTAGTTGCCCTGCACCTATTGCTAACTTTGATTGTGTAAGATTATATCCTGAACCACGTGGGTCTGATTCCGGATTTAAAAATACTTCTATTCTTTGCTTAGCATGTTCTGGTAATACGAAAAAATATAATAAAGGTACAGCTATAACTACTAATAAAATAGTTCCAATAATATATTTTTTATTAATTCCTGCTGTAAATAACATCATAACTGTTGCAACCAAAAAAGCTGCTGCAGTACCATAATCCGGCTGTTTAATTATTAAAAGAACTGGAATTGCTACCACTGCTAAAGCCATTAATAATTTTTTAGGTTTGTTTATTTCATTTTTATCTTTTTCTTGAATCTTGCATAATACTAAAGCTAAACACAGAATTACTGCTATTTTAGCAAACTCTGCTGGTTGTATAGAAAGAAATCCTAAGTCAAACCAGCTTGTAGCACCATTTACGGGGTCAGTAAACAAAACCACAATCAACAATATTAAAACTATTCCGTATAAGATAGGTGATATTTTAGCTAAACTTTCATAATCTATAAATATTAAAATAAAAACTACTGGTATACAAACTATGAACCATATTATTTGTCTTTGTAAACTATTATCCTCCGAATCATATGTTGCAGAAAATAGTGCAACCATTCCTATTATTGATAATATAATACAACATATAAATATTCCCCAGTCTATATTCTTTAAAATTTTCTTCTTCATATTTCTTCCTTTACGAATTTATTTTTTACACATCCCTTATCTTCTTTTTTTATTTTTATTTCTTCTCTTTCTATTATTATGTATAACAGGTTGTTGTACCTGGCTAAAATTTGTATTATTTGAGTCTTCATTCTTATCTTTTTCTACTTTTGTTGTTTCTTCTTTTTTTATTGATTCTTCTTGTCCTTCTTCTACATTTGTTGTTTCTTTGTTTGTTAATTCATCTTCTTCTTTTTGTATTACTTCTTCAGCATTTTTATTTGCATTGTTATCTTCTTCGCTATTATCAGAAGATAATTCTTCAGCATTTTTTTCACTGTCCTTATTTTCTGTCTCTTCGTTATCTGTTTCTACTTCTTTATTTTCTTCTTCTTTTTCAACTTCACTTTTGCTTTCTTCTTTTATGCCTTCACTTTTTTCTTCCTTACTTTCTTCATTATCATTTTCTTCTTTAATTGGTTCGCTTTTTTCCTTACTATCGCTCTCTTTTTCGTTTTCTACATTCTTATTATTTTCTTCTTGCTCTTGGACTTTTTCTTTAACTTCATCATCCATTTCTCCAGTATGCTTAATACTTACAATTGGAATATTTGCAAATAATGCTGGTCCAACAGTTGTTCCATCTTCGCTAGTTTGACTAGTTAAATGCACATCTATTTCGCTTTCATCCACATCTATATATTTTTTAATTACATCAATTATTTCTTGTTTCATCATTTCCAAGAAATCTGCAGAGACATTTGCTCTATCCTGCATTAAAACTAGATGTAATCTTTCTTTCGCCATGTCTTTGTTACTTTCTTCTTCCTCTTCTTTTTTAAATATCTTTTTAAAGAAACCCACTATATTTTCAAACATATTCTACCTCCGACCTTTATTATTTTCTCTTAAAAAATCTTTTTAAAGCTGCAAAAAAGCCCTTTTCTCTTCCTGGTATTGTTACTTCTATATCTTCTCCAAGAATACGTTTGGCAGTTTCCATATAGGCCTTACCTGAAGGTGCTCTTCTGTTAGATATAACAGGTTCTCCTTTGTTAGTTTGAGTAATTACATACTCATCATCTGGTACAACACCTAAAAGTTTTATAGATAATAAATCTACAATATCATCCACATCCATCATTTTACCTTTTCTAACCATTTCTGGTCTTAACTTATTAATAATTAATTCTGGATCTTTTAAGTCTGATGCCTCTAATAAGCCTATTATTCTGTCAGCATCCCTTATTGCTGAAATTTCTGGCATTGTAACAACGATTGCCTTATCAGCTCCTACAATAGCATTTTTAAATCCTTGCTCTATTCCAGCTGGACAATCTATTAAAATATAGTCAAATTCTTCTTTTAGTTTACTTGTTAATTCTTTCATTTGTTCTTCTGTTATTGCACTTTTATCTCTTGTTTGGGCTGCAGGTAATAGGAATAATTCTTGAAAACGTTTGTCCTTAATTAAAGCTTGTCTTAATTTACATTTACCTTCTACAACATCCACGATATCGTAAACAATTCTATTTTCTAGCCCCATTACGACATCCAAATTACGAAGTCCTATATCTGTATCTACCAATACGACCTTCTTTCCTTCCAAGGCTAGGGCAGAACCAAGATTTGCAGTTGTTGTTGTTTTTCCTACTCCTCCTTTACCTGATGTTATAACTATTACTTCTCCCATAAAACTTCCTCCTTAAGCTAGTGCTTTAATATCTCATTTATACATAAAATTTGACATTACTATAATATATGAAAAAGTCTAAAAAGTCAATGCTAGGGAGCTTATTTGCCTAAGATTTATAAGCTTTTTTTATCATGATTTTTTATTGTTTTTTTATAATATTACATGACCATTTATTCTAACAATTTTTCTTGACACCTCCCCTTTTTAAGAATATACTTTATGTGTATATTTATATGTAAATTTACAAAAAGGAGGTAAAAAAGCCAATGAACGATTTAATCGAAATAAGATGGCATGGTAGAGGTGGTCAAGGTGCAAAAACAGCTTCTTTGTTATTAGCTGATGCAGCATTTAACACAGGTAAATATATTCAAGGTTTCCCTGAATATGGTGCTGAAAGAATGGGTGCACCTATTACTGCATACAACAGAATTAGCACTACACCTATTAGAATACATTGCAATATTTACAACCCTGACTATGTAGTAGTTGTTGATGATACTTTATTAAATTCTGTAGATGTTACTGCAGGTTTAAAAGAATCTGGAGCAATTGTTATTAACACTACAAAAGATGGTGAAACACTAAAGAAATTATTGAAAGGATATAAAGGACATATATACACAATAGATGCAAGAACAGTATCTATAGAAACAATTGGAAAATATTTTCCAAATACACCAATGCTTGCAGCAGTTGTTAAAGTTACAGGAATTATCCCTGAAAAAGACTTCTTAAAAGATATGGAAGGTTCTTTTAAACACAAATTTGCAAAGAAACCAGAAGTTATAGATGGAAATATGAAGGCACTAGAAGTAGCTCTTCAAAGAGTTGTTAAAGTGCAATAGAAATTAAGGAATAGTTCTTAAAATCTCTGTTTGGAAAACAAATAAGATAAATGGCAAAAAAACAAATCAACTCTATATATTAATTTTAAATCAAAAAGAAAGGAGTTTAAAATGGATAAAACAAATATAAATAATACAACTCCAATGGAAGATATGACAATTGGAGGAACAATATATAATGCTGGAAATTCACGAGAAGTAAAAACTGGTGACTGGAGAAGCATGAAACCTATTTGGATTAGTGAAAAATGTAAACAATGTGGTCTATGTTTCCCTGTTTGTCCAGATAATGCAATTCCAGTTGGAAAAGATATGAAAAGAACAGATTATAATTATGATTATTGTAAAGGATGCGGCATATGTGCTAAAGTTTGTCCTTTTAAAGCAATTACAATGACAGAGGAGGGAGTTGAATAATGAGTATTAGAGAGCGTTTAAGTGGTAACGAAGCTGCTGCTACAGCTATGAGACAAATAAATCCTGATGTAGTAGCTGCCTTCCCTATCACACCATCAACAGAAATACCACAATATTTTTCTACTTTCGTAAGCAATGGTGCAGTTGACACAGAATTTGTTGCAGTAGAAAGTGAACACAGTGCAATGAGCGCATGTATTGGTGCAGAAGCTGCAGGAGCAAGAGCTATGACTGCAACTTCATCTAATGGTTTATCTTTTATGTGGGAAGTTTTATATATTGCTTCTTCATTACGTTTACCTATAGTTATGTCTCTTGTTAACAGAGCTGTATCAGGACCATTAAATATTCACAATGATCACTCAGATGCTATGGGAGCTCGTGATGCTGGATGGATAATGCTTTTCTCAGAAAGCAATCAAGAAGCATACGATAACCTTTTAATGGCTCATAGAATAGCTGAACATAAAGATGTATTATTACCTTTAATGGTATGCCAAGATGGTTTCATTACATCACATTCTATAGAAACAATAGACTTATTAGAAGATGATGTTGTAAAGAAATTTATTGGTGCATACAAACCAGAACATTATTTATTAAATAGTAAAGAACCAATTTCTATGGGACCTCTAGATTTACAACCATATTTATTCGAACACAAAGAACAACAAGCTCAAGCTATGAGAAATGCTAAAAAAGTTATTTTAGAAGTTGCAGATGAATTTGAAAAACTTACAGGTAGAAAATATGGTTTATTTGAAGAATACAAATTAGATGATGCAGATGTTGCAATAGTTTGTATGAACTCTACAGCAGGAACAACAAAATTTGTTGTAGACCAATTACGTAAAAAAGGTATTAAAGCAGGACTATTAAAAATTCGTGTATTTAGACCATTCCCTGCAGAAGAAATAGCTAAAGCTCTATCTAAAGTAAAAGCTGTTGCTGTATTAGATAAAGCTGAATCTCTAAATGCTATGGGAGGTGCATTATTTACAGATGTTACATCTGCTATGTATGTAAATAATGTTCATGTACCTACTGTAAGCTATATTTACGGTATTGGTGGAAGAGATACAAAAACTGATGATATAGAAAAAGTTTATAATGATTTATTAGAAATCGTAGAAACAGGAAAAATAGATAATCCATATAGACATTTAGGATTAAGAACGAAAGGAGCTGAAAAATAATGGCATATAATTTAAAAGAAGTTGTTGCAACAAGACCTTCTAGATTCTCTGAAGGACATAAAATGTGTGCAGGTTGTGGAGCTCCACCAGTTGCAAGAATGGTTTTACGTGCTTTAAAACCAGAAGACCATGCAGTTATTGCTAATGCTACTGGATGTATGGAAGTTTCTACATTTACATATCCATATACTTCTTGGACAGATTCATATATCCATACAGCTTTCGAAAATGCAGGTAGTACTTTATCTGGAGTAGAAGCTGCATACAAATCTTTAAAGAAACAAGGAAAATCACAAGAAGATACACATACTAAATTCATCGCATTTGGTGGAGATGGTGGAACTTATGATATAGGTTTACAATCACTTTCAGGTGCTTTGGAAAGAGGACATGACTTAACATATGTATGTTATGATAATGGTGCTTATATGAACACAGGTATTCAACGTTCTTCTGCAACACCAAAATTTGCAGATACTACAACATCACCTGCAGGAAAAGTTATCCCTGGAAAAGCACAAGAAAGAAAAGATTTAACAGAAATAATGGTATCACATCATTTACCATATGTTGCACAAAGTATAGCAATGACAAACTTTAAAGATTTATATGAAAAATCTGAAAAAGCAATTTATACAGAAGGACCTACATTCTTAAATGTATTAGCTCCTTGCCCAAGAGGTTGGGGATATGCAACAGAAGATTTAATGCAAATAAACAAATTAGCTGCAGATACATGTTATTGGCCATTATATGAAGTTGAAAATGGTGTATACAAAATAACATATAAACCTGCTAAAAAACTTCCAATAGAAGAATTCTTAAAACCACAAAAACGTTTTAAACATATGTTTAAACCAGGAAATGAATGGATGATAGAAGAATTCCAAAGAATAGTTGATAAAAGATGGAATGAATTATTAAGATTGGAAGAAATGACAAATAAAGATTAATGGATTAAAAATTTTCTAATTTAGAAATAATAAAAAACCGTTTCTTTTTCTTATGAAATTGAAACGGTTTTTTATGTATATTTTAAAGTATTAATCGTTTGCTTCTTCAGGAGCTCCAACTGGGCAAACACCAGCACATGTTCCGCAAGAGATACATGCTTCTGGGTCTATAACATATCTGTCATCTCCTTGTGAAATACATCCAACAGGACATTCTGCTGCACAAGCACCACAACTAATACATTTATCTGTTATCTTATATGCCATTTATTTCACCACCTTTCAATACAATATTTTCTATTTCAATTAGTTAGTACATATATTTACATAATATTTGAACTTTTAGGTCCGTCCCCTAAGTTCATTAGGTCCGTCCCTAAAGTTCATCATCTTCTGATAAAATATCGCTTTTTTCTAAATTTTCAAGTTCTTCTAATTCTTTTTCATTTTCTTTTTCTTCTGGGTCTATATGTTCTGTTTCACTGTCTTTTATTAATTTTACATCCTGTGCTTTGTACTTTTTATAATGGTATCCATCTTCATCTTGAAATTTTACTCTTACATTTTCTTTTAAAATTTCTATACTGTCAACTGTTCCTTCCCCATCTTCTGTTTCTACTATTGAACCTACTTTTGGTAATTTTTCTAATTTTTCTTCGTATGCTTCTTGCTCATATTTTAAACAGCACATTAAACGACCGCATACTCCAGAAATCTTTGATGGGTTTAATGACATATTTTGTTCTTTAGCCATTTTTATAGAAACTGCTTCAAAATTATTTAAAAAAGCACAACAACATAATTCTCTACCACAGATTCCATTTCCACCCATTCTACGAACTTCATCTCTTACACCTATTTGTCTAAGTTCTATTCTCGTTTTAAAAATTGCAGCTAAATCTTTTACTAATTCTCTAAAATCTATTCTTCCATCTGCGGTAAAATAAAATAATATTTTTGACCTATCAAATTTATATTCTACATCAATTAGTTTCATTGGTAATTTATGCTTTGCAATCTTATCCAATGCAATCTTAAATGCTTCCTTTTCTTTTGTTTTATTTTCATTATATTGTTTTATATCTTTTTTATTTGCTTTTCTTATAACTTTTCTTAATGGCTCTATGATTTTTTCATCAGGCATTAATTTATTTGCCATAGCTATTTTTGCAAACTCTTCCCCATTTGAAGTGTCTGCTATAACTGAATCTTGTAAATTTAATTTTAAACCAGCTGGATCAAAGAAATATATTTTTCCCGGCTTTTTAAATTTAATACCTACTACTTCCTTCACTATTAATCTCCTTCCATATATTCATTAAAAGATAGTCTATTGACATATCATAATTACTATTAGCTCTTAATCTTTTCTTTACTTCTTCTACTGTAAAAATACAATTTGCATATTTATATGAAATAAGTGGATTTAACTTCATTTTATTATCTAATAAAATATTAATATAATCCAATAAATCATAAATATCATCTTTATTTTCATATAATACATTTGCAGAATTTATAAAATTTACTAAATTCTCCTTCTCTATTATATCAAATAATTTATCTAATTGCTCGTATTCTGATGATTTTTCTTTAATTAACAATGCTTTTTTTACACTTCCATTTACTGCATTTAAAAAAGCATTACTAATATCATCCATATTATACTTTTCTTTTAGAATTTTTTCCACATCTTTATTCTCTAGATTATTAAAATATAATTTCATACATCTAGATTTTATTGTATTTAATACCTTATTTTCATTTGATGTTATAAGTATTATAATTATGTATTCTGGAGGCTCTTCCAATGTTTTTAACAAACAGTTTTGTGCTTCCTGTGTCATTAATTCTACATCATTAATTATATATATTTTATAATCAGAATTCATAGGTTTCTCTGCGATTTTATTCTGCATATTTCTAATTTGGTCTATCTTAATTGCTGTACCTTCTTCATTTATCATACTAAAATTAACATTATTATTAGAATTAAACTCCCTGCAAGATTTGCAAATATCACAAGGTTTATTTTCTTTTGATGTACATAAAATAGCTTTTGAAAATTCTTTTGCTAATAATTTTTTACCAATTCCCTCTTCACCAATAAACAAATAGCTATGTAATACGCTATTATTATTTATAGCATTTTCTAATACCTTTTTAATTTCTGTATGACCCACGATATTCTCGAACAAGCCTATTCCTCCTATTTTGATTTATATTTTATTTTTAATCATCCACTTTTCCAAATTCATTTAATGGCCAAAATCTAAATAAAACTTTTCCTTCTATTTTATCTAATGGTATACACCCAAAGAACCTACAATCAACACTTGAATTTCTATTATCTCCCAATGCAAATACAGTATTTTCTGGAACTACTATATCTATATATACACCTCCAGAATCATCTGTCATAACTCCAGGTTGTAAATAATCTTCTGTAAGTTCTGTATCATTAATATATACTTTTCCATCTTTTATTTGAACATGTTCACCTGGTAAACCAATAACTCTTTTTATATAGCTTGTTTTACCTATTTCTAAAACATGATATTTAAAATTGTCCCATAAACTTCTATGTTTCTCTTCATAAATCGCTACTGGATTAGAAAAATTTGCATCTTCCTTTTCTACATAAGTTTCTGTTGGAGCCTCGAAAGTTATTATATCCCCTCTCTTTGGCAATTGTTTAAAAGTTCTTCCAAGTCTATTTAATATAAGCCTTTGATTTTCCTCTAAAGTAGGAAACATGGACTCTTGTTTAACAACTGTTGGTGTTAGTACAAAATATTTTATTAATAAAGCTAATATAATTGCAATAACTATACAAATAATCCATCCGCCAATTTCTTTAAATATTTTTTTCACTTTGATTATTTGATTGCTGTCTAGCTTCTTTATCATTTGAGTTTTCATCCTCCTTTATGGTAAATTTATTATTTGTTTTTGTAGGTATTCTAATTACCACTTCTGTTCCTTCATTTAATTTACTTTTTATATCTATCGTTCCATTATTTCTGTCCAATATTTCTTTAGCTATAGAAAGTCCTAAACCAGAACCTCCCATTTCTCTAGTACGAGCTTTGTCAACTCGATAAAATCTCTCGAAGATTCTTTCCAAATCCTCTTCTGGAATTCCTATTCCATTATCTATAATTTTTATATATGCATCATTATATACAAAACCAACATATATATTAACAGTTCCGTTTTCATTAGTATATTTTATACTATTTGATAATATATTTATAATTACTCTCTCTATTCCATCTTTTTCCGCATAAACAGGTGGAACATTTGCAGTAACAAAGCAATTAACTTTTAACTTTTTCTTATCAATTTCAATTTGAAGTTTTTCTTGGCACTTTTTAGCAAGTTCGCCCAAATCAAATTCTTCTTTCTTTATATTAACTTTATTATTATCAAATCTAGAAAGAGATAATAAATCTGTAACTAGCTTAGCCATTCTCTTTGCTTCTGAAGAAATAACCCCTAAGAACTTAGTTTCTATTTCTTTATCATGGTCTGTTTCTAGCAAAGTATCTGCATATCCCATGATAGATGTTATAGGTGTTTTTAGTTCGTGCGAAACATCTGCCACAAATTCTTTTCTCATATTATCAAGTTTTACATGTTCTGTAATATCTTGAATAAGTACCATAACTCCTGAAGGTCTATCATCATCATCTTTTAATATTTCAAATGATAAATTTAAATATCTATCCTTAACTTTTACTTTTTCTTCTGATGATGTCCAATCTTCCAAATAAATTATTTTCTCCATATTAATATCTAAATTTACGTTTTTAAATACGGTTTCAAAATCAGTATTTTCATCCATTATGGATAAAGCCCTTGTGGCTGCTGGATTTATTAATACAACCTTTCCTTCCATATTAAAAGCAATTATACCATCACTCATATGTAAAAGAATTGTTTCTATCTGTCTTTTCTGTGCAGACATTTCAGTTAAACTATCCTTTAATTTTGTTGTCACTTCTTCGAAGGCATCTGCCAAATTATCTATTTCGTTTTTATTTTTAGCATGCTTGTTTTCCTCTGCTGATGTTAATTTTTCAGCATTCTTTATTAATTTATCTATTGGTTTAACAACTGTTTTTGATAAAAATATTCCAACAATTATACTTATTATTCCAAGTGTTACTAATGAAATTATTAATACTAATTTTATATGGTTAACTTGATTAACCATAATATCGGTAACTTCCGCACTATTAATTGCAGTATTTATTGTTTCTAATGAATTAGTAAAAAATAAACCTAATCCAATTATTATAAGCATTCCTAATATAAAAAATATTAAAACTATTTTTAACTGTATATTTTTTATCATTTAATTACTCCCTTTATAGCAATAAAATCGTCAGTTAAAATAGACTACATATTCTATGTTTAGACCGACGATTTTACCTTATTTGGTTTTAATATATAATGGCTTATTTATCACCTGTAGCTATATAATAACCTACTCCTCTTTTAGTCATTAATATTTTTGGATTTGATGTATCTTCTTCTATTTTCTCTCTAATTCTTCTAACAGTTACATCAACTGTTCTTATATCTCCATAATATTCATAACCCCATACTTTTTCTAGCAACGTTTCTCTTGTTACAACTTGACCTAATTGATTTGCCAAATATTTTAATACTTCAAATTCCCTTAAAGTTAAATCTATAACTTTATTTTTTACTCTTGTTTCGAATTTATCTACATCTAATTGTAAGTCTCCAACTATTATTTTATTTGAATTAGTTTCTTGCTTACCATTATCATAATTTCCATTACCTTTTCTTAAGTTTGCTTTAATTCTAGCCATTAATTCTCTAATACTAAATGGTTTAGTTATATAATCATCTGCCCCTAATTCTAATCCTAAAATTTTATCTATTTCTTCACCTTTTGCACTTAGCATTATAATAGGAACATTTAATGTATGTCTTATTCTTTTACAAACAGATAACCCATCCATTTTAGGAATCATTATATCCAATATTATTAAGTCAGGTGTTTGATTTAAAGCTATATCCACAGCTTTTTCTCCATCTGTTGCTTCTAATGTGTTATATCCTTCTTTTTCCAAATTATATACTAGCATATCAATTATTGGTTGTTCATCATCCACAATTAATATTGTTTTTTTATTGCTATTTGTCTCGCCTTCCACAACTGTTCCACCTTTCCTTTTAAAATTGTTGCAAAGTTAATTGCATTATAACACTCATATTTTAAAATTCCATATATAATTTATATCACAATCTTAAAATTTTCACAAGTATTTCAAGAATTTTTTACAACAAGCTCGCAGCTCCAATAATTCCAGCATCATTTCCTAAAGTTGCCAATACTATATCTATATCCTTTCTAGGATTAAATAATAATTTTTTATCTTGAATTTCTTTTTTTAATTTAGGAATAATCAAATCTCCTATAAAAACAAAACTTCCTCCAATGCACACCATTTCGGGTTCAAAAATATTTATTAGATTAGAAATTCCAATTGCCAAATATTGAACATATTCCTCTATTAAAGGCTTTATTCTTAAATCATTAATATGTTTTCTTATCTCATTTACAATATTAGCACTAGATACATCTTCATCCAATTCCAAAGTTTCTCTTATTTCTTGTTTTAGAACTTTCATAGAACAATATGTCTCAAAACATCCTCTACTACCACATTTACAAGGTCTTCCATCTTTTTCTATAATCATATGTCCAAATTCCATACCGGATTTAAATCTAGGTTCCACTAATTTATTACTTAAAAATGCTGCTCCACCAATTCCTGTTCCTAAGCATAAATATATATTATCCTGTGCTGATTTTGTACTTCCATACATACTTTCAGCAATTCCAGCACATTTAGCATCATTTTTAATTTTCACTTCTAAATCAAATTCTTTTTTTATTACTTTAGCAATATCTAATTTTTCCAATCCCAAATTCACAACATTATATATACAATTATTTTCTATAGTTCCTGGTGATGCAATACCAATATAACCAATTTCCTTAACTTGTATATCTTGTTCTTTTAATATTTTTTTTATAAAATCTAAAATTGTTTTTATAATCATCTTTTCTACATTATCTTTATCTTTTTCTGTAATATCAACTTCTTTTTTATTAATTATTTTTCCACTTGAACCTACAAGTCCTACTCCTATATGACTTCCTCCAATATCTATTCCTATATTCATATTCTCTTCTCCTTTCTGTAGAATTTTTACGCAATATTAAAGGCATATACAATTTAATGTATATGCCTATTCTAACATAAATCTTATTTAATTAACATCTTTTACTCTAAAATTTTGAGTATCTATTGTAACAACATATTTATCTCCATTATTAGTAACATATTCAACTGAGCTTCCATCTGCTCCAGCTTTAAAATTTGAAGATTTATCTATTGCTTTTACAACTTCATCTATAACATCTGGATTTGTATTTGTTTGTACTAGTCCATTAACACTTTCACTGTCATTTTTTACAACTTTTAATGCCATTGTTACCATATCTCTAGCATATGCTTTATCTCTTTCTGCCTCTAGAGCATTATCTTTACCCTTTAGACCATCTTGTCCAAATACTAAATACACAATAACACCAGCTAAACATAATAATACTATTATAGTAATTATTAATACAACTAAAGTTATTCCTTTTTCTTCTCTTACTTTATTTAACATATAAAACGTCTCCCTTCTTTTGTATACATATATGCGTAACACCTTACATTTCTTCTACCAATATTTTATATGTTTATATAAAAATGTCAATATATTTAATTTAAACATCATATTAATGTAATATTATCGTAACACTAGTGTAATTTCATTATTTTTTTCGAAGCATAGCAATAAAAAATCCATCATGCTTTTCATTTGGTAAAAACTGTATCATATTGTTACTTGTTATTTTAACAAATCCTTCTGGAATCTTCTCATCCATACTAACTATTTCAAAATTCTCTTCAGTTAAAAATCTATCTATTATATATTGATTTTCTTCCTTTAACATACTACATGTAGAATATACTAAAACTCCATTGTCTTTTAAATACTTTGAACAGACTTTTAATATCTTATATTGTATACTTGTTATTTCTTCTATATCATTTTCTTGTCTATTCCATTTAATATCCGGTTTCCTTCTTATTACTCCTAAGCCCAAGCAAGGAACATCTAACAAAATCTTATCAAACTTGTTTAAATATTCTTCTTTTGTAACTGTAGCATCATGTAATTCTGTCTTAATAATATCAATTCCCAATCTTTTAGCATTTTCTTCTACCTGTTTTAATCTTTTATCATGTATATCCCATGCAATGATTTGACCTTTATTATTCATAATTTCAGCCAAATATGTAGTTTTTCCACCTGGTGCACTACAAGCATCTAAAACATTTTCACCTTGCTTTGGGTTTAATACAAAACTACTTAATCCTGCAACTTCATCTTGAATGGTTATATATCCTTCTTTGTATTCTTTTGTATTCGTAATATCTTTTGTTCCTGTTATTGTTCTAAAATCATCTAAAATTCCTCTTTCACCAATCTCTATTTTTGGGTTTAATCTATTTAATCGAACTGAAATATTTGGTCTTAAATTTAAATTACTACATATTTCATTTGCTATATCCTTACCATATTCTTCATAAAATTTCTTAACAATCCATTTTGGCATAGAATATTTTACACTAGTTTGCTCTATACTATCTGTTATATTATCAATCTCTTCAAAATCGCTCTTTTCAATTTTTCTTAAAATAGCATTAACAAAATTTGAAGATTTATAATTATATTTTTTGCATAAATTTACACTTTCATTAACTGCAGCAGACTTTGGAACTTTATCCAAAAATATAATTTGATATGCACCCAAATATAAAATATTTTTAACCCAATCAGACATTTTCTTTATTTTTATTTTTGAATATTTTTGAATAATATATTCAAGAGTTAATTTCCAAGTTACCACTCCAAAAACTAACTCAGAAATAAAATTTATATCCAAATTACTTAATTTTTCTCTATTTAAATTTATATATTTATCCAATGCAATATTTGAATATGCTTTATTTGTATTTATCTCATATAAAATTTTTAGTGCAATATTTCTTGCAAAGTCAATTTTCATATTTTCCATCCTTCCTCTTAAAATCTTGTATTTTATATTATAACACACACTGTATAAAATTAAATTAATTGGAAAAAATATTATTAATTTAATTTTAGGAGGTATTATGATGACTGTAGAAAAACACATTCGAATTAAAGGGTCTTCCAATATATCTTGGAAAGATGCAATAGTTAAAACAATTGCCGAAGCTTCTAAAACAGTTAATTATTTGTCAGAAGTAAAAGTTTTAGACCAAACTGCAACAATTGAGGATGGTAAAATTTCAGAATATTTTGTAGATATAGAATTAACATTTTATATTGACCATTCTTCTTTACAATAACTACTTATAAAAATGAATTTTGCCTTTTAATTAAGGCTGAAAGGAGAAGTCATGAAACCTATAGAAACACAGAAAAAATATCAAGAATATGTAGACAAAAAATCACCAAATTCTCCCATATTAAAAAATTGCTTTAATGCTTTTTGGGTTGGTGGACTTATTTGTACAATCGGTCAAATAATTATGCAAATATGCAAGACTCGTGGTTTAGATGAAGCCACCTCCGGAACTATAGTTTCAATTATTCTAATTACACTTAGTGCCTTTTTAACTAGTTTAAACATATTTAATAAAATAGGCAAATTTGCAGGAGCTGGTTCTTTAGTTCCTATAACAGGTTTTGCCAATTCCATTGTTGCACCATCAATAGAGTATAAATCAGAAGGTTATGTTATGGGTGTTGGAAGTAAAATGTTTACAATTGCAGGACCTGTTTTAGTTTTTGGAATATGCTCTTCTATTATTGTTGGAATTTTATATTTTATTTTTAACACAACAGGAATTACTTTATCATAAGGAGATGATTTTTTGGAGAAAATAGGTAAACAAACTATAAAATTTACTAACCTCCCTACAATATTAGATACTGCAAGTATTGTAGGACCAAAAGAAGCTGATGGTCCCCTTGCAAAATATTTTGATAAGTGTTTAGAAGATGAGTTTTGGGGAGAAAAGACTTGGGAAAAGGCAGAAAGTAAAATATTAAAAGAAACAGTTTATTCTGCTGTTAAAAAATCAAATCTTCCAATTTCTAGTATTGATTATTGTTTTGCAGGTGACTTACTAAACCAATGTATTTCATCCAGTTTTGGACTTAGAGATTCCAATATTCCTTTTATAGGTATATTTGGAGCTTGTTCCACTTTTGTAGAAGGATTGGGCTTAGGTTCAATATTTATAGATGGCAATGCTGCAAATAACGTTATTTGTGCCGCCTCAAGCCACTTTTGTAGTGCAGAAAAGCAATTTAGATTTCCCCTAGAATTAGGTAATCAAAGACCTCAATCATCTCAATGGACAGTTACTGGTGCCGGTGCTGCAATTTTATCCTCTTCCGGTACTGGTCCATTTGTAACACATTTTACTCCAGGAAGAATAGTTGATATGGGAATTAAGGATGCAAACAACATGGGAGCTGCAATGGCTCCTGCAGCCTTGGACACTTTAATTACTCATTTAAATGATACTGGTAGAAAGCCAAGCTATTATGATGCAATTATAACTGGTGATTTAGGTCATGTTGGAAAAGAAATATTAATCGAACTTGCAGAAACCAAGGGATATAATATTAAGTCTAATTATAATGATTGCGGTGTTCTAATTTTTGATAAGAATAAACAAGATACCCATGCTGGTGGAAGTGGCTGTGCTTGTTGTGGTACTGTATTTTCGGGTTATTTATTTAATATGCTCCAAAATAAAAAATATAAGAAAATATTATTAATTGCAACTGGAGCTTTAATGAATTCTACTTCCACACAACAAGGAGAAAGCATTCCCGGAATAGCACATGCAGTTAGTATAGAAATATAGGATTTTAGATATACTAAAAAACTGTTCATTTCTTTCTCAAAAATCTAAAAAAAGAAGAATTAATCATTCTTCTTTTTTCTTTTAAAAATATTTTTTATATATTCCAAAAACCTTTCATACCATTTCTTTTCTTCTATAACTGCAATTTTGGTTTCCCTTGTAGTGTTTCTATTAAATACTTCATCATAATTTATATTAATCTTATTTTTTTCTAATTCTTGTTCATCTTGTTTTTCTTTTAATTTAATTTGCTCTCTTTGAAAATCCGTTGCCCAATAATCTCTAAAAAAGTTAGCTAATATAGCCTTTGTTTCTTCCATTAATACTTGTTTTTCAAAAGGAAGTTCTTTATTAATTTTAAAAATATAATTTTTATTAGCACTTTTCTTTAAAGTTTGTAATATATCTTGTGGAATCTTCTCCAAATCCTCTTTTGGAATATATTTTAATATTTCCAACACTTCTACATATGCTTTAGAATAATTATTATTCATTCCTAGTTTGTTCTCCTTCTAAAACTCTATTTCTATCCAAATTAATAGCTTGGCTAGCTTTTCTCTTATCCTCTAGTGATTGATGCACAGTATTTTTTCCTATTTGCTGTACCGATATACTGTATTGCCCTTGTATTTCATGCCTTTCCATTTCTCCCACTATTTGTTTTTCTCTACTAATTAATTCCTGTCTTTTTCTAGTTAATTCTGTATCTTTGTTATTCCTTAAATCACTCATCAAATGGTAATATGGAATTTCTGCATACTCTTTTACACATTCATTTAATCTACTCAAATTATCTTTTCCAACAACACTAGTTAATGCATCAGAATTCTCCTGCATCATACCATCTATTATTTTATCCATATATCTATTTTGAAACTCAGCAGTTATAACACTATAAGGTTCGTATGCAGTACCTCCACGTTCTTTTGCAAGCTTAGGGTCATCAACTATATAAATTCCTTTTTGATGCAATTTTTCTGTAACTCTAATAGAGAGTTCCTGATGTAAATTTTCGGAAAGCAATTCATACTCTCTTTTTGGCTGCTCTTCTTCTACTCTATCATCTACAATTATCGTATCTTTATCCATACAAATATTATCTGTAAATTCATCCAATCCAGATTTAAAATGTACTTTATTTTCCATAACTGGTCCCATATTAGTTTCTACACAATGCAAAAGCTCATGTATTATCTGTTCATCCTTATAACCTTTTAACATTTTAACTATTGGTAAATGAACTACATTAAATAATTGGTAATTTCCATTATCATCTTCTTTTATATTTGGAGATGTACATATCGCACCCGCATCTACAAATTTTTTGGAAAATGGATCTTTCATTCTTAAATTTTGGTTCAAAATATTTCTACACATTTCATAATTTCCAGTGTTTAAAAAATATTCCTCTTCTTTTTCTTCATCACATTTTTGCTTCGTTTCATATAATTCTTCAACAATCTCTGGATTTGGAATTAACTTTTGTGCTTCATCACTTTTTTCATAAAGTTCATAATTATCACCTAAATCCAATCCCTTACTTTTGAAATAGTTTATCCTTGCTTGTTTTATTTGCTCTGCAAAATATTTATTACCTTCTTGTAAAATTTCTTGAGCCTCATTAGAAAAGGCTAAAATCATTGGCACTCCACTTAATGTAAGGTACATTCCATCTCTATCAGCATCTCTTAAAAAACTATATTGACTTTCATGATTTTTACCCAAAGCTTGCTCTATATTATTTTTCTCTTCTTCACTACAATATGGTAAAATCCTTTGTGCATATATTTTTAAATATTTAAAATCTAATTCTTTTTTATAATTACTTAGCTTATCTAAATATTCTATATAATCTCTATGTTCTTCTTTAAAGGTCTCATATTCTCCCCTACATTCCTCAGCTAAATCATAAATTTTCTTTGCTGCATCTAAAAATACTTTTCCTTTTTTAGTTTCTATTACTTCCTCATAATTTTCTGGTGAAATATTTAATCCTAAAGAATTTAATATTTCACATCTTTCTTGTATAGCTTTGTTTCTTACAAATTCTTGATTGGAATCTAATAATTCATCATTAAAAGAAAAAATCATTCCATGTTCATCAAAACTTTTGGATTGAAAAATTTGGTATAATATATCTTTTTGTTCCTGGCTTAATCTATAAGCTCCGTTTTTATAGACCTCATCCTCTGTTTCTTTAGAAACTTCTACACCAATTTTCTTTAAAAATTTAATAGATAACATATCTAAAGCATTAGATTTTTGTGAATAATAATCATTCCTTATATCACTTGCTGTAACATATGAATTTATATATAGATTATCCAACCTGTTCACAATTTGATTTCTATACTTTTCGCCATAAACTTCCACCATAGTGTCTATTAAAACAGGCTTAATGTCATCTATATTAATTTGATATCTATCTAAAACTTTACTTTCTATCATCTTGTTCATCCTTTATTTTCATTACCTTATATCTTGATTTTAAAATCATTTTAGCATAATGCATTTTTATATGCAATATTCTTTGATTTGTATAAAAATACTTAATTATGTGCAAAATATTATTATAAATTATTTCCATTGGAGGAGATTTTATGAGTAATATAGATTGGTCAACTATTTTTGAATGGTCCACTTTAATAAAAAGTTTTATTATTGGTGGACTAATATGTGTGATTGGTCAAATTTTAATAGATAAAACTAAATTAACTTCAGCAAGAATATTAGTTGCTTTTGTTACTGCAGGAGTTATTTTAGGCGGTCTCGGAATATACAAATATTTAGTTGATTTTGCCGGTGCTGGAGCCACTGTTCCTCTTACAGGATTTGGTTATAATTTGGCAAAAGGTGCCATAGAAGGTGTTAAGACTTCCGGTCTTCTAGGGGCTTTTACCGGAGGAATAAAAAATGCTGCCGGTGGAATCGCAGCAGCTATTTTCTTTGGATATATTGCCTCTTTAGTTGCAAAACCAAAAATGAAAAAGCAATAATTGAACAAATATCTTATAAAAAGCAAAAAAAATACTAGTTTTAACTAGTATTTTTCTATGCTTTTTTAGCAATTTCAGCAACTTCTGTAAATGCTTTTGGATCTGTAATAGCTATATCTGCTAACATTTTTCTGTTAATTGTTACATTAGCTTTTTTTAGACCTGCTATTAATTTACTGTAAGAAATTCCATTCATTCTAGCAGCTGCATTTATTCTTGCTATCCATAATTTTCTAAAATTACTCTTTTTGTCTCTTCTTGCAATATATGCATACATTCCAGATTTCATAACAGCTTGTTTAGCCATTCTAAATCTGTAATTTTTTCCACCAAAATATCCTTTAGCTTGTTTTAATACTTTTTTATGTTTTTTACGAGTAATTCTTGCAGTCTTTACTCTTGCCATATTCTATTCCTCCTTACTTCTTCGTTTGCCTTATTAATCATAAGGTAATAATTTCTTTATTCCTCCAACACATGTTTTATCTGCATAAGAACTTTGTCTTCTAGACATTTTTTGTCTACTTGTTTTTGTTGATAATCTGTGTCTTGAATTTGCTGCTGTTCTTTTTACTTTTCCTTTAGATGTGAAACCATATCTTTTACTTGCAGCTTTATTTGTTTTTACTTTTGGCATTTTTATCTGCTCCTTTCTATTTATGCTTTTTTTGATAAAATAACAAACATATTTCTACCTTCTAATAAAGGCTTTTTCTCTGGAGATGCTATATCACTTAATGCTTCTATAAACTTGTTGATAACTGCTTCTCCTAGTTTAACATTATTAACTTCTCTTCCTCTAAATCTAACTGTAATCTTTACTTTTGCTCCATCATCTATAAATTTTCTTGCATTTTTAGATTTAAATTGGAAGTCATGTTCTTCTATGTTAGGTGTTACTCTAATTTCTTTTATTTCTAATACCTTTTGTTTTTTCTTAGCTTCTTTTTCTCTTTTTGCTTGCTCAAATTTATATTTTCCATAGTTCATAATCTTACAAACTGGTGGAACTGCATTTGGAGAAACCAAAGCTAAATCTAAATTTTTTTCTCTTGCTATATTAAGAGCCTCATTTAATGACATTACTCCTAGTTTTTGTCCGTTTTCATCAATTAAATTGACTTCTCTAGCTCTTATTTTTTCATTAATAGGTAAATCTTTTTTGATATTAAAACACCTCCGTATAATTCTGCCACATAATGGCATAAAAAAATGAATTAACTTTAAAGACACAAGTTAACCCACTAAAATAATTACATATATACATATTTAATTATTTACCTTTCTATCATTATAGACAAGGTGGAAGTGGTTACCTTCTTCTTTAATCGCTTATATATAATATCATCTATTTCCTTAATTGTCAATACTTAAATCAACTTTTTAGTAAAAAGTACTCCCAATTTTGAATATTTGGAGTACTTACTTAAATTTATTTTCATCAGAAACTTCTTTTTGATATTCATCTCCTGATTTAAATAGAAATTTCTTTATTGTTTGCCAGAATATTTGAAGCTTGCTTCTTCTTTCAATTGGCAATCCAACTTTTTCTTCTTTTACATTTTCTACATCCACACTATTTTCTAATTCATTATATTTATCTTCTAATTTAGTCATTGTTTTAATGTAATACTCATTAAATGTATCTATTCCATCTACATATCCTACTAAATCTTTAAAATTATATAATGACCTTCTATAATTTTCAACTTGCTCTAAATTAGATATAGTATTAAATACCTTATCAAAATATGATGTTATTATTAATTCTTGTGATTCCATAAAAGTTTTTTGTATTTCATTTTTTATTTTTAATCTTTTTTTATTTAATCCAGAATTTAAATTATCAGATAATTCCATTTTATTATTTAATTTTAATAAATTTTCCTCTAATTTTAGAATTCTGTCAAATTTTTTTTCTAGTGTATAATATGTTGTTTCAGAAGTCTTATCTATAAATTCTTCCTTAAAATTATCATTACTATTAAATGTACTATCAAAAAGAACTTTTTCTCCTGTTACATAAGCCATTTGAGCAATCAAATTGCAAATTAAAGGATAACACGTAGGACTTATTGTCTCAAATGAAATACCATAATATTTAACACTATCCTTTGGCTCTTTTGTAGCCTTAGCAGTGGCATATTGAACAGCAGCTTCATTTAAAGCTAGACCATGAACTTTATATTGTGTTAAATCACAAAGACCTAGCCTTAGTAAAAATCCCGCCTTATCTTTTCTCTCTTGCAAATAATGAATGCACTCATGAATAGCATATTTTTCTATTTCATCTATGGGAACCTCGCAATTAAAATATATTGAAGAATTTTTATAAAAATAATTAGCTTCTGAATAACCTTTTGGTACTTCCGCATAATACATTTTTAATTGTGAAAGTTTTATAAATACTTCTCCTAATTTCATATCTAATTCTGGAAAAGCTGCTACAATCTTTTGTGCAACATTTTTAGCTATAGTATTAACTTTAATTTTATCGAGTTCTTCTTTAACTATTATTCCTTCTCTTTTTAAGTTTGATTCTATCCCCATATTAATTCTCCTTGATATACCGATACATAATTATATTATACTATATTGTAAAAAAAATTGTATAACATTATTATTAAAAAAAGATTACATTAATATTACAAAAACAGACCCCTTATTAAAGGGATCTGTTTTTGTTTTTACATCAGTTATTCATCTTCTCCAGAGAACCATTGGAGAGATGGGTCTTTATCCTCGATATTAATTATGGATTGTAGAATCACTACAGGTCTTATCCTGTGTTTTCCAGCTCCTCTGTTATCATCACATTCAGAAGAAAACAAGTAAGAATTACTCAATCTTCGGTTTGTGACATAATTTAATCCGTACAAATTAACATCGGGATGATAAGGCTGCTCACTAACAACTCGAGATGCCAACCAGTAATCATCATTAGAAACTAATGCAGAATAAGGATAAACTACATTATCCGTTACTCGCATACTTCTTGCTTCAAGAATTCCTGATTGCAAAACAAGTGCAGAAGCAATAGCATCCATAATGCTTACAGCATGGATATATCCAAGTTTGCCATAAAGACCAAGCTTCTGACTGGTCACTTCTGTTAGTGCAAACTTTGGATGTACATCGCCTTTAGAATCCATCTCCACACCAATAAACTGTCCCCGTAATTCCTTAGGAAGAGTTCCACTGTGGAAAACTTGAGAAGTGGGAGCACCACTTATGTTTTCTTCAATGCGAATACTTCTTCCACCCGGATTCCGAAAACTAATGCCTTCGCTAGCTTCACCAAGAGTCATATACTTCTTGATTTGCATTTTTTTGTCCTTTCACTAAACATCTAATGTGCATTTTTGCATTGTTGTACAAATAT
Source organism: uncultured Clostridia bacterium (assembly GCA_944389475.1). Classification (GTDB taxonomy): domain Bacteria; phylum Bacillota; class Clostridia; order TANB77; family CAG-508; genus Merdicola. The sequence goes on from CALXMM010000003.1 coordinate 51,379, forward strand.
TATTGTACCAAATTTTTAGCCAAAAGTCAATTTATGTAAATTGTTTTTTATTCATATTACTTTTACTCTCCAATTACTATATTATAAATTTTATTTTTTACATATATTTCTTTTATAATTTTCTTTCCTTCTATTTGAGATTTTATAGCTTCTTTTGCCATTTGTTTTACAACTTCTTCATCCTCATCTTTATTTATAGTAATTGTTGTTTTTACTTTTCCCTTTATTTGTACAGGAATTTCTATAGTATCCTCTATTGTTTTAGCTTCATCATATGTTGGCCATGCTTTATATGCTAATTCTTCTTTACCACCTATTCTTTGATTCAATTCTTCTGTTATATGTGGTGCAAATGGATTTAGCAATTGTAAAAATGTTTCAAACTCAGCTTTATTTATTTGTTTTGCTTTATAAAATTCATTTACCATTGTCATAAATGTAGCTACAGATGTATTAAATTTCATTTCTTCTATATCTGCTGAAACTTTTTTAATTGCTTTATTCATCATTTTCTCGAATCTTGGTGAATATTCATCACCATCTACTAAGAAATCTTGCATATTCCAAACTCTATCTAAGAATTTTAAACATCCTCTAATACTATCCATAGACCATTGAGCAGTTTGGTCAAATGGTCCTATAAACATCTCATACACTCTAAGTGCATCTGCACCATAGTCCCTAACCATTTCATCTGGATTAACAACATTTCCTTTTGATTTAGACATTTTTTCCCCATTGCTTCCTAAAATCATTCCATGTGATGTACGTTTTGCATATGGTTCTTTTGTTGGTACAACACCAATATCATATAAAAATTTATGCCAAAATCTAGAATAAAGTAAATGTAATGTTGTATGTTCCATACCACCATTATACCAATCTACTGGTGACCAATACTCTAAAGCTTCTTTTGAAGCTAATTCTTTATCATTATGAGGGTCCATATATCTTAAATAATACCAAGATGAACCAGCCCATTGTGGCATTGTATCTGTTTCTCTTCTAGCTTTTCCACCACATTTTGGACATGTTGTATTTATCCATTCTTCATGTTTTGCAAGTGGTGACTCTCCATTTTCTCCAGGTTCATAGTCTTTTACATCTGGTAATTTTAAAGGTAATTCATCTTCTGGAATTGGAACCCAACCACATTTTTCGCAATATACCATTGGAATAGGTTCTCCCCAATAACGTTGTCTAGAAAATACCCAGTCACGAAGTTTGTAATTTACTTTTCTCTCTCCTAGTTTGTGCTCTTCTAGATATTCTATTACTTTCTTTATAGCTTCTTTAGATTCTAATCCATCTAAGAATCCAGAATTCATTGCAATACCATTATTAACATCTGTAAAAGCTTCTGTTAACTCGTTATTTTCGGTTTCTTCTGAAGCATTTTTATCTCTAATAACTTGTTTTATTGGTAAATTAAATTTCTTTGCGAACTCAAAATCTCTAGTATCATGTGCTGGAACAGCCATAATAGCACCTGTTCCATATGAACCTAATACATAATCGGAAATCCAAATTGGAATTTCTTTATTTGTTAAAGGATTTACAGCTTTTATTCCTTTAATTTCAACTCCTGTTTTCTCCTTATTTAATTCTGACCTTTCAAAATCAGATTTTAATGCTGCTTTTTTCTTATAGTCTTCTATTTCATCTAAATTAGTTATTCTATCTTTATATTTTTCTATTAATTTATGCTCTGGAGCAATAACCATATATGTTGCACCAAAAATTGTGTCCGGTCTTGTTGTGTAAACAAGAAGGTTATCTTCTGTTCCACTTATTCTAAATTTAACCTCTGCTCCTTCACTTCTACCAATCCAATTTCTTTGTTGAGCTTTTATTTTATCTAAGAAATCCACATCATCTAAGTCATCAATTAATCTTTGAGCATATTTTGTGATTCTCAACATCCATTGGCTCTTCTCTTTTTGAACTACCGGACTACCACATCTTTCGCAAACTCCATTTACAACTTCTTCGTTAGCAAGTCCTACCTTACAACCAGTACAGAAGTTAATTGGCATTGTTGTTTTATATGCTAATCCATGTTTATATAATTGGATAAAAATCCATTGTGTCCATTTATAATAATTTGGATCAGTTGTATTTATTTCTCTTGACCAATCAAAAGAAAATCCTATAGATTTTAATTGTTGTCTAAAATGTTCTATATTTTTTTCCGTAGTTATTTTAGGATGAATATGATTTTTTATTGCATAATTTTCTGCTGGAAGACCAAAAGCATCAAATCCTATTGGGAATAACACATTATATCCTTGCATTCTTCTTTTTCTTGCAATAATATCAAGTGCAGTATAGCTCCTTGGATGTCCAACATGTAACCCTTGTCCTGATGGATATGGAAACTCTATTAATCCATACCATTTTTTCATCGTATAATCATCTTTTGCGTTAAAAGTACCTTCTGAATACCATTTATCTTGCCACTTTTTTTCAATCTCTTTAAAATTGTACATAAACGTCATCCCTTCATTTTTGTTTTTTTATACTACCAATCTCTATGTTTGCCAGCATTATATACCAAAAATAATAAAAAGTAAACCTGTTATTACAGATGTCTACTTTTCATTAACTCTATTTAAAATACATTATTTTTCCATTAAATATTTTATTATTTCTTCTGAAGCATTTCTTCCAGAACGTGCTGCCCATGCTACAGTTGCTTTAGTTCCTATTAAATCTCCTCCAGCAAAAACTCCATCTTTTGATGTCATATATCTTTCATCTACTTTAATATTTCCATAATCCGTTGTTTCCAATCCCGTTTTTGCTACTAATTCTTTATTTGCTTTAGAACCAACTGCCATTACAACATAGTCCATATCCAAAGTATAATTAGAATTTTCTATATTTACTGGAACTAATCTTTTCTCTCCTTCTTTCTTTACTAGCTGGGTCTTAATACATTCTATTTTTTCTACTTTATTTTTACCCAATGCTTTTACAATATTGTTTTGGAATAAAAATTGAACTCCCTCTTTTATTGCATCTTCCACTTCATAATCTTCTGCAGGCATTTGCTCTCTAGCTCTTCTATAAATTACATATACATGTTCAGCACCCAATCTTTTTATTGTTCTTGCTGAATCCATAGCAACATTTCCTCCTCCTATTACTGCCACAGACTTTCCTTCGTAGTTTGGATGTTTGCCAGTCTCTAATAACTCATTACCTCCATAGACTCCATCTAATTCTTCTCCTGGAATATTCATTTTTGATGAAACATTTGCACCAAAACTTAAATACACAACATCATATTTTTCCATTAATTCATCTAACTCATAGTCTTTTCCTAAAGCCTGATTACATTTTGCCTCTATTCCTAAATTCAATATTTTCTTTATAGTCTCATCAATAACTTCTCGTGGCAATCTAAAATCAGGTATACCATACATAGGTATTCCTCCAAGTTTAGGTTGCTTTTCGTATATAGTTACTTTAGCACCATTCATGCTTAAAAAAGCAGCACATGTAAGTCCTGATGGTCCACCACCTACAACTGCAACCTTTTTACCATTTAATTTATCATTAGTCTCAATCTTAAAATTCTGTTTAATCGCATTATCAAAAACATAGGATTCTAGCTTACCAATATTAATAGGCTCAGACTTAATTCCCCTCACACAATTGCCCCTACATTGCTTAGAATGAGGACAAATTCTTCCACAAATTGCACCTAGCACTGTTGTTTGTGTCAATATTTTAAATGCCTCTTCCAAATTATTTTCTTTAACCTGCTTTATAAAACTTGGAATATCATTTTCCAAAGGGCATCCCTTTTGACAAGGTTTCACTTTACAATTTAAACATCTATTTGCTTCATCCATTATATCTTTCATTATTTTCCTCCATCTTGAACTTTAAGGAAAGTCTTTAAATTTCTGTACTCCATGGACATCCCTTATAAGTCTATTTTTATTAGTAGATACAGTATACTTTTTATAGTTTTGTAAAATAACTTAATATTGCTATTAATTCTGCTGAAGAATGTATTTCTCCATTTTTATACAATTGCTTTAATTCATCAATTGATATTTTATGTACTTTTATATCTTCTGTAGGGTCTAAATGTCTATGTGTTTTTGTTAATTTTTTTGCTTTAAATAAATATAAAATCTCATCAGAATAACCTACTACAGGATATTCATACAACATTGGTTCAACCTCTGCCGCTCTAAATCCTGTTTCTTCTTCCAATTCTCTAATAGCTGCCTCTTCTGGTTTTTCATCTTTTTCTATCAACCCTGCTGGAAATGCTAATATACTTTTTCCTATAGGAGTTCTAACCTCTTCTATCATAATTAATGTATTATCATCTAAGAAAGGCATTATAAGTACTCCATTTCCTGCTTTTATGTGTTCACGATACACTTCTTTATTATCTCTTTTATTATAATATCTTTCTATTTTTAAATTTAATCTTTTACCATTAAAAACATCTTCTTCACTTATCTTTTCATAATCCATATCTTTAAAATACTTACCCATTTTATCCTCCATATTCCAAATTTAGCAGTAAGAACATAAAGTTTAATTTATGCCTTTATGTAATCCAAATGAACTTTAAGGTCCGTCCCTAAATCTCTGCACATTTCCAGCACTTTTTTAAAGTCCCTCCAAAAATCTATCTTTTTTGTTTCATCTCTTAAAAGTGCTGCTGGGTGCCATGTTGGCATATACATTATTCCTTTTTTCTCTACCCAGTGTCCTCTACTAGCTGTAATTTTATATTCTTTTCCTAATATGTTTTGAAGGGCTGTACTCCCCATAAGTACTATTATTCTTGGTCTTACTAAGATTACTTGATTTCTTAAATAATCTAAACATGCTTTAGCTTCATCTTCTTCTGGTACTCTATTATTTGGTGGTCTGCATTTTACTATATTTGCTATATATAATTTGCTTCTGTCTATTCCAAGTCCTTCGAAGGCTTTATTCATAAGTTGTCCTGCTTTTCCTACAAATGGTACTCCTTGCCTATCTTCATCTGCTCCGGGACCCTCTCCTATAAGCATTACATTTGCATTTTTATTACCATCTGCAAAAACAATATTGGTTCTATTCATACAAAGTTTGCATTTCTTACAACCTATAATTGACTTTTCTAAATCTTCCCAATTGTCATACAATTTTTACACCTCTTTATGCTACTTTACCTATGTTTTAACTTTTGATACAATTTTGGCAAAAATATTTTCAAAACTATTATTAAATTTATTGCAAATCATTTTTTTAATTGTTACAAATCTATTTTACACAATTGTTGCAATCACTTTTCACAATTAATGCAAATCTATTTTACACAATTTTCTAATAATTTAATTTTTACTTCATCTTCTGTATCTATTCTTGCTCTTATGCCTACTGGAATAACTGTTTTTTTGTCCGTATGTCCAAAATTATTTGATTTTATAATTGGGAAATTATATTCATCTCCAATTGTATCTTTCAATATTTGTTCCAAAGTTATTCCACTTTCATGTTCATAATTTCCAAGCCATATACCTTTTATTTTTTTGAATACATCATTTTGTTTCATATAATATAAATAATGGCTAACAGCCTCTGGTGGAGATTCAAATCCCAATTCTTCTAAAAATAAAATTTTATTATCAAAATCCATTTTGTAGTTTCCTGCAACCAAATCGTGCATCAAGCTTAAGTTTCCACCAATCATTATACCTTCTGCACTACCTTTTTGTAGTACTTTGTACTCATCATCCTTTGTGCCCAATTCTAAACTTCCATCTTGTAATCTTTTAATAATTTCCTTATAGCTGTATTCCGTTTCGCATGAAGCAACTCCCTTAAATGTTTGTCCAGAAAATGTTACAAGTCCAGTTTTTTGATAAATTATATTTGTTATTGAAGTTATATCACTAAAACCACAAATTATCTTTGGATTTTTCTTTATATTTTCATAATCTATTAAATCAAATATTGAATTAGAATTATTTCCACCTCTGGCACACCATATCATCTTTACATCTTTATCTGAAAACATTTCATTTAAATCTTCTGCTTTTTGCTTTGCTGTTGCTCCATATCCTGTAGAATTTGCAAAAACATTCTTACCAATTTTTATTTTATATCCGGAACCTTCCATTAATAAAATAGAACTGTTAAATTCCTCCAAATCCTCTTTTGTTACTGGGTCTGCTGGTGCAATTATTCCAATTGTATCACCTTTTTTTATTCTCTCGGGTATCATGAATTCTCCTTTCTAATCTTTATGTGCTGTGTCTAAATTTTAGACTTTATGTTAATCAAATGAACTTTTAAGTCCGTCCCCTAAGTTCAAATTTTATGTTAATCGAATGAACTTTTAGGTCCGTCCCCAAAGTTCAACAATATTCATATTTCTATCTGCTTTTTCTTTTTCTGCTCTATATGAATACATTTTGTCCGAATTACAAACACTACATATTTTGCTATCAAATATATTTTCTGGTTTTATCCCAATCTCGGTTAAATAGTCTATTATTAAACTTGTAGTGTCAAAATAATATTTTTGTTTTCCTTCTATTACTTCTCCGATTTTATAATATTTTTCTACATTTCCAAATTCTTTTTCAAATTGTTTTATAAAATCTTCTTCTACTTGAAAATGACATTGCTTTATACATGGACCTATGCAAACAATAATATCTTTTAAATTTGAATTATAATTTTTGCTCATTAATTCCACTGCTTTTTGACTTATTCTTTGCAATGTTCCTCTCCATCCAGAATGTACATTTCCTATTATATTTTGATTTTTATCATATAAAATTATTGGTGTACAATCTGCATATTTGGTTACTAACGGAATATTTTTTCTCTTTGTTATAAAACCATCAACATATTCAAATTTCTCATTAGTATATTCTTTTATATCCTTAACTACATTTGTATGTTTTTGAGCTGATTTTATTATATTTTTATCATCAATGCCTAAAGCAGTGCAAATCTTTTTGTAATTAGATGGTGCCTCCGGATTTTTATCACTAAACTGAAGTGGTTTTAATGAATAGCAATGTACCAATCTATCCGAATATTTTAACAATTCTCTAAATTGTAGATATTCCACATCTCCATTTTTAACATGAATTATATTTTCATTACTTAAATCCATTAAATTCTCCTTTCCATCTTAGACTACTCTTATAAATTAATTTTCCTTTTCTTTCATACATTCAATTATATAATCCTTTTCCATATTGTCTATATATTTATAATCGTTTCCATAAAATCCCTTTTTAAAATTACATATTGAACTATATACGCAATATTTACATGGACTTCTTTTTTTAGAAACGTTATAATATGGTTTTATATCGATATTTCCATCCAATATTTCTTTAGAAATATCACCCAATGTTTTCTTAACATATTTCTGTAAGATTTCAAATTCTTTTCTAGAAACCACTTTAGAAGTTTTAGCCATTGTTCCATCTGTCTTTAGCTTTACTGGAATTACATTAGAAGCTTCTCCGTCTTTTAAGCTATTGTCCATCATATTTATTACATTCATTTCTGCTAAAACTAATCCATTCATTTTAAAATGTTCCCTTAGTTTTTGCTCTATCTCATCATTTGTTAATTCTTTTGCATTTCTTACATTTCCTAATTTTGGTTCTTCCAATCCAAAATATAAAATTCCAGCCGGAATTACATCTTGTATTTGGCATACAGCATCCAAATAAGTAATAAGCTGTAATTGTAAACCAGCTAATACTTCATTTAGATTTATGTCTTTTGCAGATGACTTATAATCTATTATTCTAATATATTTTCCTGTTTCATCTTTAGCTAAATCTATTCTATCTATCTTACCTGTTATCTCAACTTTTCTACCATCTTCTGTTGTAATTTCTATTGGTTCATATTCCTGTCCTTTTTTAAATTCCACCTCATTACCAATGACCTGGAAATCTGTCTTTTGCAAGCCTTGAACAATATAAATTATAGAAAGAGTTACCAATCTACTCAACCTTTTTGTTAGAACTACAAATTTTGGAATACTCTTAAAAATATAATTTGATTTTAAATTTAATTTATTATCTATTATTTCTTTTACAATCTTTTCTATATCTTCTCTTTCCAAATCTTTTATTGCTATTTTCCTATTTGCAACTTCTTCAAAAAACTCATCTATAACCTCATGCATAAATGAACCCGTATCTATTGGTTGTAATTGTAAAGATTTCTTTTCTTTTAGTTTTAAGCCATATTCCAAATAAAAAGAAAACGGACAACTTCTATATCTTTCCAAACGAGATATTGTTGTATGCAAAGTATTTCCATATAATTTCTTTATAAATTCTGGTTTTATTTTTTCTGGAATATTAGTATATTTTATTCCTTCTAAACTTTTGTATAACCTACTCTTCCACATTGGGTCTGATTCATAATATTTAAAAACATCAAACCATATATCTTCTATCTTGTTTCCTTCTTGATAATCATTTAATTTTTCTATTAAATTATCAAATGTATTATTCTTTGTTATAATTTCTTTCTTTTGTTCAATAATATCACTTTGTTCTTCTAAACTTGGATATATTTTTTTTATTTTTGTTATAAGAATAGAAGGCCTTAGTGTTCTTCCCTCATCATCTGATGAAGCATAAGATAAATATAGTTTCTCCTCCGCTATTGTAAAGGCTTTATAAATATTAAAATTTTCTTCGTACAAGTTTTCCAAACTTCCATTTGCAAGTTCAAAACCTTTTTGTTTTAAATATTCCCTATCATTGTCATTAAAGAAACCTTCCTCTTTATAAACACTTGGAAATTGACCATCATTTACTCCTATTATAAATACTGCTTTTACTTTATGACTTCTAGACCTACTAACATCCCCTACTACAACTTGGTCTTGAGTTGCAGGTATCTTACCAAGTCCCGTATTTTTTAATCCTATTTTTAATATATTTATATATTTCTCAAAAGTAGTCTTTTCATCACCAAAAACTAGTACAATTTCATCAAACAACTCTGCTAAAACTTTAAAACTAGTTTCGTATTCATTTGCAATTTCTAAAAAACCTTTCTCTTCTAGTTTCTCTATTTTAGTTTTTATAACTTGTTCAATTTGCATCTCTTCTAGGAATTCGTACAAGATTTTGGTTAAATTTGTAAAACTATTATCATTTTTAGATTTTTCTTGCAAATGTCTTATAGGGGTTACTATCATTCTTCTTAGTTCATTTAATCTTGCAACTTCTTCTTCTGTATATTCATCTTTTCCAATATAATTCCAATCTTCTTTATACCATTTATTGCCTTTTATCCCCCATCTTATGCAATAGTTTTCAAGCTTAAATATTTCTTCTCTATCTATATTAACAAATCCTGTTTTTAAATAGTTAAAAACTGACTCATATGACCAATTTTTATTGCAAATCTCTAATATAGAAATAATAAATTTAACCAATACGTTTTCACTTAATTCCTTCTTTTCATCAATAAAAACAGGGATATTATAATTATTAAAAATTACTTTTACTAAACTAGAATAAATATCCAAATTTTTAGTTATAACAGAAATATCTTTAAATCTATATCCACTATTTCTAACCAATTTTACTATTTCAGAAGCAATATGCTCAATTTCTGTATATTGATTATTTGCCAAAAACATTTCTATATTTTGTGGCTCTTTCCTAAATATTTTATATGGTACAGCATATATATTTTCTTCTAAATGTTTTAACTCTTCATTTTTAAATCTATATAATTCCTTAAGCTTTACATCTTCTTCTATTTCTATGCCATATTCTTTTGCAATCTCTAATAATTTTATTGCAGTATTTTTGTTAGCAAAAAAGACATCTTTATCCGCATCTTCTTTTTGCATCAAATTATCTGTACAAATAGTAACATTTACCTCTTTAGCAATTTGCATTAACTTTGCTATAATCTCATACTCCTGTGTTGTGAAACCTACGAATTCATCTATATATATTAATGTATTTTTAAATTGATTGCTCTCTAAAATTTGGTTATTTAAAATATCTAATACATCATTTTCATCTAAAAATCTATCTTCTATGCTTTTTTCGAACTCATCATACATGGTAATCATATCTTTAAGTTTTAGCTTTAAATACATATCTGTTGTATTTTCGCTTTCTTCTTTCAACTTTTCCATATCAATTTTATGCTTTTTAAATTCTGTAATAGAATTACCTATAATATCAACATTTTCCGCATTTTTACCAAGGAAATTCAAATCACTTTTTTGCTTACTCAAAATGTCATAAAGAAGCATTGCCTTTCCACTTTTGCTTAAATTTGTTTTTTTAGCTCCTCCTACTTCATTTCTTACCCTAAATGCCATTCTACTAAAAGTAATTACTTCGGTATTTATTAAGGCTGAACTATTAGTAATCTCCATTAGCTTTTTTTCTGCAGTTAATGCCATTTGATTTGGTACAATCATATATATTTTCTCTTTATTTATATTTTTAGCAATATCATTAAAGCAAAATTCACTTTTTCCACTTCCGGATTTTCCATATATCAATCTTAAACTCATTTGCTCACCTCATATATGGGTTTATATTATCATAAACTTATAAATATTTAAAGTTTCCTAAGTTAAAAAAATTTGATTTTCCTATACAAAAAAACACCACTAATTCTATATTTAGTGATGTTTTTTATTTAAATTTATTATTTATCTATTCCTGTTGCAATAACAGTTATAACAATTTCATCTTCCAAAGAATCATCTATTATTGTTCCGAAGATTATATTTGCTTCTGGATTATCTACTCTATCTCCTATTACTGTCATAATTGCATTTATTTCATCAAGAGGCAATTCTGCACTACCAGCAATATTTACAATTACACCTTTTGCACCTTCTATCATAGTTTCTGTTAAAGGATTTCCTATAGCTTCTTTTACAGCTATATCATTTCTATTTTCTCCTTTGCCTCTACCAATACCCATATAAGCATTTCCTTTATAGCCTATAATAGTTCTTATATCTGCAAAGTCTATATTTACTAAACCTGGTGTTGCTATTTGGTCAGTTATTCCCTTTATTCCTTTTTCTAGAACTAAATCTGCTTCTTTAAATGCATTTTGTAATGTAATTCTGGTACTTCCTTTTAATAAATTGTCATTTAAAACAACTATTAATGAATTTACATTTTCACGTAATTCATCTATTCCTCTTTCTGCTCTTGCCATACGTACTTTACCTTCAAAAGAAAATGGTTTTGTGACAATTCCAACTGTTAAAATTCCCATCTCTTTTGCAAATTGTGCTACAACAGGGATTGCTCCAGTTCCTGTTCCTCCGCCCATTCCGGCAGTTAAGAATAATAAATCTGTACCTTGTAATATATTCTTGATTTCTTCTTTATTCTCCATTGCAGCTTTTTCACCTATGGATACATCTCCGCCAGCACCTAATCCTTTTGTAACTTCTTTTCCGATTTGCATAACATTTTTAGTATTTGCCTTATCGAAAACTTTTACTTCTGTGTTAAACTCATAAAATTCTACCCCATCAATTCCATCTTCAATCATTCTGTCAACAGCATTGTTACCAGCTCCACCAATTCCGATGACTTTAATATTAATTAAGTTTTTTACATTTACTTTATCCATATATTATCTCCTTTTTTCTATTATATTTCAATAATATATTACTAGGCATTTTATAGAATATAACACTTCCATGACATTATAACACGTTTTTCTGGTTTTGGGGAGCCTTTTTTTAATTTTTTTGAAATTTAATATGTTAACTCATTAAGTACATTAATTTCCTATCAATTTTCCAACATCAAAATAATTTGCTGGAATATTTCCAATAATTAAATTTTCTGCTAACATTACTTTATCATCAATTTGATTACTTATTGTATTAAATGGTGTTAACACATCTATATTACAATGTATAACTGCATATATTCTATGTATTGATTGGTTTATTCCCACAGATGTAAATTCACTACTTAATTCTGTATCTATATTTCCAACACTAGATATTCTAATTGGAACTTTTGGACCTCTTCCTGATAGAAGTGTAATCCCTGAAAAAGTTCCTAATCTTATAGAAATATCCCTACTCTCCTTACTATTTATTTTTTGTTGAATATTTAATGAAATCTCGGAAATAATTTTATTCATAGTAGCTACATTAGCCTGCATAGAAACTATATTTCCATCTTTATCTTTAATAGTAGTAATTAAATCATCATACCCATATTTATCCATAATTTCATCTATAGTTTCATTCACTATTTGCGTTGCAGTAGATTTTGCTTCACTTAGACATAATCTATTAAATGTTGGTTCAATAGTTTTAATTAAATAACAGACTGTAAATAAAGCTGTTACTAAAATTAGTAAGACCATACTACTTTTTTTCGATAGGTTAATCTTTTTTCTAGAATATATCTTATCCATATTAAATAGCCTTAGCTTTTTCTACATATCTTGGAATAAATAATTTTTGATTTATGCTTAATTTATCTTCATCTTCTATATTATTTATTTTCTTAATATTTTCCACAGTACTCCTATATTTTTTAGCTATTTTCCATAATGTGTCTCCATCTTTAACAAAATATATAATAATACTGTATTCATCATTATTCTCTAATTCCTTTTCCTCCAAATTATCAATTATATTCAACTCAACAGTTTTAAACATCTTTGTATTTATGTTTAGCTCTACATTTATTTGTATATTACTATTTGACTGAGCATTTACATCATACTTTTCTACATCAATTAAAATATCTAGATTTTCTTCTTTCATTCCATCTAAAATATTAACTTCATAATTAATTGGAAATCTAAATTCTTTTTTATCTATACGCACAATTTCAGAACTTTCATACAAAATACTTACAATTGCTTCACCTTCATAAATTGCTTTGTTTCCAACTATTTTTATATTATTAATATTTGTACGAGTACTAACATTATAAATTCTACTATTACTAATCTCTGGTTCTACTACCTGTTCTTTAATTTTATAAATATCATTTATGTTTTGCAAACCAACCATTGCTTTTATAGTTTTTTGTTTATACAAAATATTAGAAAATGGAGTATAAACATCTTGAATTAGCTCAATATCCTTTGTTTCATATGCAAAACAACTAATCTCCACTTCTATTTCCAAATAAATTGAATTTTCATCATTATTATTTAGTTTAACTAAAATATTTTTCATACTATATTTTACATCACATATATTATTCTCCGTTATATTTTCCATATCTATAAATCCCATGATTGGAAGTACTTTTTCTACAAAATTTATCTTGCCATCCTCTGTTAAATAAAGTATTCTAACATTTACCTCTGATTTTGCAACAACTTTATTATAACTAATTTTAAAATCTTTATTTACTATTCTTACTTCTTTCTTTAAAATTTCTACAATTTTTTCTTCCGGATTTAAAACAATATTTTCTTTTGCAACTGCCTTTGTGCTATTTTTTCCAACCATAGAATTTAATTGAACTATTTTATTCAGCTTTTGAATTCCGGAAACCCCTTTTATATCTTTTAGAATACTAATTCCATCATTCGAATATAATCTAACATTTATTTCCACAGTTGCTTTTAAATTTACTTTTCTGCCATTTAACACATCACATTCCATATTTTTTAATATAACATTTGCATCTATATCTGCATCAGAAACATCACTGTCAATCTCTATGAACTCGGAAAAATCCAGATTACTATTTACCCCCCTTATTATTTCATCACCACTATCTACTAAATAGATAATATTACTATCTATTGTCCCATCAATTTTTACCTTTCCATTTATCAATTCTTTTTTATATATGCATACATTTCCGCTTAAATCTATGGCTTTCACTATGTCAGGTTTAACATCTGGTACAATAATAGAATTTTCTAAAGTAACTTCTTTTTTCTTCCTTTCTATTAATCTATTTACACATAAGTTGTCTTGTATAACTTCTAAACTCATTTTTTACCTCCTTCTTCTTTTTTATATTTATATGAATGAGGCAAAAAAAAATTCCTATTTCTAGGAATTTTAGTATTTATACATTTATTCTTTTACGTGTCTTTTTTTCTTCTGCGGGTGGTATTAATGGACTATATTCTTGCCCATCAAACACTTGAACCTCAACAGTTCTAGTTAAAACATCTGTATAACTATATGTTACATTTCTGTTATTATCATCATATTTTACTATAAAAATATTTGGATAGGCTTTTTCTATTGTGGCTTCCTTTTCAAAAGTCCTGCTTCTGCCCAAAGATCCTTTTACAATAATCTTTTGACCAACTTTTCCATCAATATCTGTTTTTAGATTTGCTATATCTTCTTTACAAATCATTTTATCACCTACTTTTCAAAACTGAGTTCATTATATCAGTTTTGTCGAATAGTGTCAAAATAGCAAATTGCATGTCTATCAACGGTTTTGCCTAATATATTAAGGATTTTTCAATATGTTTTTCTTATATTACGTTTGTATTACATTTTGGTTACAAGTGTGTTACTTTTTTCCTTTTTGCCTCTTGCACCAATCCCCCCCACTCCATCTTTTCCATCTCTTAATTCATCCGCAATATCATTTATTGTTACATAATAATCACTATCTGTAGTTGCTATTTTCTCTGCAACTATTAATGGGTCTGCAAAATCTATTAATACTCTAGCAGGTGAAGATGCAAAATTTGCTCCTGCAGCCATTAATGCTTCAAAATAACTTTGGCACGCTCCTGCAAATATTACCAGATTTTTTCCCAACTCATGTTCTCTAGCCTTTCTCACAGCATTTGCAAAAGATTTTGAATTTATATAATTATATATATCATTATAATTTCTACCTTTTTTTATCATACCATCATGACCTGTTATTACTAAAATATCTGGTTTATATCTTGTAATTACATCTTTTATTATATATTCCTGCTTTTCTTCTGGAACAAATTTTACTATCGCATTCAAACCTAATTTTTTATAATATTTATACGATTTTTCCATATATCTCCTATCACCATCTAAATGTAGGATTTTTCCTGTTTTTATATTTGCATAGGAATTTTTTCTACTATACATTCTTTTTTCAAGATTTTTATTTGTTTCCTCTATATACTCATTTACATATTTTCTATCTACAACTCTTAACTCAGTTAAAGGAATTTTTTCTATAATTCTAATATATAATCCTTTTAAAATAGCTAATTTTTGTTTACGTTCTGAAATTATTTTATCAACTATAAATACAATTTTCCTGTTATCCGACTTTTTAATAACAGTACTACCTCTTCTTATTTTGTTCATTACTATCACCTAGTATATTTTATGTAAATAAAATAGGGCTTGTGATAGCTTATCAATTTTGATATATTTTTCTTATATTATGTTATAATTTTTATAATCAAATTAGTAAAGAAATTATATTGGGTAAATAACAAAAATAGAATCATAAAGCATTTTATTTATGATTCTATTTTTGTTATCTAACCAGCTTTGTCTTTTCTCATATGACTATATTTAAGTTTTGTTGCCATACCTCCTCTTATGTGTCTTTCTGCTTTATTCTTATCCAATATTTTTCTTACCTCTTTTGCTAAAACAGGGTTTATCTTTAGTAATCTTTCACTTATATCTTTATGTACTGTGCTTTTACTTACACCAAACTTTGATGCTGCACCCCTTACTGTATCTTTTGAATTTATAATATAATGTGCAAGTTCTACTGCACGTTTTTCTATTGATAGATCTTTCATAAAGAAAACCCCCATGTGAATACTTTTGTTTAAATGTATTCATGTAAGGGTTGTATTAGACCTTATTTTATTAAAAAAAGTCTGGGTTATGAAACCCAGACTTTTGTAGCATCACTTTAATAAGAGTAATGCTACGTGCTTTACAATATAGGGTAATTAAAGATTTTAGGCTTAGATAAAGATGCTATTTCTCCTTTTTAAGTTTAATACCTTCTAGGAGTGTATCATCCATCTGTCCCACAATCTCTCTTACCCAAGGTGCATTATCTTCGTAGGATAGGAGAGCAATTGTTACATCAACGAAGTAAAGAACTTCTTTAATTGTAGCCTTGCCTACTTCTCCATTTAGTAAAATAGAATTTACTGATTGTGCATAATCCAAAAGGTTTTCCAATCCTTCTGGCTTATCATAAATTCCATCACGAAGATGTCCTATGATTTCAGATGCTTTTTGATGAAAGTTATTGACTTTATCATTAATTTCTGAATTCAAAGCATTTCCTTTGTTGCACATAATTAAAATTTCCCTTTCATTGTTAAGCAACAAAAAAAGAATGATATAACATTCATTAAAAATTATATCATCCTCCAATTATTATGTCAATTTGGACACTTTCACCCAAATTTGTAATTACACTCTACTCTCTTCTTCTGTCAATTGCATAACTACTTCCAAGAGTTGTTTTTGCTACATGCTTAACTTGTGCACCAACTTCTCCTATTTCTAGTATATTATTAAACCTATCAGGTTCCACATCTACCACACCAATAGAAATTGATGTAAGTGGAAAATCCTCTAGAATACCTCTTCTGTTTGCTACTTCTATATAGCCTCTTTTTCTATCTTCTTCAGTAAAATAAGCTAATATTTCTTCATCAAATTCATTTATTATATTTCTACAAACTTCATCATAATCTGTTTTAGAAACAATTGCAACAAAATCATCTCCACCAATATGTCCAACAAAGCTATCATTATTCTCAATGCTATGTACATTTCTTACAATTGTTCTAGCAGTAAATTTTATTATCTCATCCCCTTTTACAAATCCATAAACATCATTATATGCTTTAAAATTGTCTAAATCCACATAAAGCACTCCGAATTCTTCCTTATTAAATAACCTCTTCTTTAATTCAGCATGAATTTGTACATTTCCTGGCAATCCGGTTAAAGGGCTAACACGTCTATTTGTATATAATAATCTCATTATATTTTTTATAGTATAATACAAATAATCCTGATCTACTGGTTTCCTTATATAGTATTCTACCGCTGTTTTTAATACATTTAATCTATGTTCTTTATTTGCATTGGAAGAAAGAACAATAATTGGCGTTATACTATTATCCTCATTTTTTCTAATAGTAGCACATAATTCTTCTATATCTCTATCAACATTATCTTCATCTATTATAATTAATGAAGGGATATTCATTAAAGCCTTATTTATCTCCTCTGTAGATACATTTATAAATCTATATTCATAATTATTTGCAAATAATTCTTTTAAATCTTGTAGTGAATATTTATCATCATCAATTATATATATATCTTGTACCATAATTTACTCCCTTGTTTTATTTTTTAATTCCTGAACTTTTAATTTCAAATATTCCTTTATATGTTCAGATTGAATAGAAGGAAATGCTCTTCTTAATTTTGCAATCTGTCTATCCACTTTCACTCTCATAATCTTTTGTCTTAATTTTAAATCATCAATTTTATTTTGTAAAGCCAATTTTTGCATTTCTGAAGAAGTCTTTTTCAATTCTTCTAATTTTACCTTTAAAGTTTCTCCTAATTTAATTAATTTCTTTATTCTCTTAGGCAAGTTTGTAGCCTTTATTGAACTAAATACGATATCTATAACAAAATATGCCAATAAAATAATATCAAGATATAAAATAATCGAATCCGGCACTTTTGCAACCTGCATTTCTATTATTGGATTCCATATTTCTATAAAAAATATGCTTAGAAATCCCCAATATATAGAATTTAACAAACACACTCTTCCATTTATATTAAATCTATTATTCGAATAATCCCAATATTTAGTCTTAAATAGTTTTTCTAATAAAAATCCTACAAAATATTCCCAAATTGATAAAACAGCAAATCCAGCCAAAAATATTATTAATGGTTTTCCTTGTAATTTTATTAACAACACATATAAAACAACAGCACCAAAACCATATATTGGACAAAAAGGTCCATACAAAAAACCTGTATTTACCCATTTTCTTTGTCCAAAAGAAAGGTATATAGATTCCATTGCCCACCCTAAAAATGAATATAAGAAAAAGTAGAATATTATTTTAATTATTTCACTTTCCATATGTTCTCCTCATATACATACTTATATTAAAAGACAGGTTTTACCTGTCTTTTAATTAAGTTATATTTTAATAATCATATATAAAGTTTTTAGATTCTGTTTGACCATTTACATTTTCTGCAGAAACTGTTATTGAATAATGTCCTTCTTTAACTTCGAAAGTATATTGTAATTCTGTTTTATTCTCCCCTTCTGCTGGTAATTCATATCTTTGTCCATTAATTGTAAATGATAATGATTTTAATCCAATTTGGTCTGAAGCAGAGAATATTATTTTTGATTTATCTGCAGAATCTATTGCGGCATTAACGCTTGGTTTTGATTCTTCACTAATTCCATCAACTTCTTGAGTTTTAGTTGCTGTCTTATTACTATTGTTTACAGCAATAACCGTTAAATTATGTTTTCCTGATGGGGCTTCAATTTCAGTTTCTAATTGAGCTTCTGAACCTTCTTCTGGATATATTGTTTGAACATCTCCATCATCCCATTGATATGTTACATATGATAATGCAACAGTATCTTTTGCAACTATTTTTACTTTTGTACCATCTTCACTTAAACTTAATGCTAATTGTGGTAATGTTGAATCTGCTGTAAATTCTTTTGTATATGGAGTTGAACTATTTTTCATATCCACAATAGTTACATTTAACTGATTATTTCCAACTGGTAAATCTATTTCTTCGTTTATTTGTGTTTCTCCATTTTTTGTAATAGTTTGTTCATCTTCTCCATTCCAATTATATACTATTTTTTGTACACCATTTGGAACAGTTCCAGAAATTATTACTTTACCCGTATTGGTATCGCTATCTATTGAAATATTCTGTTCTGCAACAGTCGTTGATGAATCCGAATTGAAATTGTTCACAATTGCATATACTCCCTGACCGGCTATTGCAATACCAAATAATATACTTATAACACAAAAAACTGTAATTACTTTCTTAATATCTGCTGCTGCATGTTGTTTTTGTTGTTTCTTTGGTTTGTTTTCTACTGCCAATATTTGGTTCAATTACTTCACCTCTTTACCTCAAAAATTATATCATATGCATTTTTTATTGTAAACAATATTTTTAAAATTATTCTTACAAGAATTTAAAATTGACTTGCAATTCTTTTAGTAGTAAAATACAATCAACATTGTACGGAGAAAGGAATGATTTATTATGAATTCTACATATGATAAGAATAAAATTAATTTAGCTTCTATTAGAGCTCATGATATGGAACAACAATTGCCATCTTTTATGCCACAACAATCAAGAAAAAGAAAAGCAACCCCAAGAACAATAAGTGGTTCACCAAAAAAGGCAAAAACGACAAAATATACTGCATCTACAAAAAATAATTTGCATTTATCAAAAAAATTCAAAAAAGGTCTTACTACAGTTATTGCAGCAGCTACCCTTGCACTTGGTGGAGGAGCTATAGGATACAATTTTGCTACCGAAAACACTGGTAATGTAGAATATAGCTTAGATACCTATAACCCTTCTGATATGTTTACTGCTACAGATAATTTAATAAAAAATGTAGCTAAAAGTACATATTTTTCTATACATCCAGATGAAGCCAAGAGATTTGAGGGCTTTAACTTACAAAGTTATACAGAAAGAGTTGTTTCTAGTAATGGTGATGTAAGTTTAATGTTGAATTTCACAAAACCGGATTCTTCATTACAAGGAGGAGTTGATTCTAGAAGTGTACCTGTTTCTTTGCCAAAAGATTTTGGCAAAGATGTATATTTAAATTACAAAGAACTAAGAGAAAAATCACAATCATTTACTGAAGATGAAAAAGGAACAGTTAGTTATATGATTGCCATGAATAGCTGTGTAAACAAATTAAGAGATGGACTTAATAATTACATAAATAATACTAAGAATAATAATTATAAAGAAGCTGCACAAGGAGCCTTAAATAGTTCAAAAGTAAATATGGATAGAACTGATGATGAAGAAAGATAAATTTTTGCTTTATACACAAAGAACTGTATACTACAATATAGTATACAGTTCTTTTATTTATTTAATTATTATTAATATTGTCTACCCCAGACAACCATTTTTGTTGCTGGTTTGCCACAACATACACATGTATCTGCTATATGTTCTTGCTCAAATGGTATACATCTTGATTTTGCTCCTGTTAATTCATGAATCTTTTCTTCACACTCGCTACTACCACACCACATAGTTTTTACATAGCCTTGGTTTTCATTTATATTTTTCTCGAATTCTTCCATATTTTTAGCAATCGTTGTTCTTTTAATCGTATTTTCCTTTGCCATTTCGAACATATTTCTTTGAATCTCTTCTAACAATTCTGAAATTCTTTTTTGAACATTATCCAAGCTAACATTTTCTTTTTCTAATGTATCACGTCTAACTAAAACACATTGATTATTTTCTATATCACGTGGTCCAATTTCTAATCTTATTGGAACACCTTTCATTTCCCAATAATTAAATTTATATCCAGGCGTATAATTATCTCTTATATCTATTTCTGTTCTAAATTCTTTCTTTAAACTATTTGTTATTTCTGTTGCTTTCTCTATAACTCCTTCTTTTTGTTGAGCTACAGGAACGACTATAACTTGTATAGGAGCAACCTGTGGTGGTAATTTTAAACCTCTATTGTCACCATGTGCCATTATTATAGCACCAATTAATCTAGTACTTATTCCCCAAGATGTTTGATAAGCATATTCTTCTTTTCCCTCCCTATTTTGGAATTTTACTTCAAAAGGTTTAGCAAAATTTTGTCCAAAATAATGAGATGTTCCACCTTGCAAAGCTCTACCATCATGCATTAATGTTTCCACAGTATATGTAGCCTCTGCACCAGCAAACTTTTCTGTTTCTGTTTTTTGACCTTTTAAAACAGGCAAAGATAAAAATTTCTCTAAAATTTCTTCATATATATCCAAAATTTTTAATGTAAATTCCTTTGCTTCTTCTGCTGTTTCATGAATTGTATGACCTTCCTGCCATAAAAATTCTCTCGAACGTAAAAAAGGTCTTGTTTCCTTCTCCCATCTTAAAACATTACACCATTGATTATATAAAAATGGTAAATCCCTCCATGAACTAAGCCATTTAGAATACATATTACAGAAAATAGTTTCTGATGTAGGTCTTACACATAATCTTTCTTCTAACTTATTTTCTCCACCTTCTGTAACCCATGCAACTTCTGGTGCAAATCCTTTAACATGATCTTTTTCTTTATTTAATAAACTCTCAGGTATTAATACTGGCATAGATAAATTTTTAACACCAATTTCTTTAAATTTTTTATCCGCATATTTTTGTATATTTTCCCAGATTGCATATCCATAAGGACGTATAGAAATAAATCCTTTAACATCCGTATAATCTGCAAGTTCTGCTTTTAGAACAATATCAGTATACCACTGAGCAAAATCCTCTTCTATATTTGTTATATCTTTTACAAAATTCTTATTATCTCCCATAATTAACCTCCAATTTTAATTTTCATCTTGTTTTAAATCATCACCTGTACCCCCTGCGGGCATTGGAGCCTCTTCTGGTTCTTCGAACTCATCTAAAACAATTTGTTCATTTTCATCCAATTTATATTTTGGAAGTTCTGGCAATTCTGCTAAACTACTATATCCAAATTTCTTTAAAAATTCATTTGTTGTCCTATATGTAACAGGTCTACCTGGAGCATTCAATTTACCTGCATTTTCTATCAATTCATATTCTAATAATTTATATATTGCACCATCAGAATTTACCCCTCTAATCTCTTCTATTTGAGCTCTAGTAATTTTAGGATTGTATGCAATAATGGCTAAAGTTTCCAATGCTGCATTAGATAAATTAGGTTTATTTCTCTTATCTATTATTGGATATATATATTTATAGTAATCTGTCTTTGTAGCCATTTGGTAAGAATCATCCATTCTTATTATTTTTAGTCCGGATTTTTTCTCATTAAAATCAGAAGCCAAACTATTTAAAATAGTAATCGCTTCTTCTTCTCCTATTTCTAAGCTAGACATTATTTCTGTTACTTTTACTTCTCTTCCTGCTGCAAATAATATTGCTTCTATAGCAGCTTTCTTTTCTTCTATATCCATAATAACTCCCATTTTTTCATTTTTTTCCAATCGCAAATACATTATAGCATAATTTCCATAGTCTCTCAAGGTTCAATTATACAAAAGCATAATTTTTTTACTAATTAGTTATACTAATATAATATAAAAAGCATGGGATGATGTGAATGAAAAAATTTAAATATAAAATAATATTATTTTTTTGTATACTACTCTTTAGTTATTCAATATTTAACATTTTAAATTGGTATAAAGATTCTAATAGTATTGCAAAAGAAAGTGAAAACTTATTAAACACAGCCAATGTAATAAATAGTGAAATTGCATCAACTGAAGAAAATACAACTAATACACTTAATTCTTCTAATTCTATAAATTTTGATGGATTAGAAGAAATTAACAAAGATGTAGTTGGTTGGATACAAGTAGATGGTACAAATATAAATTATCCTATTGTGCAAACAAAAGATAATTCGTATTATCTTAACCATTCATTTTCTAAAGAAGAGAACAAATCCGGTTGGATTTTTTTAGATTACAGAAACGATATAAATAATTTTGATAAAAATACCATAATATATGGACACTCTAGATATGATTCCTCAATGTTTGGCTCATTAAGAAATTGTTTAAAAAAATCTTGGTTTAACAGCTCTAAAAATCGAGAAGTGCACCTTACAATTAAATCGGGAAACACTACTTGGAAAATCTTTAGTGTATACCATTTGCCTATAACTAGTGATTACTTAGCTACTTCTTTTAAAAATGATGAAGAATTTAACTCTTTCATAAAACTAATAAAAAATAGAACCGTTTTTGACTTTGGTATAAAAGTTACATCAAAAGACAAAATTCTAACATTGTCAACTTGTTTTAGAACTAATGAAAGAATGGTAGTACATGCAAAATTAATCAGTTAAAACTTGTTAAAATTTAGAATATAACACAAACTTGTATAAATTAGTTAAATTTAAAAGAGGTTGTCATAAGGACTCCCTCTTTTAAATTTATTTATTAATTTTACTAACTAAAATAGCTATTCCTAAAATAGATACCATACCCATTACAAGATAAAATATTATTGAATCTCCGGTATGTGGATTTTCTACATTACTATTTCCTAAAGTATTTTCTTCTTTTGGCGTTTCTTCATCTTTAATTTCAGGATGTTTTTCTTCATAATCCTCAACATCTAATTGAGCTGAAGTTTCATTACTTGTATACAAAATATTATTATTTACATCTGTAACCACAACCTTATTTCCACTTGCTAATATTTTATTCTCTGTATTATCAGTATTTTCTATTACAAATTTCTTTGTATTATCATTAGGGTCATTAGCTAAATGAATAACATTATTTGCAGAATCAGATGATAATTTACCATTCATTATTAAAGTAGGTTCATTATTAGATGTTATAGATTTTGATTTTGAAATTTCTATACCGGTTTTATTTCCTATTAATGATAAATTAATGATTTCCACAGTACCACCATTAACTAATACTCCACCATATGCATTGTTAGTAAGTGTTACTTGATTTAATATTATTTTTCCTCCATCATATGCTTGAACACCATATTTAGGACTATTTTTCAATGTTATATTTTTCAATTTGATTACACTACCAGTTGATACAGCTGACAAAATAGTTTTATTTCCAGATGTTCCCGTATAGCCTGCAGTTATACTATGGTTATTACCATTTATAGTTATTGATTTTCCAGATACCTCTATTGGAGCAGTTATAGTAATATCTTTTGTTAAATTTATAACATCTCCATCTGTAGCACTACTAATGGCACTAATTAAAGATCTTTCATCACTTGCTGTCCTTTCTGTAGCATTACTTATATTAGGTATTATTAATAAAGAAATAGCTAATAATATTATTAATAAAACTTTAAAATAAAATTTATTTTTCATTTTTTCCTCCTCATAAATAATTGCATATTTTCAAATTTTTAATATGTTTACTATTATTATTTCTTTTTTTACTTATTTTTTATTCATGAAAAGAATTTTATTTTATGTTAATATTAGTAGATTAAGGAAATATTTATTTTAATTAAACAATTGATTTTTTATAGAAATAATATTATAATAAGATAGTGTCTTTAACACTAGTAGAAAGGAAAATTATGCATCGGCATAAGTCCAAGTTCAGTGATGAAACAATCGTTTATATCCTTATCGCCATTGCGGCATTGTTCATGGGTATAAGCATTGCTCTTCCCCTTGTTGCAAACTTTCACGAACAGGTATATATTGCAACAGTAACTGACAAAGATATAAAGACCTATAGCCACTCATCTAAGTATCTGGTTTATACCCAAACCGAAGAAGGCAAAACCAAAGTCTTCTCTGTGGAGGACTCTCCGGCGAGACTTAGGTGGAATTCTTCTGATGTTTATTCAGAAATTGGTGTAGGCAAAACATACCGATTTACTACTATTGGATTCAGAATTGAGTTCCTTAGTATGTATGAAAACATAATTGATTTTCAAGAACTCAGCAGTGGTTATTAACTGACTACATGCTGAATCCCACAAGTTCAAATGAATCTTGTGGGATTTTTTAATATTACAAGCATTAAATTATTTTTTCATTCTAAAATAAGCAGAAAAAAATCTTATACGAACAATTCGTATAAGATTTTTTTGGTGAGCCAGAAGGGATTCGAACCCCCGACCCTCGGCTTAGAAGGCCGATGCTCTATCCAACTGAGCTACTGACCCATTTCCTCGAACAAGATACATAATACCATTTTTTCCTTATCCTGTCAATAGCTTACTTCAAAAAAAATGTTTTTTCCCGCAAAAAAGCACAAAATAAGCAACATTTTAAAATGTTGCTTATTTATCTTCATCATCTTTATTATCTTCCTCTTTTTCCTCTTCTTCTTGCTTTCTTTCTTTAGGAATAATAATTTCTTTCTTTTTTTCCGTATTTGGTTTTTCAATATCTAAATTCTCATAAACTTGTGATATTTCTAAATCATCACCATTACCATTTACAATTTCTATTTTTTTATCATCTGACATAAAATCACCTCATTTTTTTAAATAGTAACATATATTATTTTATTTTTCAAATATTTTTAATTATTTTTTATGATATTCTCACAATTTTTGTTTTACTAGTTCAAAAAAGTTTTCCACAAAAATTTTTATCGTTTTTTGTAGTTTTTTGTAAGTTTTATGTCTATTGTGTGATTATCCACATAGTTATCCACATTATCCACCCTTTCATAGTAAGTGATTCATGTTATCTGCTATTTTTTTATCCACTTTTATTTTTTATATTCCACAATTTCCACATATTTTTTTCAACAGTTAAAAGTATTCAAATACAAGCATTTCTAAAAATCTTTCAAAAAATCATGTGAATATCTTATTTTAACGTTATGTATACTTGTATGATATTAAAATGTTTTCACCATATGTAAATTGTCCTTTAAAAGTCTTTTTTTCGTTTACACTGGCACTAATTAACTTTAGTACATTTTCTTTTTCCTATACCATAAAAAAAGGATTTTGAGAATCATCCCAAAATCCTAATTAGAGAACATGTCTTGTCGCTTAATCCTTATTCTATTTCTGCAAAATATTCATTAATTCTATTTATTAATTCTTGTTTTACTTCTTCTATTGTCATTCCTTCTACTTGTGCCCCGGCTAATGTAATATGACCGCCGCCACCTAGTTTTTCTAATATAATTTGAACATTAACATCTCCAATAGATCTACCACTTATACATATCTTGTCCCCTACATTTCCCAATACAAATGAGGCAGTAATATCAGAAATTGTTAATAATTCATCCGCTGCTTTAGCACAAATTAAATTTGCATCTTTGTCCTCTTTTTCGTACACAGCAATTGCAATAGAGTTATCCAACATCTCAGCATTTTTTACTATATTTGCTATTTCATTATAGCTCTTCAAGTCACTTTGGAACCATTTTTTTACTCTAATTATATCCACTCCACATTTACGTAGATATGCTGCTGCTTCAAAAGTTCTTACACCTGTTTTAAAAGTAAAGTTTTTAGTATCAACCATAATTCCACCATACAAGCCTTCTACTTCAATAGTCTTTAATTTTACTTTAACATCTGTATATTGTAAAATTTCAGTTACTAATTCAGAAGCAGAAGATGCATATACTTCTTGGAATGTTAGTGTTGCATCCTCTATATAATCCGTACTTCTTCTATGATGGTCTATAATAACTATTTGACCAACTTTATCTAATAATTCTGGTACTTCTACATAATTTTTCTTATGCGTATCTGTAATTACTAATAATGTTTTATTTGTTGCTTTGCTTAAAGCTTCATTTTTACCAATTATTGCAGTTTTATATTCATCATCTTTTTGAAGTTCATCTATGAACTTCTTTAATGTCATACCATTCGTGTTATTAACAATATTTACATCCTTCTCTAAAGTCTTAGCTAAACGATAAATTCCAAGACTAGAACCCATAGAATCTATATCTCCATTAGTATGTCCCATAACTAAAACATTGTCAGATTCCTTGATTAAGTTTTCTAAAGCATGTGCTACTGTTCTAGCTTTTACTTTTGTTCTCTTCTCTACTTCCTCTGTTCTTCCACCGAAGAAAACATATTTACCATTTTCCTTTACAACAGCTTGGTCTCCACCTCTTCCAAGAACAATATCCATGCTCTCCAATGCTGTTTTATATTTTTCGTAATAAGTTTCACCATCTGTTGATATTGCAATGCTTAACGTTAATTGAATACCGCCTTCTACATTAATATCTTTAATCTTATCTAAGATGTCAAATTTGTTATTTTTAATTTCTTTAAGATATTTATATTCAAAAACATATACGAAAGTATTTCTGTCATTTTTTATTACAACCCCACCTGTCTCAGAGGTCCAATCATAAATTACCTTTTCAATCTCTGCAACTATTTGAGGTCTATTTTCTACATCTATTCTTTGAATAATTTCCTCATAATTATCAACCATTAAAATACCAACACATGTTTTTGCATCTTCATATTTCTTCTTATTCTTAACAGCTTGAGTTATATCCAAGAAATATAAAATAGTTATATATTCAGATTTATCATTTTGCTTTGACCTAATATATTCACCTAAAATTTTATAAACTTTATTTCCAATTTGCACATTTTTACTAATAGTTTTCTGCTTTTTATCCTGCTCAGCTTCTATATCTTCTTTTATTTCCTCTAAGATATCTATTAGATAATTATTTATATCTATATTAGCGAATTCATACACAAATTTTGAACTTTTCCAAATAATATTTCCTGTAGTTTCCATAATAATTAAAGGAAATGGTGAGTTAATCAAAGATTTCTTAGCAGTTCCATCCATTGTCATAGTTAAATTCTGTATTTGCCTAGATAACTCTGCATTTCTCTTATTATTTGTCCAATAAGAATATATCAAAATTAGTACAAACAATACAATACCGGGTATTATAAATACTGGTTTATTTATACATATAATAATTATTAAAAGTGCTATAATTGCTAAATATATTTTTGTCCTTGATGTTATCTTTTCAAGAAATCTATTATTATTCAGCATACAATTCTCCTTTTATTTTTTTCACTAATTTCCCTTTAATTGTACGCTATTTTTGGATTATTGTCAACTTTGGACTTTAGGTTCCATACTCCTAGAGTAGATTATATTAACTTTTTAACTTTGGATTTTATTCCTCTATATCAGATTATGTTAACTTTTTGAACTTTAAGGTCCGTCCCTAAAGTTCACATTGTTAATGTTCCGTTTGGGGTATTTACAATTGTTAATATGTCCTCTTCTTTTCCTGTTTCAGCATTTATATATACTAAGAAGTCTGTTCCATCAACAGTGCCTTTAAATTCCCAACAAAATATTTCTGTTTTGTACTCGGTTGGAATATATGCTAATCCCTCTGATTTTATTTCCAAATTTTTATTTAATTTAGCCTTGGCTTCTTCTTTTGAAATCTTTACTTGTGGAATAGTTCTCTCTGTATGAGAATTTAAATATCCATGTGTTTCTATTCCCAATATATCACCATTGTCCAATGCTACTTTCACCTTTATTAAATCTGGATACATTGTTACATCATTTTGAACATATGCATAATTAATTGTCATTATTCCTTCTTCTTTTAAATAGTACGTTCGTTTCATATTTGCAAATCCCTTAGAATTTAAAAAGTCAAGTGCTATTTTATTTGCAGTCTCATCATCTATATTTTCTACTTCAACACTCCTATTAAAATTGCTAAATAAAACATGTCCACCTTTTTTAGTAATAGATATTGAAAGCTCATTATTATCATCTTGATTGTTTAATTTCATGTTAAAATCATAAGTTGGAATATCCGCATTCTCTGCTAATCCATTAGAATGCACTTCTTTAATCTGGTCCCTACCTACAAAATCCATAGCAATATTCTTAGCGGTCTCTTCATCTATATCATCACCAGTTAATCCAACCTTTTCCGCTTTTGTTACATGTTCAGAAAAAGCTCCATCATATATTAGTCCTGCATACTCATGAAATTCCTGCTCTATATTTCCAAAACTATCTTTCGAAATATTACTAACTTGCTGTGCAAAAACACCACTACCTTTTTTAGTAAGTTCTCCCCACTTTACTCTACCATCATTTATATCATTTGATAATTGGTTTAATACATTTTCCAAATTCACACTATACTCATGTAATTCCTTTAAATTATCTAAATCCTCCTGTGATAAAGCTTCATTATTAATATTTTTTCTAGATAAAGAATAGCTATAATCACTAACTTGGTTCAAAAACTTTGATGTGTTTTCTAGCTCATTACTACTTATTGGCAATTGTGATAAATATGTTTGAGCCAAATTTGCCTCTTTCCATACATTTGTTAATGTCTCTGCACCATGTTCTGGTGATGTAGAAATTAATGACTTTCCTAAATAATTTTCAACATTTTGTACATTATCCACAAGCTCATAAAAAGCTTGATTATATGAATTTTCTGATGCTTGCCTATACTCTGTTTGTTTTTTATAACTCACCATTGCAAGCACTGCAATAACCGCAATTAAAGTAACAATAATTGTTAACATATGCCTATCCTTTAACCTATTTTTCCAATCCATAACTTTCTCTTTTATCCCCATTGTTTTCCTCCTATCTTTTTTATAATGTTTTAAATTTACATTATCTCTAAATTAATTTTTATTTACAAAATCTATGTTTACCAATTTGCTTAATAAGTGGTCTAGACCAAATCCACTTATTGGTTGCTGTATCGGGATTAAAATAATATATAGCTCCACCTGTTGGGTCCCATCCATTCATTGCATCCTTTGCAGCCTTGTATACTGTAGAATCCTGCGCTATTGGTACATTTATTTGTCCATCAGCCACAGCAGTAAAAGCTCCCGGTTCATAAATAACTCCTGCAATAGTATTTGGGAAACTAGAACTTTTCACCCTATTTAGAATAACTGCACCAACTGCAACTTGTCCCTCGTATGGTTCACCTCTCGCCTCACCATTTATTGCTCTAGCCATTAACTGCAAATCCGATGCAGAACTACTAGATGCAGCATACGATTTATTTCCTTCATTGTTTGATATAAAATTCACCAAAAATATTAATAATAAAACTGCAAGCATTAGGAATACTATCTTATAAAATCTTTTCACCCTTTTTCCTCCCATCTTAAGCATTGTATTTACTTGTGAAATTTACCATAAATTATTCTTTTAAGTATTTTGTGTAAAAATTTCATATTTATTCAACTTTAACTATTAATTTTTTTAAGTTTGTGATAAAATTTCAATTGATTAAAAGTCTTGAAAATGGAGAGGGAAAATGAAAAAAGTCTTAATATTTTATGCATCGTATGGTGGAGGACACTTATCAGCTGCAAATGCGATTAATGATTATATAAAAACAAATTATTCAGATGTAGAAACAGAAATAATTGACTGTATGAAATATGTAAATAAACATTTAGAGAAAATAACAACTGCTGCATACAAAGAAATGGCAAAAAAAGCACCTTGGGCATGGGGAACTATATATTATACTTCACAAAGAGGACCGGTTGCAGAAATCTCGAGTGCATCAAATAAATTATTAGCACGTAAATTAAATATTTTATTACAAGAGTATCAACCAGATTTAATTATTTCTACACATCCTTTTGCAAGTCAAATGTGTAGTTTTTTAAAGAAACACAAGAAAATTGATTGTAAAATAGCATCTGTAATGACAGACTTTGCACCACACGACCAATGGTTAGTAGGAAAAAAATGTATTGATTACTTCTTTGTATCACATAATAAGATGAAAGAAGATTTAATTAAAAGGAAAGTACCAGCAGAAAAAATATATGTTACTGGAATTCCTCTATCAAATAAATTTTTATTACATTTTGACAGGAAAAAAATTTTAAAAGAATTTGGATTAAAAGAAAATAAAAAAACAATCCTTTTCTTTGGTGGTGGAGAATTTGGACTTGGAAAAAACAAAACTCTAAAAGTTTTAAGTTCTCTTTTAAATGATTTCGATAACATACAAATTGTTGCAATTTCGGGAAAGAATGAAAAAATGAAAAACAAATTCGAAGAACTCGCAAATAATTCTAACAAATCGGAAGACATAAAAATAATGGAATATACGAATAGTGTACCAGAATTAATGAGTGTTTCGGATTTAGTTATAACAAAGCCTGGCGGTCTAACTACATCAGAAAGCTTAGCCTCTGGACTTCCTATTATAGTTATAAACCCAATTCCTGGTCAAGAATTTCAAAATGCTGAATTTCTTGAAAAAAAAGGTGTTGGAATTTGGATTAAATCAAATAATAATATAAGTAGTACATTACGTTCATTACTTAATAATCCAGAAAAATTTAAACAAATGAAAATTAATGCAAAATTGCTTGCAAAAAAATATTCTACACGAGATATTTGTAAAATACTTTTAGGATAATTTATCTTGGCAAGCTAAAATTTAAGGAGGTTTTAAAGTGTCACAAAAGATTGAAGAATTTGATGTAAAAAAAGAATATGGTGATTTATCACTCACAAACACAAAAGATTTTATGGCAAAGCATAATGTAAACATCAATGGATTAACAGATGCTCAAGTAGCCGAAAATCAAAAGAAATATGGAGCTAACGAAGTAAAAGGAGCAAAACCAAAACATTGGTACAATTACTTCTTCGAAAGTTTATTTAGCCCATTTAACGCTATTTTATTAGGTATTGCATTGGTATTAATTTATACAGATATTATTTTACCAGCAAACCCAAATCCAGCAAATATAATTGTTATAATTTGTTTAGTCTTAGTTAGTACATTTCTAGAATTTTTCGAAGAATACCGTTCTAACCAAGCCGCAGAAAAATTAAAAGAACTTGTTCAAACTAAAGGAACTGTAATTAGAAATGGTGAAAAAATAAAAATTCCATTCAAAGAATTTACTGTTGGAGATATCGTTAAATTATCCGCTGGTGACATGGTTCCAGCTGATTTAAGAGTATTAGAAGCAAAAGATTTATTTGTTGGTCAATCATCCATTACAGGTGAATCAGATTCTATAAAGAAAGTACCGGATACAGAAATGCAATCATTGGATGATTTGGAAAGCATAACAGATTTAGACAATATCTGTTTTATGGGTACAAATGTTGTAAGTGGTTCAGCTAAATGCGTTGTAGTTAAGGTAGCTGATGATACTTACTTTGGAAAAGTAGCTCATTCAATTACATCAGGAAAACCAAAAACTGAATTCCAAAAAGGAATAGAAAACATTAGTAAATTATTAACAAGATTTATGCTTATAATGATTCCTGTTACATTTATAGTTAATGTATGGAAACATGATTTGTTAACAGCATTTACATTCTCTGTTGCAATAGCAATAGGAATTACACCTTTATTACTACCTGTAATACTTTCTTCTTGTTTATCTAAAGGTGCTGTACGAATGTCTAAGAAAAAGACAATAGTTAAAAAACTCGATTCTGTAGAAAGTTTCGGTTCTATGAATGTATTTTGTACCGATAAAACAGGAACTTTAACAGAAGATAAAATAGTCCTAGAAAAATATTTAGATATAGAAGGAAATGAAGATATAGGAGTTTTAAAAGATGCATTTTTAAATTCTTATCATCAAACTGGATTAGATGGAAATATAGATAAAGCTGTAATAGCTCGTGCTTTAGAAAATGGTTTGGACTATTTAAAAAATGATTATGCAGTAGTAGATGAAATTCCATTTGATTTTACAAGAAGAATGTTATCAGTAATAGTTACAGATAAGCAAAGTCATCTAAAAATGATTACAAAAGGTGCTGTAGAAGAAATTCTAAATATTTGTACTAAAGTATCATATAAAGGAGAAATTTCTGGTATCACACAAGATATAAAGAAAAATATTTTAAAGATTTCTACAGATTTAAACAAAGATGGCTTAAGAGTTATAGCAGTTTGTGAAAAAGATGTTACAGGAAAAGCTAATTTTGCACTAAGTGATGAATCAAATATGATTCTAGTAGGATTTATAGGATTTTTAGATCCACCAAAAGAATCTGCTGCAGTTGCAATTAAACGTATGCGTGAAGCAGGAATTAGGGTTATAGTTCTTACAGGAGACAATGCAGAAGTTACAGGATGCATATGTAAAAAGGTTGGTATAAAAACTAATAAAATTATACTAGGAAGCGACATAGATAAATTAGCAGATAATGGTGTAATAAGACTTCTTAAAAAGAAAAATAATGTATTTGCCAAATTATCACCTATTCAAAAAGCAAGAATTATTCGTTTGTTAAAACAAAGTGGAAATGTAGTTGGATATATGGGTGATGGTATAAATGATACCCCATCACTTACAAATGCAGATGTTGGTGTATCTGTTGATACAGCTGTTGATATAGCAAAAGAAACAGCTGACATCATATTACTAGAAAAAGATTTAAATGTTTTATTAGATGGTGTTACAGAAGGTAGAAAAACATTCTCTAACTTATTAAAATACATTAAATTAGCAGTAAGTTTCAACTTTGGTGAAGTTATATCAGTTTTAATTGCTAGTATTTTATTACCATTCTTCCCTATAACACCAATACAATTACTAGTACAAAGTTTATTATATGATATTGGTCAATTAACATTACCATTTGATAATGTAGACCCAGAAGCTTTAAAGAAACCAAGAAAATGGAGTATGCAAGCAATAAAACAATTTATGGTACACATGGGACCATTAAGTTCATGTTTCGATTTAATTGTATTTGCAACACTATGGTTTGTATTTAATTTAAGAACTCCAGATGCCGCATTATTCCAAACAATATGGTTCTCTTATGGTATAGTATCTAATCTATTTGGTCTACATGTAATAAGAACATCAAAGATGCCATTCGTACAAAGCAATGCTGCAAAACCAGTATATATGTCATCTATAATAGTTTCACTTGTAGCAGTATTAGTTCCATTCACACCAATTGGAGCAGCAATAGGATTAGTACCTATTCCACTACAATATATGGCATTAATATTTGTAACACCAATTGTATACTGCATTATTGCACAATTTGCAAAACACAGATACATTAGAAAATATCATGAATGGTTATAGAGATATGAAACTAATTTTAAATTATAAATTGTGTTAAATCATTAATCAAAATAAAAAGGAAACTATGTTTAATATATTTCATAGTTTCCTTTTTTTATTTCAAGTATAAATTATCTTAATGTTCTCAAGCAAAGCTCGTGCCATGAGTTAAGTTTCTTTTCTTATTATTTTTTATCTTTATGTCTCTTTGTTAAAACTACTGCGTATCTTAATGTTACACTTTCTAGGACTACTAATATTGCTAATACAAATAGTAAACCTGTTGGGAACTCACCTGTTTCTACACTTATTATAGCAGTTGCTTCATCCGTATTATCCTTATCATTTTCATCTTTAAATCCTGGTACATTATCTGTTTGTATTAATGAAACTTCATTAACCTTATTACCCATATTTTCTCCAGAGCCTTTCCAGTTTAATAATACTGTGTATTCTTTGGTTTCTCCACCTTTTATTTCTGGTATTACCTTTCTTAAGGTTCCATTATTTTCTTCCCATGTTCCATCATTATGCGCTAAACTCATTCCTTCTGGTAATTTATCTTCTATAATTGCCCTTCCTTCTACTTTGCTAGTATTAATTACTTTTATCTTATATTCTATTTGTACACTTGTATTCTCTGTACTCTTTCTGTAAATTTCAACTCTCTCTAATTTTCCATTAGTAGCAGACCTTCTATTACCATTTATTATTATTCCTGTTATTTCTTTCTCTACTCCTAAATTAAATGGCTTTGGTTCATAATAATAGTATAATTCAATTGTATTATTTACTATATCTTTATCATCTTTATCCTTGGTAATTTCAACTTTCATTTTACCACTACTATCTTTAGGACTTTCTACTAGAGAATAATATTCAAATTCTTTTGGATTTGTAGTATATTCATCATCTTTTTGTCCCTCAAGTATTACTTGACTATTTTGCAATTCACCTGTCTTAGAATTTGTTTCTTCTATCTCTTTTCCTGTTGTTTTATCCACAAAATGTACAATTACTTTTGCAGGTTGATAATAATAATAATTTACTACTATCTTATCTTTAGTCATTTTTCCTTTAGCATTTGCTGGTAGGATGTTGTTTCCATTTTTATCAGTCTCTGCTACTGCATAGCTTAAGAATTCTTTAGGTTTAATATCATATAAATCTCCAATATGTCCTTCTTGTAATGTAAGTGGTTCCAATTCTTCACCACTTAGAATATCTATATGATGTACCTCAACGCCAGTAGACTTCTTCGCATAATAGTATGTTACAACAGTTCTATTATTTGTAATATTACCCTGTTCATCTGTTTCAACAGCTAATATTCCATTAGCATTTGATGATACATCTACCAAATCGTAATCTTCTATACTCCTTTGTTCTGTTGTATAACTATCACCTTCATGCTTTGTATCATCAACTATTTGCTCTGCCAAAGGTTCACCTGTTTCTCTATCTATGTAATTAACTTCTAGCACTGCCTTTTTAATGTAATAGTAATTTACCGTTACAGCTTCTTCTCCTATGGTTCCTTTGTTATTTTCCGGAAGTTTATTTTCTACTAAATCATATCCCTCAAAATTTTTGCTAGATATGTTATAGTTATCTCCAACTGGAACATTATGTTCTTCTGTGTACAATATTTTACCCGTAATATCATCGATATGGTTCTCTAATAATTTTGTCTTAATCTTCTCATAGTAATAAATTAGGGTTTGTTCTTCTTTTGTCATTTTTATTTTTGTCTTTTCAGGACTTTCTACCAATTTATATCCTTGGAAGTTCTTTGAATTCGTAACAAATTCATCTCCAACTAGTCCTTCCTTTGTATATGGAGTTTCTAGGTCTTTGATAATTTGATGTGTTTCCGAATCTCTTTCCACATATCTTACTGTTGCTCTTGTATTTTGTAGATAATAATAAGTTACATTTGTGTCTGCAACAGTCATGTTTCCTTGAACATTTCCACTTTTAGAAACTAATGTATATGTTTTACCATCTTTTTCTATTTTATCTTTCTTATGCTCTGTATCTGTATTATATTGGTCATCAACATGTCCATCAATTTGCTCATTATTTGCTAATACTTGGTTATTACCATCATTATCATCTAAGTCTTTTTCTATATAATGTATTATTACTTTTGCTGGTTTTAATCTATAATAATAGGTTACTTCCTGTGGTTTTTCTTCATTATATTTTTCTAAAATTCCTTCTGAATTTCCTACTGTTGCATCTTGAACCAACTCATATTTTTCATTAATATTTTCCGCTGGTTTAGCTTTATAAGGCTCTCCTTCTTTTCCTTCTATTACTTCATCTTGAATTTCTTGACCATCAGTACCTATTACTTTATTTGTAGTTTTTGTACCATCTAAATTCATGATGTAATGATGTACAGTAACCTTTCCATATTTATTTGTATTTGTAACTACTCTTCCTGTATTATCCACTGTAGCACTATAGTAAGACAAATCTCCATTTATCTCTGTTACAGTATACTTAATCTCTTGGTTATTAACATCATATTTTGGTAAATTTGTAAATATATCATTCCACTTATTTGGATTTGTACTATCCTGTGTTGTTGTAGTACCCTTTGTTCCTGGTTTTGCTAATTCCATGGTTCTTTCACTACCATCACTACCTTTTAGTTTAAAGACTACTTTTGTTGGACGTTGTCCAAGTTTATTATCTTCATCTTCCCAAACTTTGCTTACTGGTATATTTACTATAAATCCTGTTGTAGTTGTACATTTTGCTGTTACCTCATCACCTATTCTTTCCGGTGTCTCATATTCTATATGTGCATTAACAATATTTTCGATACTTACCGTGTTTTGAGTTATTCCTTGGTATACAACTTTAATTTGTTTATTAATTGATACTTCTTTTGTTTCTGTTAACTGCATACCTTGAACTTCCTGTTCCCAGGTAATTGTTTTGTTTAAAGCATCATATGTTCCACCATCTAATTCAGATTTAGTTTCATCCAATGCATATGGTAATTTGTCAACTAGTACAACTTTAGCTTTTCCTTCATAATCACTAATTTGTGTAAAATAGCTTATATTGTATGTTATTTCTTGGTCTAAATTTTCTATTGCAGATGTTCCTGTCATAGATATTTCTGGATTATCCTTTGGCTCTACATATGTATGTTGCAATTCTTCTGGAATTTTTTCATCCTGTCCATTAGTATTTATATACACTATATTTTTAAGTATTGTTCCATCCACCAAAGTATTAACTATAACTTTAAACTCTACGATAACTTCAAAATTAATTCCTACTGCAACATTTATTCCATTTTGTAAATCCAAAGCAGTCTTACTACTATCTGCAATATCTCCAACTTTTATAGAACCATCTACAAATGTTGTTCCTGTTGGTATTACATCTTTTACAAGTGCTGTACCATCTCTTGTTCCATCATTCTTTAACTTAATTCTATATGTAATTGTATCTGATTCTCTAACTTTACTACCATTTGCTGGGTCAGATTCTTGTTTTGCTGATATATTAGCTTTTGTAACATTTGTTATAACTTCATTTGTTTGCTTATTATCAACACTAGCCACATTCTTTAATGCTTTAGAATATTCTCCCTCAGCTAAATCATCTACAATTCCTGCAAATACTACATCAACTGTAGTAAATTCTGGAACATCCACCTGTATTCCACTCTTTAAGTTTTCTTCTGTATATGAAGTACCAATATTTCCAACTTTTATTTGTGTAGAGCTATCAAAACTCATTCCTTCTGGTAAACTATCTGCTAAAGTTACTGTTTTACCTAGGTTACCAGTATTTTTAATTCTTACTGTATATGTTACTTTATCTTTCTCAGAAGTTTCTGTTTTATCTACAAATTTTTCTGCACTAATTATTGGTTTGTAAATAGTACTTTCAAAATTATTGCTTGCTTCCTTACTTATCCTTTCTGGAGTTAGCAATTTAATATGTCCTTTAACATTGTTTGTTATTTTTTCTTGGTTCATATCTAAACCAACATAGAATACTTTAATATTCTTTGTTATATTAACTGTTCCTTTACCATTATAACTATTTAAGTTTGATACATTTTCTGCCCAAGTTATTGTCCTATCTGTTTCGTTATATGTTCCACCATCTAAGTCATTTGATTTACTTGTATCTAGTGCATATGGCAATGTATCTATTATTGTTACCTCTGCATTTCCAATATAATCATTTATATTGGCATTATATGTAATTGTATAATTCATTTCCTGATTTGCAGATGTAATTTTATCTGTTCCTGATTTTTCTATGGTATTAGTTCCTGAAGGATTCTTTAAGCGATAATAATATATTACCTCGGTATCCTCCTTCGTTATTTCTCCAGTTTTATTATTAGGTATTCTTTCTTGTACCAATTCATAATTTTGCATAATATTTCCTGCAGGGTTTGTTGTATATTCTTCACCTTGAGCTCCTTCTATAATATCATCCTGCACTTCTCCACCATCAATACTTGGTACTTTTGTTGTTGTAGTTATACCATTATCATCCATAATGTAGTGATGTACTATAACCCTTCCATAAACACTTATATTCGTTACTGTCTTAGAAATTTGGTCAATACTTCCTTTTTTGTAGAATTTATTTCCTAAGTCCTCTTCATCAACAGTATAGATTATGTCATTACCATAGTTGTCCAATCTTGGTAAATTATTAAATGTATATGTCCAAGTATTATTATTTGATGGGTCTGCATTTTGTGAGGTTAATTCTTGTTTATAAGAAGTATTTACACCCTCACCAGTTCCTCTAAGTACCATTATTACTGAGCTTGAACGTTTTCCTTTAGAATTTTCATTATCATCCCATACCTTAGCTACAGGTACTGATATTCTTTCATCCGGTACTACAAATTTATTTGATATTGTATAACCAGAATTCATATCTCCAGAAATAATCTTGTTTTCTGCTGTATAGAATTTATCATTCAAGTTCTCTTCATCTGCTGAGTAATTTATTATATTACCTTTTTCATCATATTTTGGAACACTGAATGTATATTGCCATCTGTTTTTATCTCCATTTACCGCATTCTTTTCGGTTACTACTTCTGATGCAACTATTCCACTTTCATTCTTAACTTGTAGTGTTACACTTGCGGGTCTCTTTCCTGCAATATCTCCATTATCATCCCATACCTTTGTTACAACTATATTTGCTTTATCTCCAGGTACCTGGAATTTATTTGTTACAGTTCTTGTCTCTTGATTAAGATTAGATTTTATATAGAATATACTTTCTATATCTTTTTCGTTTATTGTATAAGATATTTCATCACCATAATCATCATATTTTGGTAAGTTTGTAAATGTATATTCCCAAGTATTCTTATCTTCGTTAATAGCATCATCTTCTGTTACCTTTTCTTCCTTAGAAATATTTACTCCTTCTCCAATACCTGTAACAGTTAATATTGCACTATCCGGACGTTTCTCTGCAAAATTTTCATTATCATCCCATACTTTTTTAGCTGTAACAGATACTGTTTCATCCGGTACACTAAATGTATTTGTAATTGTTCTAGTTTGTTGGTCTACACTTGTAATATAGAATTTGCTATTTACATTTTCTTCATTTACTGAATATGTAATTTCATCTCCATTTACAGAATTATATTTTGGTAATTCCATAAATGTATATGTCCATTTATTTGAATCTGTATCATCAACATTATCCTTAGTTAAGGAATTTCTATATGGACCACTTCCATCACTTGCTGTTACAACTATATCTATGCTTGATGGACGTTTATTAGCAATATTACCATTGTCATTCCAATCAATTGTTACTGGAATACTTATTTTATCATTTGGTACTTTAAATTTATTTGTAATTGTCTTTGTGTCTTGGTCTATATCACTATTTAAATTTGTATAATAAATATTTTCCAATTTTTCACCTAACAAATATTCTATTTCATCACCATTTGCATCATATTTTGGTAAATCACTAAATGTATATGTCCAATGATTATTATTAGATGGGTCTGCATTTTGTGAGGTTAATTCTTGCTCATAAGAAGTATTTACACCTTCACCAGTTCCTCTAAGTACCATTGTTAAAGAACTTGGACGTTTTTCTGCAGAATTTCCATTATCATCCCATACTTTTGTAACTGGTACAGAAATCCTTTCATCAGGTACTTGGAATGTATTTGTTACAGTCTTAGTTAATTGACTAACACTTGATGTGTAGAATTTGCTATTTTCTTCTTTGCTCTCCTCTTCTGCAATTGTATATTCTATTTCATCACCCATGCTATCCAACTTTTGTAAGTTTGTGAATGTATATTCCCAAATATTTTGATTTTCTACTGCATAACCGCTATTTAATACCACTTCTTCTGTTTTACCATTTCCACTTATAGAAATTGTTACAGAATTTAAACGTTTACCTGCACGGTTATTATTATCATTCCATACTTTATTCACTGTTACTTGTGTTCTTTCATCTGGAACCTCAAATTTATTTGTTACAGTCTTTTCTTCTTGGTTTATTACTGTATTAGCTCTTGTATAGAATTTGTTTCCTAAGTCTTCCTCACTTAATGTATATATTATTTCATCTCCATTTACAGAATTATATTTTGGTAAATCTGTAAATGTGTATAGCCACTTATTTCCATCATTTAAATCAGCATTATGTCCACTTAATGTTGCTTTATGTGGATTGCTTCCATCATTTCCTGTTAATACTAAAACAACATCATCAGGTCTCTTATTAGCTATATTATTGTTATCATCCCATATTTTAACAACAGGAATTGTAATTTTATCTGTAGGAACTTTAAATGTATTAGTTATAGTTTTTGTATCTTGTTCCACTTTACTATTTTCAGGTTTATAGTAAATATTGTCTAATTTTTCACTTAATACATAATTAATTTCATTCCCCTTTTCATCTAAGTTTGGTAAATCTGTAAATGTAAATCTCCAAATATTTTCATTTGATGAATCAACATTTTCAGTTGTTAACTCTTCTTCATAAGAGCTATCTACACCTTCACCGATTCCTTTAAGCTTCATAGTTACTGAGCTTGGACGTTTTCCTGCAAAATTATTATTGTCATCCCATATTTTTGTAACTGGTATAGAAATTCTTTCATTAGGTACTACAAATTTATTTGTAATTGTATAACCGGATTCCATATTTCCATCAATCACAGTATTCTCTCTTGTATAGAATTTATTTTTCAAATTCTCTTCATCTGCTGTATAAGTTATAACATCACCATTTTCATCATATTTTGGAACATTAAATGTATGACTCCATTTATTTTGGTCTCCATTTACCGCATCATCAATGGTTACTGCCTCGGAAGCAACAACCTGATTTCCATTTTTTACTTGTAATGTTGCACTTGCGGGACGTTTTTCTGCAAAGTTATTATTATCATCCCATACTTTTGTAACAACAACATCCACCTTATCACCCGGAACATGGAATGTATTCGTTATTGTTCTTGTTTCCTGATTAACATCAGATTTTATATAGAATATACTTTCTATATTTTTTTCGTTTATTGTATAAACAACTTCATCACCATTGTTATCATATTTAGGTAATTCTGTAAATGTATATTCCCAAGTATTATCATCACCAGCAACTCTATTTGATAATGTTATTTCTTGCTCTTTAGAAATATCTACTCCTTCCCCTTTTCCTGTAAGAGTTAATATTGCTGTTTCAGGACGCTTGCC
Source organism: uncultured Clostridia bacterium (assembly GCA_944389475.1). Lineage (GTDB taxonomy): Bacteria > Bacillota > Clostridia > TANB77 > CAG-508 > Merdicola. Next base: position 92,971 of record CALXMM010000003.1, read on the forward strand.
AGCAGAATTGCCATTATCATCCCAATACTTTTTAGCTGTTACAGTTATTTTTTCATCAGGTACACTAAAAGTATTTGTTATAGTTTTACTAGTTTGGTCATAACTTTCTACATAAAATTTATTATTATCTTCTAAACTTCTTTCCTCACTTACCTGATAATCTATTTCTTTTCCACTTTCATCATATTCTGGTAAGTCTATAAAAGTATATTCCCAATTATTTTCATTTTCAGCAACAGCATTTATACTACTAATAGGTTGCTTATATGTCTGTCCATTTCCAGTTAATACTAATGTTACTGAATTTGGTCGTTTACCTGCAGAATTTCCATTATCATTCCATACTTTTGTAACCTTTACATCTTTTAAGAATTCTGTTGGAATATCCTTTGTATTTTCAACAGTATTTGTTTTTTCAGGTGTTTTTAAATTCAATGTGCCTGTAACTTTATTTGTTACACTTGCTTTTGTTACATCTAAATTTTGGTATACTAAACTAATATTCTTAGTTACATTTATTTGTTTTTCTCCATTTGCAAAAGTATCTATTCCTGTAATACTTTCTGTCCAAGTAATTGTATTAGTATTTTCATCATAATTTCCATCATTTAGGTTTGATTTTTCTTTATCTATTGCATATGGAAGTGTATCCACAATTATTACTTCTGCCTCACCAATATATGTATCCACATTTGCTGAATATGTAATACTATATGGTACTGCTTGGTCTTTTTCTGTCACCTTTTCCAAAGTACTAGTTTTATCTATTTTACTTTGTTCAATTGTTGGCTCTTTTAATTTATAGTAATAAGTTACAACTATTTGTTCCAAAGTCATTGTTCCATTTGAATTTTTAGGCAAGTTTTCTTCTACAACTTCATAGTTATTTGCTACATTTTCAGATTCACTTGTATTATATGTATCTGTTACTCTTCCGTTAATTAGCTCATCTTCTACAACTCCACCATTCTTTGATGGTACATTAATATCTGTTCCATCAATGTAATGATGTACTAATACACTTGCAGATTTTAGCCTATAATAATAAGTTACCTCTATTGTATCTTTCTGTATAATTCCACTTGTTTCACCTTCTGTTGATACAAGTTCATAGTTTTCGCTTACATTATCTGCCTCTTTTGTAGCATATATTTCTCCTACATTTCCTGTTTGTACTACATCTTCTACAACTCCATTAGAATTATTTGGTACATTTGTATTTGTATCTTCTATATAATAATGTGTTATTACTGTTCCTTTTAATCTTGCATTTGAAATATTTAATGTTACAATATCATTTTCTCTTGAAACACTAAATTCACTTACATTATTTTCTGGTAATTTATAACCCTCTGGAACCTCAATCTCAGTTGCAATATAATCTCCTGCCTCCAAATTAAATTTTGCTTGTCCATTAGAATCTGTTATATATTCACCAATAATTGTTTGTGGTGCATCCTTTGAGGCAATTGTAAATTTAGCTCCTTCTATTGATGAATTTGTCTCTTCATCATATTTATTTATTAAAACTTGTCTAGAAACCTTCTTATAATAATATGTTACAACAACTCCATTTCCAGAATAAACTCCAGTTGCATTAGAAGGTGTATCTACCAACTCATAATCATCACTTAATTTATTATTTTCTATTGCACTTGTTGAATATTCCTCATCCTTTTTACCACTATATGTTTCATCTTTTGCAGTATCTCCATTCTTTAAAGGTACCGGTGTTGTTGTTCCATCTATATAATGATGTACTGTTAAAGGTATTTTCTTTTCTTGATAATAATATGTAACCTCTGTTATTCCTGGTTCAAAGGTTCCTGTTGCATTAGCAGGTATTACATATTCTCCATCCTCATCTTTTTCTAATTCATATTCATTCAAATCCAATTTTGGACTTGTAGTATATTTTTCTCCATTCTTTCCTTCTAGTAATTCATCTTCTGCTACTTTTGTAGTTGAATATTGTCCATCTTCAGTTTTTAGATAATGATGTACTAAAACTTGTGATTTGTGAGTATTCTCAATTGTAAACTCATGACTTCCATCCTCTGTAAAGCTAATTTCCAATGGTGTTGTATTTGGCTCATATCCTTCCGGTGCTTTTGTTTCTATTATTTCGTAATTTCCATAATGTACTTGTGCTATAGCTTGTCCAGAGCTATTTGTTGTTGCTTTAGCATAATAATTACTATCTATTTCTTTAATTATAAATGAAGCTCCCGGTAATTTAGCACCTGTCTTGCTATCTATTTTATTTATTATTAATTTATTTGTTTTTAATGCAAATGTTACAACAACAAATTTATCTTCTGTAACATTTGTAAATTGTGGCATTGTATATGTTCCATCTTCATTTGCTGTAAATGGCAATTCTTCGCCATTTACTGTAATATTAATTATTTCATAACCTTCCTCCGGTGTTATTATAATTGGTTTTGTGCTATTTTCTCCATATCTAATTGTTTCATATGTATTCATTCCTTCTCCAGAAATAGAACCACCTTTTTTATCATCCATTGTTCTTGTAGCTGTTGTTATCTTCAAATCTTTTATTTCATTTTCAACAACTAATTCTTGAGTTTCTGGAACACCAACTTGGTTAATAATATCAAGTATCATTCCATCAGAATCCCCATTATTCTCTAATGTATGATTATCAATTTGTATAGTACTACTTGAGAAATATCCTCCAGCAATATCTCTTCCATCATATGTTTCTATTACTGTCTCTACATAATCATTACTACTTCCACCAATATTTTTAACCCATTCTATAATACCATTGTTAGTATACTTTATTAGAAGTCCATCATTACCTAATGAACCATTGTTGGTTAATATCTCACTTCCAAGTTGGATTGTACTACTTGCATAATATCCACCTACGATATAACCACCATCAACAGACTCAGCAACTGAACGAATCTCATCATTATCACTACCACCTATATTATTGGTCCATTCTACTTCGCCTGCATTATTATATTTTACAATTAAGCCATCATAACTTCCACTTATACTTGAATTTGATAATGTTTTATTATCTACTTGTACTGTACTACTCTTAAAGTATCCTCCTATAAGGACTCCGCCATCACTGGTTTCTATTACAGAATTAATATAATCATCTCTAGTTCCACCAATGCTCTTTGCCCATTCTACTTCGCCTGTATTATCGTATTTTATTACTAAACCATCTGTTTCTCCCTTATTTGATAATAATTCATTATCAATTTGAAGTGTACTACTTGCAAAATATCCTCCTACGATTATTCCGCCATCATTTGTTACAAAAACAGATTGGATATAATCATAATCATTTCCACCAATATTTCTTGCCCATTCTACTTTTCCTTCACTAGTATATTTTATTAAAAGGCCATCATATGGGTTAATTGAAACTGTACTATTATTTGTTAATTCTAGCTCATCTACTTTAATTGTACTACTTGCGAAATATCCACCGGCAATGCAGCCTCCATCACTTGTTGCTGAAACAGATTGGATATAATCATAACCACTTCCACCAACATTTTTAGCCCATTCCACTTTACCTTCGCTGTTGTATTTAATTACTATTCCATCATTATTTCCACTATTTGCTAACACGATATTTCCTATACTTATCATTCCTTGGAAATATCCACCGGCAATACAGCCACCATCACTTGTTGCTGTTACAGATACAATTTCATCATTGCTACTTCCACCAATATTATTTGCCCACTCTACTTCGCCTTTACTATTATATTTTATTACTAAACCATCATTATTACCGTTATTTATTAAAGAAACATTTCCTACATCTATATTACCCTTAAAATAACCTCCGGCTAAGTATCCACCATCAATTGTTTTAGCTAGTGAAGTAATTTGTTCTGCCTTACTTCCTCCAACAACTTTTGATTTTAAAACTATTGGATTAGGTAATTCTTTATTTTCAAATTTTATTACTAAACCATCAATACCATAACTTCCATTATTCGTTAATGTTCTGTTACCTACTTGAATTGTAGTGCTATTAAAATATCCTCCGGCAATATAACCTCTTCCATCACTCGTTGCTGATACAGATTCTATGTAATCATTATTATTTCCACCTACATTTTCTGCCCATTGTGCTTCTCCATTAGCATTGTATTTTATTATGATTCCATCATAAGAATAACTACCATTATTTTGAACAGTTTCATTTTCCAATTGTATTGTACTACTTTGGAAATAACCTCCTACAACAAAACCTTCATCAGCTGTAGCATAAATTGATTCTATATAATCATATGCTGTTCCACCAATATTTTTAGCCCATTCTACTTCGCCATTAGCATTAAATTTAATTACTAATCCATCTATGCTACCATTATTTGATACCATTTTTGTGCCTATATTAATTGTATTAGTTGTAAAATATCCTCCTGTTATAAATCCTCCATCACTTGCTTTTGTAACAGAAACAACACTATCTTTTTGTTCTATATTTTTTGTCCATTCAACTTCTCCGGATGCATTATATTTCATAAGAATACTTTCATCCTTAGAAAATCCTGCTACAATATAACTTCCATCTTCTACTTCTACTATAGAATTAACTCCATCTTGAGAATCAGCATTTCCAAATGAATCAAGCCAGTCTATTTCACCTTTTGCATTAAATTTAACTATAAAAGCATCCTCATATCCACTTGCTGCCTCACTATCAGAATTTGTTAATGTCCTATCTCCTATTTTAATTGAACTACTTGCAAAATATCCTCCTACAAGTACTCCGCCATCAGTAGTTGGGGCAATACTTTTAACTCCATCATTATAATTTCCTTCTACTTTCTTTACCCATTCCAAATCTCCTGATGAATTATATTTTATTATTACTCCTTCTTTTAATCCATTACTCGTTAATTTTTCATTTTCTATTTGGATTGTATCACTTTGGAAATCTCCTCCTGCAACGAAGCCACCATCACTTGTTTCGGCAACTGATGTCATTTCATCTAGACCAGTTCCACCAATTACCTTTGTCCACTCTACTTCACCTTCTGCATCATATTTTATTATTATACCATCATAGTTACCCTTATTTGTAAGTGTTTCATTTCCAATTTGAATTGTACTACTTGTAAAATATCCACATGCTAAATGTCCACCATCACTTGTTGCAGCTACTGAGCTAATATAATCAGTTGAATCTCCTCCAACATTCTCTGCCCAAGTTGAGATCATTCCTTCTGGAACTTCTACAGATGTACCTATACCAAAATAATATACCTTATTTTTTGTATCGTATTTGTCAGGTGCCTCTACTTCTACAGCCTTGTACAAACCTTCTGTTAAATCAACAACCAATTCGCCCTTTTCATCTGTAGAAACAGTATAATATTCTCTTCCATTAATTAATTCTCTATCTCCAAGAATTTCACCCTTACTATTTAAAGCTGGCTTATCTGTTCCATCATCTATGCTATATATTGAAAATTTAACATTTGGTATTAATTCTCCTGTTTCCTTATCCTTCTTTATTAATTTAAAAGAAGGACTATCCTCTATTGTAAGTTTTACTGTATTTCCATCAACAGTATAATTTTCTTCTTTACCTGATGTATTAATAAATTGCAATACACCATCTACATTTTGAACTTTAAATGTTATATCTTTTATATTTACATATCCTTGTGGTGCCAATACTTCCTTTAATGTATAAGTTGCACTTTCACCTTTTCCTTCTATATATTGGTACAAATTATTTATTGTAACTGTACCTGTGCTATCTGTCTCAAATTTACCTATTTCTTCTGTTCCTTTATACAATTTAAATTTTGCTCCTGAAAGATATGTTACTTCTGGAATTTCCTTTGTTTCTCCATCATTTTCCAACTCTTCTTGAGCCTCTTCTTTGTCTTCTGTTAATCTTGATTCTATAGTTTTCTTTACTTTAATAATTTGCAAACTATATGTTGGTATCTTTTCATCTTCTAAATCCAATGTAACAGTTGGTATATTATTTTCTTCTGTAACTGTTTGATTCTTAACTGTTCCATTAGTAATTTGAACAGCGTAACTTCCATTGCTATTTACTATTTTAAAAGTTATCGGATTAGATAAATAATATCCCTCTGCTTTTGTCTCTTGTAAAGTATATTCATAATCAACATATAATCCATTTATAGAAGCTTCTCCACTTGGGTTTGTAGTTAATATTCTACCGTTTTCAGGTAATTTATATCCTGTTAATCTATATTTAACATTTTGTAATGCCTTTTCTGTTCCTTGTTCTGTTTTATGTATTTTTAAACTTGCTTTAACTCCATCTTCTACTTTTACAATTACTTTATAATCCTGACCTTCTTGTTTTACAACTTGAATATCTTCTCTTGTTTTTCCTTGTGTCTTATCTACACTTAAATTTCCTTCGCCATCCATATGACCAGTAAATTTAATAATATCACTACTTAATTCATAATCACTTGGAACTTTTATTTCTTGTAATGAATATGATTTTTCTGCATATAAATCATTTATCGTTAATACACCTTGAGTATCTGTAACAGCCGTTTTGCTCTCACCTGTTTCATCATCTGTAATACTATATGTTACCCCAGGTATAACTTTATCCATTCCAGCTTGATATTTTGTTAATTCTAAATTATATTTCTCTGCTATTCTAAAACCTAATTTATCAGGTTCAGTTTGAGTTTTATATTTTCCTTGGTCAGTATCTATACTAAAATATACTCCGTGATGACTATAAGATACTTTATTAAGTTCAATTCCTTCTGGTATTTTTACTGTATAATTAAACACATACTCTGTCTCTGTTGGCATTACATATTCGCCTAAATCTATTAAATATGTTTTTATATTATCCCAATTTGTTACTTCTTCTGCAGTTTTCCATCCATTTTGTTCATTAGTTAAATCTCTATCCGGATTTTCATTTTCAGAATAATACAATGTTGCATATTGTTGTAAGTCTTCTGGAACTGTTATACCAGTATCTTTCATCCTTGTTGTGAATTCAGAATTCAAATTTTCTCCACTTATTGCATATGTGTTTCCTTCAAAAGGTATTTTACCTAAAATTTGTATATCACTTATTGTATTTTCAGAATTGTTACGTATTTGAACACCTATTGTTACTTCTTTTTCTTCTTCTGGAGATGTTACCCCATACACTGGTTTTACATCCGCAACTTGTGGTGATACTATTTGACTTCCTTTATCATCATAATTACTTCCTATTTGGTTTGTTAGTAAACTATTTGATGAAACAAAACTCATATTTATAGTATTATAATTTACTTTTTCTTCTGTGTTTAGGTTATCATTTACATCATAAATATCATTTGCAGAATAATAATAATCACTATCTACTCCATTTGCTGAATATAATTCTATTGTACTATCTTTAGCAGATATTCTTGAGTCCGGTGTTAAGCTTACATCAATAGTTATATTATATGATTGTGGTGTCTCATCTGCATTTTGTGTGTTAATCTTTATTAATTTAATTCCATCACGCTCTACTAATTCATAACTTGTTATTCCAACATTTCCATTATCTATTTCCACATTATTAATTTCTGCAGAAAGTATTTCTTCTGGTAATTTAACAATAAAACTACCATTTACCCATCCACCTTCATTATTTGCACTATCATAACTAGCACTTATTGTAATTTTTTCATTTTTAGTTGTTGATTGAATAGGAATTATGTTTTCACTTATTCCAACCTTTGCAATAGAAAATGGCTCTTCATATAATGCTGTTCCTTCTGAAGTTCCTAAATCTGTTCCATTCATGTATGCTACAAAAGATGATTCTATATTTTTAAAATTATCAAAATCTTCTCTTGTGTATGTAGTTGTAATATACTCATCATCCAATACTTTTAAATTATATACATATATGGTACTATTTGCATTTGTATCGCTTGTTTCTACTCTTATATGTTTTACTGGGAATTCATATGTATATGGGTTTTCACTAGTATAATTAGACCAATTTTCCTTTGTAAATGTTGCTAATAAATCTCCGGTTTCATCATCATATACTTTAATCCAACCATCTTCTTTTAATAGATTATCTGCTCCTGAGAATGCTATTCCTATATTTGATGTAGCATTTTCCATACTCTCTTTACTTGAATCCACTTTAATAAAATTATCAGATATTTGTTCTTGTCCATCAGGTGTTTCTTTTAATACTAATCCAGTTGATTCGCCTTCTGCTCCTAAATTTACATTCCAAACAACTTGATATTTATCATCATTTTCATCTTCATTTGTTCCATTATATATTTTTAATGGCTTTTCTTTAGAAACTATAAACCTACCTTCTGGATTATATAAATATTTACCAACTATTGTTTCTAAAGTTGTTTCAACAGATACAGGCTGAATATATGTAGCAGTTAAAATTCCTGTTGCAGTATTAGAAGTATATGGGTTTGTAAACTCACTACTTGTATTGTTATATCCTTCATAATACGTACTTACAGGTATTTTTAATACTATTTCCCCCATATTTTGATATGCCTCTAATGGATATACCACTTGTACAGTATATGAATTATCTCTAGATATGCCACTTGTTACAGTTCCATCTTCTTCTACTTGAGCTTCTCTATATATCTCTAGGACTTTAGTTTCTGCATCATAGTAAGAATCTGCATTACTTCCGGTATATGTAACACTTATTGGGTCAAATCCGTTTAATTGTGGTATTTCGGCTGTTACATGATTATCTTTTAAGATTAATTCTTTGTCTGTTTCCTGTGTATCTATACTAAAATCCAATGTTACTGTTTTATTATTTTCATCAATCCTATTCTCTAAAGAATAGGTACTTTGAGTTTGATTAATTATTTCTGCATTTGCAGTTCCATACCAATCAACATTAAAATTAACAGTTTTTGTTATTGGAGTTTCTTGGTCATCTGCATTTACATATGTTCCTGTTAATGTAATACTGTCCAACTTGCTATAATTATTTACATTGTCACCTATTGCTGAATTTATACTCGCCGGATTAGAATAATCTCCACTTCTAACTAATCCTGTTATAACTTTTTGTGTTTCACTGTTCAAATCATTAAATTCAATAGTTCTAATATTATTTCCAATATAGTTATCTTTTAGTTGTTCATCTTGAGGAAGGGATGTTTGAAAATAGAAATTACCATCATTTATCGTAATTTTTGCATCTTTTAGATAACCTGCTGTATCAACACTAAGATTCATGTACAAGATATCTTCTTGTCCTATTTGTTTGCAAGTTCCTCTAATCTTTTCTTCATTTCCATCACCATCTAAATCACGCAAAAAGAAAGCATCGAATTTAACACATTCATTTGTATCATCAACTATTTCTTCACCATCTTTTACTTGGTCATATTCTATTGATTTTGCTAGTTCTGAGTTTTTCTTTGCAATATTCACTCTTTTTACATTAACAATGGCAATTCCAATTACCATTGCTAAAATTATTGCAACTATTCCTCCTATCAAAATTAGTTTTACTTTCATTCCATTGTGATTTTTTAACATCTATATTCCCCCAAGAAATAACTAATATTTCCTTTTATATTTCATTTATTGTATCAAGTTTATTTCTTATATTAAATAGCTCTTTTTTCTAGTTTTCTTGGGCTGTTTTAGGTATATTTACGCAAGCTATTGGTGCACGCTTTAGGTTTTAATATTACATTTTTATGTTTTTTTCGATATAGTTTGTCAAATAAGAATATAAAGCTCTCTTTTATTGTATTTCCGTAAGGTTTTCGGTTTTTTACAATTTTGTACATTTATATTTTTGTGTAAAAAATAAGAGTACCTACAAAGTATTTCTACTCTATAGGTACTCAATTTTTCTTTTGTATATTTAGCATAATAAACAAAAAAAGTGGAAAACTATATTTTAACTCTATAATCATCCACTCTTTATATATAACTTATACTAATTATATCTAATTTTTTAATTTATTCCTATAAACTCAATTTATCTAAACAAAAAACACTGTATAAAGGAATACACTTTATATCATTTTCAAATCCAAAATTCTTAGTTGATACTCTTATTGAATATTTAATATTATATAAACTTTTAAATACATTTAAACTTTTTGACCTTGTATGCGCACTTGATTTTACTTCTATTGGAATAATATTTCCTTCTTTATCTTGCACAACAAAGTCAACTTCTGCTTTTCCGTTTGATTCCCAATAATATGGTCTTAAACCTGCTTTAACCAAACTACTACATACATAGTTTTCTGCTAATGCTCCTTTAAAATCATTCAAATTATCATTATCTACAATTATAATATTGGTAGGTATACCAAATTTATTACACAATAACCCAACATCATTCATATAAATCTTAAAACTCTCCGGCTCTATAAATGCAGAAAGCGGTAATTTACCTTCTCTTGTTTTAGTGCATTGTATAATAATTCCTGAAGCATTCAACCAATTAATAGCAGTCTCATATTCATATGCTCTCGCCCCTGATTTTATCAATTTGTATTGAAATTTTCTATTTTCTTTTGCTAATTGTGAAGAAATGCTATTATATACTGCCATTATTTTAGTCGTTTCTGTTGCTGTAGCATATTTTGCCATATCCGCTATATACGAATTATTAATATCCTTTAATATTGATGATACAAAATCCATATCCTGTTTTTCTTTATATTCTAATATTGCCCTTGGCATTCCACCAATTGCTAAGTATAAACGATAATAGTTATTTGCTAAACCATGCAAAGAAAATTCTCTATCACTTTCAAAAGCATCCCTTATTAAATTTGCTAAATCTCTCCTATCCATTGCCCACAAAAACTCTTCAAAATCTAATGGGTATAATGTTAGCATTTTTACTTTGCCTACCGGGAATGAATATTTATTTCTATTTATTGCTATTCCTAACAAAGAACCCGCTGCTATTACATGATATTTGTAATTACTCTCTGCAAAATATTTTAAAGATGTTAATGCTCTTTCGCAGGTCTGAATTTCATCAAAGAAAATTAATGTGTCTTCTTCCATTATTGTTATTCCTAATCTTACACTTAATTCTTTAATGATTCTGTCCACCTCTAAATCTTGTTCAAAGATTTTAGCAATCTCTCTGTTATCCTCAAAATTTATATATACAACATTTTTATAATTCTCTTTTCCAAAAGATAGAATTGTATATGTTTTTCCAACTTGTCTTGCTCCATAAATAATTAGTGGCATCTTTTCTTGATTATCTTTCCATTCAAGTAATATTTTTGACATTTTTCGTTCCATTTTATGTGCCTCCTTTACATTTATTGTAACATGCATTTATTGATATGTCAATTTGAAGATGTTATTACTAAATAATTTAGTCTTGCTAACATTAATTTAAATGAAAAAGAAACATCTATTATTAAGTGTTTGCTTTAATTTTAAAACTTGCACTTTAATAGATGTTTCTAATTTCATTATGCTCATATTAATTTATTATATTTCCTTAGTTAATTTTTCAATTTCTTCTTCGTTTAGTTCAGTTATTTTTAATATCACATCTTTAGGCATTTTTTCTTTTAGCATTTTCTTAGCTATCTCTATTTTTTCTTGTTTTCGTCCTTCTTTTTGACCTTCTTTTTGTCCTTGTTTTCGTCCAATTTTTTCGCCATCTTCTCTTGCTCCTTCCATATTCGTTACATAATCTTTTAATGCTTTTTCCCTTAAAAAAGCTTTTCTCCTTACTGCTTCATCTCCTGTTAGATATTCTAGTTCATCTGATGCTTCTTTTACTTTTTTATTCTCTTCCATTGCCTTTTTTACCCCCTTTTCATCTTGACCATCTATGAATTTTAACCATTGCCATAATTTCTTGTTCTCTTTTTCACTCCCTTCCTTTTTAAATTTTGGTATTTGTATAAAATGCATTTCTAAATCATTTGTTAGTAATTTATTTTTATATTCTCTTCTTATCGTTGCTACTTCATGATATGGTCCTTCTTTAAAGATATCAAAATTTAATATATTTATTGTTACTACTCTATTATTTTTCTTATAATTTCCTCCACTTTTTAGTCCATTATAATATAATCCTGACCAATAGAATAATGACCTTTCTGTCATATTATATTGGTCTTGCATTTGCATTTCTATATCTATTGTTATTCCATTATCTATTACTGCTTCTATATCTAATATTCCTTCTTTATTATCTATTAAATCTCTTTCTAAATCTACTTCTGCTTTTATCTCTATTTGATGAATATTTATATTTAATATTCCACTTAATAAATCTATTAGCATTCCTTTATTCTTATTGTTTCCAAAAACTTTTTTAAAAATAAAGTCATTTGTCATTTTTAATTTATAATCTTTTTCTTCTTCTATAATACATCTCTCCTCTCAATTATATAAAAATATTTCGTATAATTCAACTTATTAATTAAAATTTGCATAATTAATAAAGGTATTTATTTACCTCTTTCTTTTTCTTAATAATTTGGAATTTCCTTAGAAATTTAAGAATTAAAACTTTTTAATTTTTATTAATAATTATTAAAAAAATTTAAATATGAATAAAAACATGAATAAAACTAAAACTTTAAAACTTACTAATGTTATTTATTTAAAAAGTATTTATTAAAAATTTGATTCGATAGTTTAAATTTAAATGTTTCGAATGTTATTTATTTATAACACATTTTTACATTATTTTCAATCATTTTTCATCTACATTATTCGAGCTTTTTCGAGATTTCTTAAGATGTATTGTATTGGCTTTTTCAAAGATTTCATACTTTTAAGGCTTTTCTTATTACAATTTTCGTAATTTATAAATTTTATATTATAAAAAGTACCTACAAAGTATTTCTACTCTATAGGTACTTAATCTTTTCTTTCGTATATCTAACATATTTTTCCTATGTCTTTATATACTACTTCTTTTGTTCCTTAAGTCTTTATCTTCTGTCATTTTATTATTTCTTGTTATTTTTCTTTTGTCTCTTTGTTAGAACTACTGCATATCTTAATGTTACACTTTCTAGTCCTACTAATGCTACTAAAGCTATTAATAATCCTACTGGGAATTCACCAGTTTCTACACTTATTGATACTGTTGCATTATCCGTATTATCTTTATCATTGCTATCTTTGAATCCTGGTACGTTATCTGTTTCTGTTAATGCTACTTCATTAACCTTGTTACCCATATTATTTCCAGATGTCTTCCAGTTTAATAATACTGTGTATTCTTTAGTTTCTCCAGCTCCTATTTCTGGTATTACCTTTCTAATAGTTGTTTCGCCGCTTTCTGCAGCATTTACGCTTGATACTTCCCATGTTCCATCATTATTTGCTAAAGTCATTCCTTCTGGTAATTTATCTTCTACTATTGCCCTTCCGGAAATTTCTCCAGTGTTCATAACTTTTATCTTGTACTCTACTTGTACACTTGTGTTTTCTGTGCTCTTTCTATAGATATCTACTTTTTCTAGTTTTCCATTTGTTGCATTTCTTCTTTCACCATTTACTATTATTGCAGAAATATCTTTTTCTACTCCAATATTAAATGGTTTTGGTTCGTAGTAATAGTAAACATCTTTTGTGTTGTTAACTATATCTTTTCCATTTTCATCCTTTGTGATTTCTACTTTCATCTTACCATTTGGTTCTTTTGGACTTTCTACTAATTTATAGTATTCAAAGTCTTTTGGTGTTGTTGTATAGTCATCATCTTTGTATCCTTCGATAATTACTTGTGATGATTGTAGTTCTCCTGTTTCTGGATTGTTTTCTTCTAGTTCTCTTCCTGTTGTTCTATCTACATAGTGTACTATTACTTTTGCTGGTTGATTATAATAGTAATTTACTACTATTTTATCTTTTGTCATTGTTCCTTGAGCATTTGTTGGTAACATATTGTTTCCATCTTTATCTTCTGTTACTAATTCGTAACTTAAGAATTCTTTTGCACTTGTAGTATATTCATCTCCAACATGTCCATTGTAAATTGTTGGTTCTGCCAACTCTTCTCCTGTTACTATGTCTATGTGGTGTTCTTCTACTACTGCTTTTCTTACATAATAATATGTTACTACTGTCTTATTATTCGTTATATTACCATTTTCATCTGTTTCTACTGTTAGAGTTCCATCTTTGTTTGATGGTACTTCTACTAAGTCAAAGTCTTCGAATGTCTTTTGCTCTGTTGTGTATGGGTCACCTTCATGTTTTGTATCATCAACTATTTGGTCTGTTAAAGGTTCTCCTGTTTCTTTATCTATGTAGTTTACTTCTAATACTGCTTTCTTTATGTAATAGTAATTTACTGTTACAAGTTCTTCTCCCATTGTTCCACTTGCGTTGTTTGGAAGTTTTGTTGTTACTAAATCATATCCTACAAAGTTCTTGCTTGGTATGTTGTAACTATCTCCTACTTGAACTTCATGTTCTTCTGTATATAAGATTTTCCCTGTTTTGTCATCTATGTGGTTTTCTAGTAATCCAGTATATACTGGCTCATACCAATATATTAAGGTTTGTTCTTCTTTTGTCATGTTTATTGTTGTTGGATTTGGACTTTGTATTAATTTATATCCTGTGAATTCTTTTGAGTTTGTTACAAATTCATCTCCAACTAATCCTTCTTCTGTTCTTGGTGTCTCTAAATCTTTTACTATTTCTCCTGTCTCTGGATTTCCTTCCACATATCTAACTGTTGCTTTTGTGTTTTGTAGATAGTAATATGTTACATTTGTGTCTGCTACTGTCATTGTTCCTTGTGTGTTTCCACTATTAGAAACTAATGTGTATGTTTTACCATCTTTTGTTATTGTATCTTTCTTATGTTCTGTATCTGTGTTGTATTGGTCATCTACGTGTCCATCAATTTGCTCATTATCTGATAAAACTAGGTTATTGCCATCATTATCATCTGAGTCCTTTTCTAGGTAATGTATTATTACTTTTGCTGGTTTTAATCTGTAATAATATATTACTTCTTGTGGTTTTTCTTCATCATATTTTTCTATTGTTCCATCTGGTTTCTCTGGTAATTTTTCTTGGACTAACTCATATTTTTCATTTACATTGTCTGCTGGCTCTGTCTCATATGGGTCTCCTTCTTTTCCTTCGATTATCTCATCTTGAACCTCGTTTCCTTCTTTGTCTGGGACTCTTGTTTCTGTTGTACTTCCATCTGGATTCATTACATAATGATGTACTGTTACTTTTCCGTATTTATTTGTGTTTGTAACAGTTTTATCTGTTACTACACTATCGTAATATTTTAAGTCTCCATCTGTCTTTTGTTCTTCTGTTAATGTATATACAATTTCTTGTTTATTAGCATCATATTTTGGTAAGTCTGTAAATATATCATTCCATTTATTTGGATTTTCGCTATCTTGTGTTGTAGTTGTGTTTGCTGTTCCTGGTTTTGCTACATCCAATGTTCTTACACTTCCATCACTACCTGTTAACTTAAATACTACTCTTGTTGGTCTTTGTCCTAGTTTGTTATCACTATCATCCCATATTTTGCTTACTGGTATATTTACTATAAATCCTGTTGTTGTTGGCCAGTTTGCTGTTACTTCTTCACTTGTTCTATCCGGTGTTTCATATTCTATATGAGCTTTTATATTATTTTTAATACTCAATGTGTCTTGGCTAATTCCTGTATATACAACTTTTATTTGTTTATTTATTGTTACTTCTCTACCTTCTGTCATTTGTATATTTTCTACTGGTTGTTCCCATGTTATTGTCTTGCTTGCTGCATCATATGTTCCACCATCTAAGTCTTCTAATATATTTGTTTTTGTTGTATCTATTTCATATGGTAATTGATCTACTAATACAATCTTTGCATTTCCTTCATAGTCTGTTATATGTGCTGTGTAATTTATGTTATATGTTATCTCATCATCTAGACTATCTGTTGTTGCTGTTCCTGTCTTAGATATACTTTGTTCTTCTTTTGGCTCTACATATGTGTGCTCTGGCTCTTCTGGAACTTTTTCATCTTCTGGATTTTCTCCTGGTTCATCACCTGGATTTCCTGGGTTATCAGTATCTTTATTTATATATGCTGTATTCTTTATTGTTGTTCCATCTGCCAATTTATTTACTCTTACTTGGAACTCAACTACTTTTTCTTCATTTATTCCTAATGTTACACTTATTCCATTTTCTAAATCTTCAGCTGTCTTTGTTAAATCTTGTAATTCTCCTATTCTTACTGAGTCTTCTACAAATGTTGTTCCTTCTGGCACTTTATCTTTTACAAGTACTGTTCCAGCTCTTGTTCCATCATTTCTTACTCTTATTCTGTATGTTATTGTGTCTCCTTCTGTTACTTTTGTTCCACTTACTGGGTCTGATTCTTTATGTGCTGTAATATTTGGTTTCGTTACTGTTGTTGTTACTTCATTTGTTGGTTCATTATCCAATGTTGCTTTATTCTTTAATTCTTTACTATATGTTCCTTCTGGTAATGTATTTACTATTCCCGCAAATACTACATCAACTGTACTATATTCTGGAACTTCTACTTGTATTCCATTCTTTAAATTTTGCTCTGTATATACTGTTCCTGTACTTCCAACTTTTATTTGTGTACTACTATCAAATGTTAGACCTTCTGGTAATGTATCTGCTAATGTTACTGTTTTAGCTAAGTTTCCATCATTCTTAATTCTTACTGTATATGTTACTTTCTCTCCTTCTTGTGCTTCTGTCTTATCAACTATTTTCTCTGCACTTATTATTGATTTATATATTGTGCTTTCAAAGTCATCATTTGTTTCTTCACTTGTTGTTTCTGGAGTAAGTAACTTAATACTTCCTCTTACATTGTTTGTTATCTTTTCTTGGTTCATATCTAAACCAGTATAGAATACTTTAATGTTCTTAGTTATATTAACTGTTCCTTTGACATTATAACTATCTAAGTCTGATACGTTTTCTGTCCATGTAATTGTATGCTTTGCTGGGTCATAGTTTCCGCCATCTAGGTCGTTGGCTTTGCTTGTATCTATTGCATATGGCAATGTATCTACGATTGTTACTTCTGCATTACCTATATAGTCTGTTACATTTGCATTATATGTTATAGTGTAATTTACTTCTTGGTCAGGTGCTGTTATTCTCTCTGTACCAGTCTTTTCTATTGTGTTTGTTACTGTTGGTGTTTTTAGTTTGTAATAGTATGTTACTACTATTTGTTCCAATGTCATATTACCATTTGCATTTGCTGGATTTTCATTTACAACTTCATAGTTATTTGCTATCTCTGTTGATGGATTTGTTGTATATGGTGAATTTACTTGTCCATCTATTAATTCATCTTCTACTACTCCACCATTTTTATTTGGTACCTTGGTTTCTGTTGTTGTTCCATCTAGGTTCATAATATAGTGGTGTACTAATACATTTGTAGGTTTTAGTTTGTAATAGTAAATTACTTCTATTGTTCCATTTTGTATCGTTCCACTTGTTTCTCCTACTGTTGAGACATACTCATAATTTTCGCTTACATTATCTGCTTGTTTTGTTGCATAGATATCTCCTACATCTCCTGTTTGTACTACATCTTCGACTACTCCACCATCTTTATTAGGTACTTTTGTTTCTGTTGTTGTTCCATCTGAATTCATAATATAGTGGTGAGTTATTACCGTTCCTTTAATTTTAGTATTTGTTATATCTAATGTTACTTGGTCTTGTCCTTTTGTTACACTAAACTCTGTCGTATTATTTTCTGGTATTTGGTAACCCTCTGGTACTTCTGTTTCTGTTGCAATATAGTCTCCTGATTCTAAATTAGTTGCTATTTGTCCGTTAGAATCTGTTGTGTAAGTTCCAATTATTGTTGTTGGAGTATCCTTATCTGCAATTGTAAATTTAACTCCTGCAAGTGGTGTTTTTCCATCTTCTGCAAATTTGTTTATTACAAGTGGTCTTACAACTTTTTTATAATAATAGGTTACAACTACTTCTTCTCCACTATATGTTCCTTCTGCATTTGAAGGTGTTTCTACTAATTCGTAATCATCACTTAATTTGTCTTCCTCAATTGCATTTGTTATATATGGTTCATTTTCTTTTCCACTATCGATTACATCTTCTGCTACTCCACCATCTTTTAATGGTACTTTCTCTGTTGTTCCTTCTATATAATGATGTACTGTTAGTGGTATATCCTTTGTTTCGTAATAGTAGATTACTTCTATTGTCTTACCAGATTCAAAATCTCCTGTTGCATTTTCTGGTAGTACATAGTTTCCTTCTCCATCTTTTTCTAGTTCATATTCGCTTAAGTCTAATTTTGGATTTGTTGTATATTTTTCTCCATTCTTTCCTTCTACTAATTCATCTTCTGCTACTTTTGTTGTTGTATAGTTTCCTTCATTATCTTTTAAATAATGATGTACTATTACTTTTGCAAGTTTATTATTTTCTATTGTAAACTCATGATTTCCATCTGCTCTAAATTCTACTACAACTGGTTCACTATTTAACTCATATCCTTCTGGTGCTGTAACCTCTGTTATTTGGTATTTTCCAAATGGTATTTGTGTTATAGCTTGTCCTTCACTATTTGTAGTTACTTCTGTATGATATAGTTCTGAATCATTTAAAGTAACTTTTACACTATTTACAGTAAATTTATCATCTCCTGTTGATGTACTAGCATTTTTATAATATCCAAGATGTAAATAATACATTTGTCCACCTTGTAATACTGTTGTATAGTCTTGTGCATCTTGCTCTCCAGATATATAGACAAATCTTCCTGTACTACTGCTATATGATGGTGCAGTTGTATTACTTGTTACTGTTGCATATCCATAATCAGAACTACTTTGACTTGATACATCTGCATTTACTGTTAAGTTATATTTTCCAGTATAATTTGTTAAATCTATTGGGATATATGAATTTGCTACTGTGCTATCTTGTCCTTGGTTATTTGATTCATATCCTCCTGAACTATTATCTACAAAGTTATATGTAGAACTATTTGCTTCATAGACTTTTATACTATTGATAACTATTTGGTCTTCTCCTGAATCTATACTAACATCTTTATGATAACCTAAATGTAAGTAATATGTTTTACCTCCTTCTAATACCTTTGATGTATAATCTTTCGCAGTTGTTACACTACCATATGTTCCTGATATATACATAAATCTTCCTGTACTACTACTATATGTTGGTGCTGTTGTACTTTGATTTATTGTTGCATATCCCGAATCAGATCCTTCACTTGATACACTTGCATTTACCACTACTACATACTCTCCAGATTTACCACTTAAGTTTATTGGAATATATGAGTTTGCTGTACTACTTTGAATTCCAGCACTTCCACCATTTGCAAGTTGATATGTTTTACTATTTGTTGGAACATATGCTCCATCTTCATTTTGTACGAAATAGTATGTTCCATTATTTGTTAAATCACCTAATACTCCTGTTACTTCTCCTTTTTCTGTATCTGTTTCTACATACTCTTGTCCATTTGCTACTATATCTCCTATAATTTCATCATTATCTGGGTCTGTCCTTTCCTCTAATTGGTCTAACTTAAATGTTGCTCCTGCTAATTTCTTACTATTATCTTCACTATCTACTTTATTTATAACTATTTTATTATCTTTTAAAGCATATGTTACTACTACATGCTTATCTTCTGTCATGTTTGTAAATTGTGGCATTTTATATCTTCCATCTTCATTTTCTTCAAATGGCCATTCTTTTCCATTTACTGTTATTCCTATTATTTCATAGCCACTATCTGGTGTCATTACTATTTCTTTAGTACTACTATCTCCATATTTAACTTTATCATATGAAGTCATATCTTCTCCAGAAATACTTCCACCTTTTACTCCATCTATTTCATTTACATCTGTTGTTATATTAAATTCTTTTCTACTATTTTCTACTGTTAGCTCTTGAACCTCTGGAACTCCTACTTGATTTGCAACCTCAAGTATCATTCCATCAGAAGTTGTCTCAAAAATTGATGTAGAACCACTATTATTTGTTAATGTATAATCATCAACATTTATAGTAGAACTATTAAAATATCCTCCTGCAATGACACCTCCATCACTTGTTACTACTACTGATTGGATATCATCATTACTACTTCCTCCAAAGCTTTTTGCCCATTCCACTTCGCCTTGACTACTATATTTTATTATTAAACCATCATCACTACCTTTACTTATTAATATTTCATTTCCTACTTGGATTGAGCTACTAAAATATCCTCCTACTAGGATTCCTCCATCACTGGTTGACGCTACTGATTCTATATAATCAGAACCACTTCCTCCAAATGATTTTGCCCATTCTACTTTTCCCTCGCTAT
Organism: uncultured Clostridia bacterium; assembly: GCA_944389475.1. Lineage (GTDB taxonomy): Bacteria > Bacillota > Clostridia > TANB77 > CAG-508 > Merdicola. The sequence goes on from CALXMM010000003.1 coordinate 113,354, forward strand.
TGTATTTTATTATTAGGCAATCATAAGAATATGTAAAACCATTATTTGTTAATGTTTCATTTCCTACTTTAATTGTACTACTATAGAAATATCCTCCTACTAGGATTCCTCCATCACTGGTTGACGCTACTGATTCTATATAATCAGAACCACTTCCTCCAAATGATTTTGCCCATTCTACTTCTCCTTCGCTACTATATTTTATTATTAGACCATCTGAACTACCATTATTTGTTAATTGATAATCTCCTACTTGGATTATATTCTCAGAATATCCTCCTACTAGGATTCCTCCATCACGCGTTGATGCTACTGAATTGATATAATCATTATAAATTCCTCCAAATGAATCTGCCCATTCTACTTCGCCTGTGCTATTATATTTTATTATTAATCCATCATTATCGCCTTTATTTGTTAATTGATAATTTCCTACTTGAATTGTATCACTAGAGAAATATCCTCCTGCGATGGCACCCCCATCACTTGTTGCTGCTATTGATTGGATTCTATCATCATTACTTCCTCCAAATGATTTTGCCCATTCTACTTCACCTGAGCTATTGTATTTTATTACTAAGCCATCATAATATGATGTCGAACCATTATTCTTTAATGTTATTTGACCATTTATGCCTTCTAGTTGGATTGTACTACTTCTAAAATATCCTCCTACTAGGATTCCTCCATCACTGGTTGACGCTACTGATTCTATATAATCAGAACCACTTCCTCCAAAGCTTTTTGCCCATTCTACTTGTTTATCCTTATTATATTTTATAATCATTGCATCATAATATGATGTCGAACCATTATTTCTTAATGTTATTTGACCATCTATGCCTTCTAGCTGGATTGTACTACTTCTAAAATATCCTCCTGCTATATAGCCTCCATCGCTTGTTGCTGCTATTGATTGGATTTCATCATCATTACTTCCACCAAATGAACTTGCATTAGTAACAACGGGATTAACAATTTCTTGTTTTTCAAATTTAATAATTAATCCATCACTTCCATTAGGAATTAATGTTTTATCTCCAACTTGAATAGTACTATTGAAATATCCTCCTACTATAACATCACCATTCGTTAATTCAGATATACAATTATAAATTCCATAACTTGATGTTGTTGCATATTCTAATTCACCCATGCTATTTAATTTTAATAAATGTCTGCCTCTAGTAACTATTTTGTTATTTAATTTAAATTCAGAGAAAATTCCATTTACTAATATTCCTCCATCATTTGTTGAGATTACTGTGTCGATTTGATTATTACTACTTCCACCAAATGATTTTGCCCAATCCACTTCTCCTTCTGAATTATATTTTACTATTAGCGCAGTATCTATACCATTATTTGTTAATTGATAATCTCCAATTTGGATAGAAGAACTATTTGTGAAATATCCTCCTATCAGTATTCCTCCATCATTTGTTAATACACTAGAATTAATAGTAATATTGTTATTATCTAGTATAGTTTTTGCCAAAAGTACCATACCTTGTGAATTGTATTTTATTAGATAATTACCTGCAGTTAATGTTTGGTCTCCTACTTGCATATCACTCTTAATATTTCCTGTAACAATGATACCTCCATCACTCGTTGGTGCTACTGATAAGATATAATCATCATCACTTCCTCCAAATGAATCTGCCCATTCTACTTCGCCTGAGCTATTGTATTTTATTATTAGGCAATCAGAATCTCCATTACTTGTTAATGTTTCATTTTCTACTTGGATTGTACTACTTCCGAAACGTCCTCCTACTAGGATTCCTCTATCACTGGTTGGTGCTACTGATAAGATATAATCATCATCACTTCCTCCAAATGAATCTGCCCATTCTACTTTTCCCTCGCTATTGTATTTTATTATTAGGCAATCATAAGAATATGTAAAACCATTATTATTTGTTAATGTTTCATTTCCTACTTGGATTGTACTACTTTGGAAATATCCTCCTGCTATATACCCTCCATCACTGGTTGACGCTACTGATAAGATATAATCATTATCACTTCCTCCAAATGAATCTGCCCATTCTATGTCTCCTTCACTATTGTATTTTATTATTAGGCAATCAGCATCATTGCTACTATGATTTGTTAATGTTTCATTTCCTACTTGGATTGTAGTACTTTCGAAATATCCTCCTGCTATATAACCTCCATCACTCGTTTCTGCTACTGATTCTATATAATCATAATCACTTCCTCCAATTGAATCTGCCCATGTTGCTACCATTCCTTCTTTTGGCTCTCTAGAGGAACCTATACCAAAATAGTATACACTATCAGATATATCGTATTTTTCTGGTGTTTCTACTTCTACAGCTTTATATAATCCTTCTGTTAAGTCTGCTGTTAATTCTCCGTTTTGGTCTGTAGAAACTGTGTAGTATTCTCTTCCATTTATTGTTTCTTTTGTTCCAACGATTTCTCCTTTACTATTTGTTGCAGGTACCTCTCCATTGTCTACATTGTATATTGCAAATTTAACTCCTGCTAATGTTGCTCCTGTTTCTGCATCTTTCTTAATTAATTTAAATGATGGGCTATCTTCTATTGTTAATTTTACTGTATTTCCTTCTACTGTGTATTTCTCTTCTATTCCGTCCATGTTTAATAAGCTTAAAGTATTATCTTTATTTTCTACTTTAAACCTTATATCTTTTACCTTTGCATATCCTTCTGGTGCTAATACTTCCTTTAATGTATATGTTGCTTCTTCATCTTTTCCTTCTATGTATTGGTATAAATTATCTATTGTTACTGTTCCATTTCCGTCTGTTATATATTCTCCTATTTCTTCATCATTTTTATATAATTTAAATTTTGCTCCTGATAAATATGTTACTTCTGTATCTGCTAATGCTGTTTCTGCTTTTGCTTTTAGTTCATCATCACTTACTGTTGCTTCTGTTGTTTTCTTTACTTTTATTATTTGTAAGCTATATGTTGGTATCTTCTCATCCTCTATGTTTAATGTAATTGTTGGTATACTATCTTCTTCTGTTGTACTTTGGTCTTTTATTGTTCCACTTGTTGTTTGTATAATATAATTTCCATCATTGTTTACTATTTTAAATGTTATAGGGTCTGCTAAATAATACCCTTCTGCTTTTGTTTCAGTTAGAGTATATTCTTGGTTAATAGAAAGCCCACTTATTGTAGCCTCTCCATTTATATTTGTTGTTACTGTTCTTCCATTTTCAGGTAGGTTATATCCTGTTAATTTATATCTTACATTTTGTATAAGCGTATCTGTGCCTTGTTCTTTCTTAACAATTTTTATACTTGCTTTTACTTCATCTTCTACTTTTACAGTTACTCTGTAATCTTCTCCTTCTTCCTTAACTACAGCCATATCTTCTTTTGTTGTTCCACTTGTTTTCTCTATTGTAAGATTTCCTTCATCATCTACATGACCAATAAACCTAATAACATCACTATTTAATTCATAGTTATCAGGTGTTTTCATTTCTGCCAATATATATGCTTTTTCCGCATATAGTCCATTTATAGTTAACATTCCTTGTGCATTTGTTACAGCTGTTCTAATTTCTCCTGTTTCCAAATCCATAACTCCATATGTTGCACTAGGAATTACTTTATCTTTTCCTGTTTGGTATTTTGTTAATTCTAAATTATATTTCTCTGCAATTCTAAATCCTAATCTGTTAGGCTCTGTTTGTGTTCTATACTTTCCTTGGTCTGTATCTAAGCTAAAGTATACTCCATGATGACTGAAAGATACTTTATTAAACTCTAATCCATTTGGTATCTTTACTGTGTAATTAAATACATATTCTTTTCCTGTTGGCATTATGTAAGCACCAAGGTCTATTAAATATGTTTTAACATTATCCCAATCTGTTACTTCTTCTGCTGTTTTCCATCCATTTTGTTCATCTGTTAGGTCTCTATCTGGATTCTCATTTTCAGAATAATACACTGTTGCATATTGTTGCAATTCTTCAGGTATTTGTATTCCTGCTTCTGTCATCTTGGTTGTAAATGTTGAACCTAAGTCTCCTCCACTTATTACATATGTATTTCCTTCAAATGGTATCTTTCCTAATATTTGTATATCACTAATTGTACTTCCATAATTATTTCTTACTTGTACTCCTATTGTTGCTTCTTTCTCTTCTCCTTCTTGGTCTACTACTCCATAAACTGGCTTTATATCTGCAACTTCTGGTGATACTACTTGACTTCCTTTATCATCATAATTACTTCCTATTTGGTTTGTTAATAATGAGTTTGGTGATACCATGCTTAAACTTACTGTATCATGGTTTACTTGTTCATCTATATTTAAGTTGTCGTTTACATCATAAACATCGCTTGCTTTGTAATAATAGTCACATGTTTCTTCATTAGATGCATATAACTCTATATCTCTACTCATTGTTGCTACTCTTGGGTCTGGAGTTATATCCACATCTATTGTTATGCTATATGTTTGTGGTGTATCATTATTATTCTTTGTGTTTATCTTTATTAGTTTTGCTCCATCTTGCTCTATAATTTCATAGCTAACTAATGAAACTGCACTGTTATTTATTTGTACATCATTTATTTGGGCATCTATTATTTCTTCTGGTAGTTTTACTACAAAACTTCCATCCACCCATCCTACTTGGTTGCTTGAACTGTCATTTCTTGCTGTTATTGTTATCTTTTCATTTTTTTCTGTTATTTGTGTTGATATTGTATTATTGCTTATTCCTATATCTGCTATTGAATATGGTGCTTCATAATTTGCTTGGTGTGTGTCTGTATTAATATATCTTCCTCCAAGATATCCTACTAATGTAGATTTTATATATTGTAATTTGTCAAACTCCTCCCTGGTATAGTTTGTTGTTATATATTCATCATCTAATTCTTTAATGTTATATACTGTTAAATAACTATTTGCGTTTGTATCACTTGTCTCTATTCTTATATGTTTTACTGGTAGTTCATATTTATATGAATTACTTGCTGTATACTTGCTCCAATCAGATTTTGTAAATGTTACTAATAAATCTCCTGTTTCTTCATCATATACTTTTATCCATCCATCATCTTTTAAGATGCTATCTGCCCCTGAAAATGCTATTCCAATATTTGTTGTTACATCTTCCATACTTTCTTTATTTGAATCTGTCTTTATGAAATTGTCTGTAACTTGTGATTTATCATTTTCAGTTTCTTTCATTACTAATCCTGTAGAAGTTCCATCAGTTCCTGTATATGCCTCCCATTTTACTTGGTATATATCGTCTTCTCCCATATCGCTTAATCCATTGTATATTTTTAATGGTTTTTCTTTTGAAATTATATATCTATAACTTGGATAAAATACATATTTTCCTACTGTTACATCGAATCTTGCTACTGAGCCTTGCATTTTTCTATAGTTTGCTACTATTGTTGCACTTGCTACATTTGATTTATATGGGTTTGTAAATTCTGAACTTGTGTTGTTATATCCTTCGTAATATGTGCTTACTGGTATTCTTAATGTTACTGTGTCTTCTCCTAAACTTTGATATGCTTCTATTGGATATACTACTTTTACACTGTATGAATTATCTCTAGATACTCCACTTGTTACTGTTCCATCTTCTCCTACTTGTGTTTCTCTATCTATTGTAAGCACTTTTGTCTCTTCATTATAATTTGCTGTAGCATTACTTCCTGTATATTCCACACTTATTGGGTCATATCCATTTAATTGTGGGATTGTTGCTTCTACATGGTTTTTCTTTAATATTAATTCATCTTCTGTTTCCTCTGTTATTATAGAGAAGTTCAATGTTATTGTTCCGTTTTCTTCATCTAGTCTGTCATCTAAATCATAATATGTGTTATAGCTATTGTTTGTATATATACTTGCTCTTGCTGTTCCGTACCAATCTATATTAAAATTAACTGTTTTTGTTATAGGTGTTTCTACTCCATCTTCTCCAACATATGTTCCTGTTAATGTTACTGTATTTAGCTTGCTATAGTTATTTATATTATTTCCTATGGCTGCATTTTCACGTGATGAATAAGAATAGTCTCCACTTCTAACTATTCCTGTTAATAACTTTTGCGTTCCATTCTTTAAATCATTAAATTCTATTACCTTTGTGTTATTTCCTACATAACTATCTTTTAACTCATTATCTTTTGGTAATGCTGTTTGGAAATAGAAATTATTACCATCACTCATTGTTATCTTGGCATCTTTTAGATATCCTGCTGTTTGAACATTTAATTCCATGTACAAGGTATCCTCTTTTCCTATCTCTCTACTTGTTCCTCTTATGCTCTCTGCATTTCCATCTCCATCTAAGTCACGTAAAAAGAAGGCATCAAATTTAACGTGGCCATCTGTTCCATCCACGTTTTCTTCTCCTTCCTGTACTTGGTCATATTCCATTGCTTTTGCTAGTTCTGGATTTGCCTTTGCAAAATTCTCTTTTTGCTTGTTAACTTTAACAACAACCATAGTTATTATTAATGCTACTATTATCGCTATTACTCCGACTAGCAATCCTATCTTTCTCTTCATTCCCTTTTGCATATTTTCCATAATGAAATCCCTCCAACAAAAAAGTCATTTTTCGCTATATTATCTGTTTTATTTTATCAACTTTATTTCTTATATTAAATAGCACTTTTTGCCATGTGTTGGAGGGTGTTCCGCGCCTATTTACGCAAGCTCCTAATGTGTGGTTTAAAGTTTAATATTACATTTTTGTGTATTTTTTGATACATTTTGACATAAGGGATTTGGAAAAATCCTTTTTTCTCTTTTTATATCTTCTATTTCTTCTTTCCGTAGTTTTTCTTAATGGTTTAAATTTTTATAGTTCAAAAATAGTGGAAAATGAAATAACTGATTCTAAGAAAAAACAGGAATACTGGGAAACAGGTATAGGCTTAAATAAGGTTGATAATTTAGAACCTTCTAAATATTTATTAGACTTATCCCAGAAAAACATTAATGGGGAATTAAAGTATAACGAAGTAGAAAATTTATTACAGGAAAAAAGGACCTTTCCAAATTGATTGAACCAAAATTGTAAAACTTCTTATCTAACAATTTTGTTTCAGTACAATCCCGGAATAGGTCCTTTTTCTATATAAATCTTTTATCCAGTTACAATTTATTTCGACTAGGCTTGTTTCTCATCATCTGCGAAAATTCTATCGAATTCATCACCATCGATTTTTTCTTTCTCTAGCAATACTTTTGCTACTGCATGCAATTTATCTACATGTTCACTTAAGATATCCGTAGCTTTTTTGTATCCTTCATCAACTAATTTCTTAACTTCTTCATCTATTATTGCTGCAGTTTCTTCAGAATATTCCTTAGCATGAGCTAAGTCTCTTCCTAAGAATACTTCATCTTGGTCACTACCAAATGTAATTGTTCCTAATCTATCGCTCATACCATATTTTGTAACCATTGCTCTTGCAATTGATGTTGCTCTTTCTATATCATTGCTTGCACCTGTAGAGATATCATTTAAAATCAATTTTTCTGCAACTCTTCCTCCTAATAGAGAAACGATATTTTCTTCCATTTCTGTTTTTGACCTAAATGATTTATCTTCTGTTGGTCTATACATTGTATAACCTCCAGCCATTCCTCTTGGTACAATTGATATTTGATGAACTTTATCCTGTGTTGGTAAATATCTACTTACAACTGCATGACCAGCTTCGTGGTAAGCAACTAATTTGTTTTCTTTTTCGCTTCTTACTCTTGTTTTCTTTTCTGGTCCCATTGTAACTTTTACCATTGCATCTTCAATTTCTTTCATTCCAATACAATCTAGATTTCTTCTAGCGGCAAGTAATGCAGCTTCGTTTAAAACATTCTCTAGGTCTGCTCCTGCAAAACCTGATGTATTTCTTGCAATTGTTTTTAAGTCTACATCTTCACCTAGTTTTTTCTTTCTAGCATGAACTTCTAGTATTTGCTCTCTAGCTTTTACATCTGGAGCAGATACAACTATTTGTCTGTCAAATCTACCAGGTCTTAATAATGCTTTATCTAGTACATCCGGTCTGTTTGTTGCAGCTAGCACTATAACACCTTCATTTGTTCCAAATCCATCCATTTCAACTAAAAGTTGATTTAATGTTTGCTCTCTTTCATCATGTCCTCCTCCAAGGCCTGCACCTCTTTGGCGACCTACTGCATCAATTTCATCTATAAATATTATAGATGGAGAATTCTTTTTAGCTTGTTCGAACAAGTCTCTTACTCTTGATGCACCAACACCAACAAACATTTCTACGAATTCTGAACCACTTATACTAAAGAAAGGAACTCCTGCTTCTCCAGCAACTGCTTTAGCAAGTAATGTTTTACCTGTACCAGGTTGACCTACAAGTAGTACACCCTTTGGTATTCTTGCTCCCATATCTGTAAATTTCTTTGGAGTTTTTAAGAATTCTACAATTTCTTCTAGTTCTTCTTTTTCTTCATCAACACCAGCAACATCATTAAATGTAACTTTTGTTTTTTCAGCTCCATTTGTCATTCTTGCTCTACTCTTACCAAATGACATTGTTTTATTTCCGCCTTGGCTTCCTGGATTAATTAATAGTAAACCAAATAGTAAAACAATTACTATTATTCCAAATGGTATTATTAAGTAAAGACCTTTCATGAATACTGACTCTGGTTTTTCTGTTAATGTATAATTATTTGTTTTTAAAATTTCTTGTGCATATGTCATGAAACTATTAATGTCTGGAATATTAACTTCTTTTGGTACAGAATCTCCTTCTAGTTCAACTAAGGCTTTTTCTCCTCCAGATTGAATTTCTATACTTGTTACTGTTCCATTTTCCATATCTGTTAATAATTCTGAATATGCAAGTTTATTGCTTGAATTATCCATTATTGACGAAATTAATACGATGAATATAATTAAAAATATTAACCATACCGCCAATGATTTTATACCATTTTTCAATTTATTTTCCTCCCTCGTTAACTGATTTTTCCTTAAATGGCTTTTTTATATGTTACAAAATTAATTTGCTATATGCATATATACCATATATTTCAATAGTTTTCAAGTTTTTTTATGTGTCTTTTGTGTGTCAAGGTACCTCCTCTTACGGATATTAATATGTATGTGATATTATAATTTTTCCTTTATTAACATAAACTTTTATATTTTTATTTGGTGTTAGGTATTTATTACCAATATTTCTCTCACATAACTTAATAATATCTTCTATATGAATTTTTTCAATATTCTTGCTTGACCCAAATACTTTGTTTATTGAAAGAAATAATATTCTTTTCTTAATTACGATATCTTGCTTGTTAAATTCTTTTAAGTCTAGTATAACTTTATCTTTAGCCTCTTCTATTTTAATTTGACTATATATATTATTTACAATTTTTTCTAAATAATTCTGTTCTTCCGATACTATTTCCGATAAATTATTTATTCCTCTTATTATATTTGGGTTGAATTCCTTTTTTATAAATGGAATTAATATATTTCTTACTTTATTTCTCGTGTACGTGTTATCATTATTGCTTTCATCAAATTTAGGTTCTAGCTTTTGTTCTTCACAATATTTTTCTATGTCTTTTCTTTCTGTCTCTATTAATGGTCTTATGTATTTATTGTCTCTTTTTGGCTCTATTCCTTTTAGCCCTAGTGTTCCAGACCCTCTTATAATATTCATTAAAATAGTTTCTACTTTGTCATTCATATTATGTGCTATTGCGATTTTATTAAAACCTGTTTTTTGCAAAATTTCATCAAAGAAATTGTATCTTACTTTTCTTCCCTCTTCTTCTAGTCCTATTTTATCTTTCTTTGCTAGGTCAATAACTTTTTCTCTTTTAATATATATCTTTATATTATATTTCTCACAATATCTTTTTATGTATTCAGTTTCTTCATCCGCTACCTTCCCACGTATCCCATGGTTTACATGTACAACTGCTATTTCTATTTTTAGTTTATCTTTTAGCTTATTTAGAATGTCTAATAAGCACATAGAATCTGGTCCCCCAGATACTGCAATAAGTATCTTATCACCAGATTCTATTAATTTATATTTTTCTATAGTTTTTAAAACTTCTTTTTCCATTTTACCGTCCTTTTTTATTTTGTTATATCTATAATTTCGTTGGCTATCTTTTTGTTTATTACTTCGATTGTATTTCTTTCTATTGTAAAATTACTCCCTATATCTGTCCAAATTACCAAACTTTGTATAATTTCCTAACCATGCTAATTTAACTGTTCCTGTAGAACCAGATCTATGTTTTGCAATTATTACTTCTGCTTGTCCTTTATCTTCACTATCTTCGTGATAATATTCATCCCTATATAGGAACATTACTATATCTGCATCTTGCTCTATAGCTCCAGATTCACGCAAATCGGAAAGCATTGGTCTATGGTCCGGTCTTTGCTCCGGTGCTCTAGATAATTGTGATAGTGCTATTACTGGAACATTTATTTCTTTTGCTAATATTTTTAAAGACCTACTTATTTCTGAAATTTCTTGCTCCCTACTTGCTGATGCTCTTTTTGATGAACCTTGAACAAGTTGCAAGTAGTCTATTACTACCAATCCTATATTTTTTTCTAATTTAAGTTTTCTACATTTTGCTCTTATTTCATTTATAGAAATACCTGGAGTGTCATCTATATATATTGGTGCTTCGGATAAATCTCCCATGGTATCCGCAAGTTTTATCCAATCATCATCATCAATTTTTCCTGTTCTTACTTTATTGCTATCTACTAAAGCTTCACTACACAAAATTCTATTAACCATTTGCTCTTTTGACATTTCCAAGCTGAATAATATTACTGGAACATTTGCCCTAAGAGCTGCATTTGTTGCAATATTTAATGCAAATGCAGATTTACCCATAGCTGGTCTTGCAGCTATTAGAATAAGGTCTGAATTGTGTAGTCCAGCTGTTCTATAATCTAAATCTATGAATCCCGTAGGCACACCTGTTACATGTTGCTTTTGATTATATAGTTGTTCTAGCTCTGTAAATGTATCTATCAAAACATCTTTTATTGGACTATAACTTTTCTGGTCTTTGTCCTGCATAATATTAAAGATTTTCTTTTCTGCACTATTCATGATGTCATCTATGTTTTCCGTTGGGTCATAGCCTTCTTCTATTATTTCATTTGCTGCTTTTATTAATCTTCTTAACTCTGATTTTTCTTTTACTATACTTATATATTTTTCTACATTTGCAGTTGTTGGAACCTTATCTGGTAATCCTACTATATATTCCAAACCTCCAATTTTATCGAACATTCCCATTGATGTTAATTCTGATTTTAATGTTATTATATCTATTGGTTCTGACCTATTATATAAGTTTAGTATGGCTTCGTATATAGTTTTATTGTCTTCTCTATAGAAATCCTCTTCTTTAAGTACTTCTATTGCAGATATTACTGCATCCTTATCTGTTAGCATACTTCCAATAACCGCTTGTTCTGCCTCTATATCATTTGGTGGAATCTTACCTAGCTCCATTTTGTGCCTCCTAAAGTTTAATAATTTAATGTTATATTATTTTTCTTTTGCCTATCTGCTTTATATCTGCAATAATTAGTTGCTAAGTTTATTCCGGAATTACATCTATTTTTATTTCTCCCATAACTCCTTCATATAGTTTTACATTAACTTTTGCAATTCCAAGAGTTTTGATACTTTCTTTTAAATCAATTTTCTTTTTGTCTATATTAATTTTATATTCTTTGTTTAAAACATCAGAAATATCTTTAGCTGTTACGCCTCCAAATACTTTGCCATTTTCACCTGTTTTTATTTTTAATTTTGGACAAATTCCTTTTAATTTTTCAGCGATTTGTTTAGCCTCTTCTTTTTCTACTGCTTTTTTATGACTCATAGAATCTTGCTTTCCTTTAAGTTTTGCCATGTTTTCTGCATTTGCTTCTACAGCTAATTTCTTAGGAAATAGAAAATTTCTTGCATATCCATCACTGGCATTAATAACTTCATCCTTTTTTCCTACACCTTTTATATTGTCTAATAAAATCACTTTCATTTTCTATTCCTCCTTACAAATTAAATATTTTTTTATTGTTTTCTATAAACTATTCTGTTCCTCTAATTTAAATATAACTTCATTTTCATCAGAAAAGATTTGTGGTTCTTTTTCTATTTCGACTACTGGTTGTACATCACTTTCTTTAGAACTAGTCCAATATGTAACCTTAGTAGTATTATATCTTCCTTCTATTTTAAATTTTATTCCATCTATACTATTTTCCGTTATTGCTTGTACTGGTATCTTTAAATAAAATGTTTGTCCTACTAAATCTTCTATAGTTTTATCTGTTATATCTGTTTTATTTTCATCTAATAATGTGTATTTATTTGTTAAGTCATTTCCATTTCTATCTGTTATCTTTACATTTAATGCATATGGTAAATCAGTATCTTTATTTATCTTATATGGTCCAATAATATAATTATCCTCTACTATTTCTTCTGTTGGTTGTGTTTTATCTAGAGATAAAGGTACCTCAATATTATTTATTTCTTCTGTTGCTAATTTTGCATTATTTATAAAGTATTTAAATAATGTTTCCATTTGATTAAATCTGTTTTGACTTTTATCTTTTATATTTTTGTAATCTTCTATTATTCCACTACTCTCTTTTTTTGCCTCTAACACTTCTGGCAAAGATGACTCTCCGTTAATGTCCAAATGATATGTTGCATTATCTTTATTTGTAAAATACCATATTGCCAATTGTTGAACTACATCTATATCATCATCAGTTAACACAACATTATCTGTTATTTGAGCATTTTTTAGTAATGTTTCTTTTTCATTCTCTGTTATTTCATTAGATTGTATGTAAGTATGATTTAATATCCAAATGATTGAATTATAATCTTCTTCTGCTATTGGTAATGTTGGTATGGATGTTTTATCTTTAAGATTATATGATACATCATATTCTTGTCTATAAGCTCCTTGGCTAGATTTATTAAAAGTTTGTTCAGCTTTTAAAGAATATATAGCTTTATCATAATCCAATGTTTGACCATTATATGTAATAAGTTTCCATATATTTTTGTTTGATATTTTATAGGCGTATTGATTTCCATCTTCTCCTGTTTTTCTGTATTCTTGCAATCCAAATTCCATTGTAGTTGCTTTAACATTTGTTGCAAAAATACTAATAGCCATAGCACATATAAAACATAAAACAGCTAATATAGTTAATTTACTTTTTTTCATACTTAAAATCCTTTCAATCATTAGTTTCCCTAACTTTTATTATACTAACTATTTGTTTTTAAGTCAACATAATTATTTTGTCTTTTTAGTTTTTGATGCTGTTTTTGTACTCTTTGTTTTTGTTGCTCCCGTTGTCGTTTTTGTAGTCTTTGCTTTTCTTGCTCCCGCTGTTGTTTTTGTAGTCTTTGCTTTTCTTGCTCCCGCTGTTGTTTTTGTAGTCTTTGCTTTTCTTGCTCCCGCTGTTGTTTTTGTTTTAGGCATTTCCTCTTCTTTTGGTTTAGAAGATTCCTGTGTTTTTTCTCTCTTCTTTCTTAATTCTTCCATCCTATCTTTTAGCTCTTGTTGTTTAGCTAATGCTTCTCTTAATTCACGCCTTTCTTTAGCAGCTTTAAGTAAAACTTGTTTTCTAAAATTTTCATATTCTATACCTTTATCAATCTCTTTTTTATATATATTTAATTGGACAAGTATAGCCACAAACTCAGCGGCTATAATACCTCCAAGTATTCCCATTATTAATCTTATGTTCATGCAATACCTCTCTTAAAAATATTTATTTTTTTACACATTTTTCCGTATTATAGATAATACCATTATAATTATTTTTTGTAAATGTATCAATATATTTATTTACATTTCTATAACATTTTTTTATTATCAGTTGTATTATTTTACTTTTTATAATAAAATACCTTTACGGAGGGATTTTTTTATGAAACTAAAAAAAGTATTTATAATTATAGCTATATTAATAGTCATAGGGCTTTTAGGATTTGGAATTTATTCATTATATAAATATCTAACTCCTGTAACAGTTACATCAAATAACAATGAATTTTCTTTACAGATTCCTGGTAAAATAAAGTTTAAAGAAGCTGCATCTGGTTCTTCAGATTATGTTTTAGACATATATTCTTTAAAAGACCAAATGATGTTATATAGTACAATTATTGATGTTGATTTAAACATGAATTTAAAAGATGCAATTACTGCAGAAAAAGATAATGTTGCAAATGCTAGAGATAATGCAAGAGATATTTCTGATATTACACAAATGAATATTCCTAATTGCGAAGCATATAAATACACATTTACATACCATGATTCAAGTTTAGATTCTGACCTTTATTCTAACGTAGTATGGATAAAAACAGATAAACATATTTATATTTTAGATTTTGAAGTTATATCAAGTAACAAGGATAAATATGTTACCGTTTTTGATGATATAGCAAATTCATTTAAAGAAAATAATTAATTTTTAAAGCACAAATTAAGACACCTTTAAGGTGTCTTTTGTTTTTATCTAAAGACCTTGGAATTTTTCTTTCATCACTCACGATTTTTTTGGACTGTTGGAAATTTTATTCCATCACTTATAATTTTCATAAATTATTTTTATAAATGAAACACTAGCTATATTTTCTTATGTATGCTATAAATTTATTGCTATAATTCCTAATATAAAACCCAAAATATTTCCAAGGGCATTCATTCTTCCTTTATACATATTATTTGCCTCCGGAGTTAATTCTCCTGCGACAATGTATAACATTGCTCCAGCAGCAAAACTTAAAGAAACTGCAATTATAGATTTAGATATTCCTCCAACTAAATGACCAACTAAAGCACCTATTCCTGTACTTAATCCTGACATGATAACTAGAAATATTACTTTCCCTTTACTCATCCCACCATTTTTCATTGGTACTGCCATACTTATTCCCTCTGGGATATCATGAATTGCTATAACTATTGCCAAGGATAATCCTAAATTTATAGAAGCTTGAAATCCAGTTCCTATTGCTAAGCCCTCCGGAATATTATGAAGTGCTAACCCAATACTAATAATTATACCCGTTTTTAGAAGATTATTTATATTCTTTCTTCCACTAAATTTTTCTTTAACAATCGTATCACAAATAATCATTGTAAATATCCCTAAAATAACGCCAATTATAATAACTGATAATTTTGATATTTCCATTGCTTCCGGTAGCAAATCAAAACAAATTATTGACATCATTAATCCTGCAGCAAATGATAAAATAAATCCTAAAAATTTATTTGATGTACTTTTTAGATTGACCCCTATTATTCCACCAATCGTTGTTCCAAAAGTTCCAAAGAAGATTCCAACTAAAAAGGTTTTTAAAATATCAACCAAATTTAATACCTCCGTTCATTAATAAATTATATTTACAAAGGTTATTAAATATGAAGAAGTAGATATTACACCGCTACATAATCCATATAATTTTGGTCAAGCTATCCGTACATTATGACAATTTATAAATAATACGCCTTTACATAAACCATATAATTTGTGACTATAACATAAAAAAACCGTAAATCTTATAGACTTACAGTTTTTAGTATTAGTATTATTCTTCATCAATCTTTCATTTTTTGAAATAAGTTTCTCAACTTTTCATTTTTTAGTATTATTCTTCATCACCTTTTAATTTTTCAGCTCTATCTGCTGCAATTAATCTATCTATCATTTCATCCAAATTTCCATTTAAGAAATCTTCCATTTGATATATGCTAAGACCAATTCTGTGGTCAGTTATTCTTCCTTGTGGGTAATTATATGTTCTTATTTTTTCGCTTCTATCCCCACTTCCTATTTGAGATTTTCTCTCATTTGCAAGTTCACTATCTTGTTTTCTTTTTTCTTGTTCATATAATCTAGAACGTAGCAATTTCATAGCATATTCTCTATTTTGTAATTGTGACCTTTCTGTTTGGCATTCTGCAACCATACCTGTTGGAATGTGGATAAGTCTTACTGCAGAAGATGTTTTATTAACATGCTGTCCACCAGCTCCTGATGCTCTAAATACTTCCATTTTAATATCTGCTGGGTTTATATCTATTTCTACATCTTCTACAACTGGCAATACTGCTACTGTTGCAGTAGATGTATGTATTCTTCCACTACTTTCCGTTTCTGGAACTCTTTGTACTCTATGTACACCACTTTCGAATTTTAATCTACTATAAGCACCTTTACCCGTTATCATAAATGAAATTTCCTTATATCCACCAAGTTCTGTTGCATTTTCATTTAATACCTCTAATTTCCAGTGTTTTCTCTCTGCATACATGCTATACATTCTAAACAATGTACCTGCAAATAATGCTGCTTCCTCTCCACCAGCACCTGCTCTTATTTCGCAAATAACACTTTTATCATCATCTTTATCCTTAGGTATTAATAAAATCTTTAATTCCTCTTCTAGTTTTGGTAATTTCTCCTTAGCTTCATAATAATCAGCTTCAGCCAAATCTTTCAATTCTTTATCATCCATCATCTCTTTGGCCTCTTCCATATCATGCTCAACTTTTTTGTACTCTCTATATTTTTCTACAATATCCTTTATCTCTGCATGTTCCTTCATATACTTTTGCCATTCATTATGATTGCTAATTACATTTGGGTCACTTATTAATTTAGTTAATTCAACATATCTCTTTTCTACTGCCTCTAATTTTTGAAACATAATTCTCTCCTCTTTTTTATAAACTCTGTTTACTATTATACACAATTTTTCCATATTTTTCAATAGTGAACTTCGCATAAAAACTCCCCCATTTTATTTACCAATGGGGGTATCTTACTTTTATTCATTTCAAAATGCCCTATATGCTTTATTGCCTTTACCTTTTAGATTTCCAAATATATCTTATGAAATGATAGGCATTTCACTATATGCTATATTGCATTTACTAACTGAAAATAATACTGCTTTCTAAGCATTCCAGAATGCTTTATATGCTTGGTATGCTGAATACACATCATATTTACTAGATACTTCATATGGAGAATGCATACATAAAATAGGTACACCGCAGTCTATAACATCTATTCCTTTATTAGCTAGAATATATGCTATAGTTCCGCCTCCTCCAACATCTACTTTTCCTAATTCTGAAATTTGATATTTTACATTGCTATCATCAAATATTTTTCTAACTTCTGCTAAGTATTCTGCATTTGCATCTGATGCATTATATTTTCCACCTGAACCTGTATATTTATTTAGCGCTACACCATATCCTAGATATGCAGCATTTAATCTGTCAGATACATTAGCATAAATTGGGTCTATGCAAGCATCAACATCTGCTGATAACATCTTTGAATTTACAAAAACTTTTTCTAATAAATTAACTTTATTTTCTCCTGTTTTGTTCAATAAAAATGTTACAAAAGTATCAAATGCATGAGATTCCATTCCTGTATTTCCCATACTTCCTACTTCTTCCTTATCTGATATAATGCATACTGCTGTTCTTTTTATATTGTTTAATTCCATTAACGCTGTTAAAGATGTATAAACACTTACTTTATCATCTTGTCCATAAGCAGCTACCATGCTTTCATCAAAACCTTGTGTTCTAGCCTTAAAAGCAGGTACTAATTCTAATTCTGCTCTACTTAAATCCTCTTCTATAATTCCATATTTTTTATTTAATATGTTCAAAATATTCAATTTAACTCTTTCTGGAATTTCTTCATCAAAAGGCATACTTCCTATTAATAAGTTTAAATCTTCACCTTTTATTGCTTCTTTTAATTTTAAGTTTTCTTGTTCTTTAGCAAGATGTGGTAACAAATCTGTTACAGTAAATATTGGGTCTTTGTCATCTTCACCAATTCTTACTTCTATCTTTTCTCCATCTTCTTTTATAATTACTCCATGTATTGCAAGTGGAATAGTTGTCCATTGATATTTCTTTAATCCACCATAGTAGTGAGTTTTGAAATATACTAATTCTTGGTCCTCATATAAAGGATTTGGTTTTAAATCCAATCTAGGAGAATCTGCATGTGCACCTATAATGCTTAAACCATTTTCTAGCTTGTCCGCACCTATAACTGCTAAATACATGCTTTTTCCTTTATTAACATAATATACTTTATCTCCTACATTTAAATGTTCTACTTCGTTTATATCTTTAAATCCATGCTCGTTTGCCATCTTTACAGCACTTTTAACTATTTCTCTTTCTGTTTTAGAATTGTTTAAAAAATCCATATATTTGTCATTATATTCCATAATTTCTTGTTTTAGTTCATCAGAAATTTTAAACCATCCATTAACTTTCTTTTTGAATAGCTTATTTTTTAGTTCTTCACCATATGTCATTTATATCTACTCCCTTTCTTTTTTTCTATATTCTATCATTAAATAATATAAATGTCCAAGTTTTCCGTACGACATTTTTCGCATTTTTTGAACACAGGGGACGGACCTAAAAGTTCAAAAAATTTACATAAAAAATGAACTTTAAGGTCCATCCCTAAAGTTCATTTTTAGATTATAAAACAAATCTCTTTATTGCCCATATTCCACTCGTTAACATTGCTACGATTAAGAATCCTAAGCCTATGTACATTACTGTCTCTCCTAGTCTTATCGTTAGCATTACTGGTGCATCATCTATATCATCTTCTCCTGGTACATCATTGTCAGGTGTTGAGTCTATATCTGGTGTATGGCTGTCGTTGTAGTCTTCACTTATTTCTGCTACATTTGTTTTTAATCCCATATTATCTTGTCCATTTATCCATGTTAAGATTATTGATACTGTTGCGCTTTCTCCTGGTT
>CALXMM010000004.1 GCA_944389475.1 uncultured Clostridia bacterium
GTATCACTTATTAATTGACTACATTTATTCACATCCTCTTGATTTAGAAATGGCAATAATCCATCTGCAAAACTAAGACTTTTATTCTGAATTACCATTTCAGGTGCCAATTTTTTTACAATATCCAAAGCATATGTTTTACTCCATTCTATTTTTGCTCCTTTAGATGTTGGTCCAAATGTTTTTAGTCCAAGGTCTTGTGCTAAATCTATTAATCCATTTTGTAATAAATTATCCTGGCTAACAACCGCTGCATCTATCTTTTCTTCTTTTATAAATTTTGTTACTAAGTCCTTATCAAACGGATCCCCTATTAGATATTTTCCATTTGATTTTTTTACTTGTTCAACTATTGAAGGATTTGCATAAGGCAATATGGAAAATAATTTGTATCCCTTTGCGATTTTTTCAGCTAATACTGCCTCTCTTCCACCATTTCCTAGTAATAAACATTTTTTCATTTGTTTTTCCTCCTATCCTAATATTTAATATATATAATGTTACAAAACTTTGTACCAACCTAGTAAAATTATTACAATAAAAACACAAAAAGCAACATATTAAAAATTTAATATGTTGCTTTTTGTATTTTAAATTCCTACTTTATATTCTATGTCTTCCATAAAAGGAAACATTTCTTCTATTCTTTTATGTGTTATAACAAGTATTCTTGGCTGTGGATTTTTATCATGCTTTGATACTAATTTTTGCGTATAACAATTTTCTGCAGTTTTAAATAATAAATATCTATTTCTAACATATGTATAATACATTTGATATCCTTCATCTAATTCCTTTTCAAATCTTTCGAATGTATATGTTCCGTCCATAAATTTCCTTCCTTAATTTCCTATAATACTACTTTAAATAAACTCCATATTTTAATGATTAAAACTTCTATTATTGTATCATTTTTTCGAATTGTTCTTCTGTAATTATTTCCACTCCTAAATTTTGTGCTTTTGTTAATTTACTACCCGCATCTTCTCCCGCTAATACATAATTCGTTTTTTTAGAAACAGAAGATGAAGTTTTTCCTCCATGTTTTTCTATCAAGTCACTTGCTTCTTTTCTTGTAAATTTTTCTAATGCGCCTGTAAGAACAAATGTCATACCCTCAAATCTATTGTCTGTTCCTTCTTCCTCAAGCATTTGCATATTAACATTTGCTTCTTTTAATTTATTTATCAAATCCTTCGTTTGCTCCTGTTTAAAGAATTCATATAAACTATTTGCTGATATCTCACCAATATCATCTGTCATTGCTAAACTTTCCTCTGAAGCATTCATTAAATTATCCATAGTTTTATATTTTTTAGCCAAGGTTTTAGCTGCTTTAACACCAATATGTCTTATTCCTAAAGCTGCAATTAACCTATATAAATCATTTCTTTTGCTATTATTTATTGCATCAACTAAATTTTGTGCAAATTTCTTACCATTCTTTTTTAACGAAGCTATATCATCAAAAGTTAAATAATAAATATCTGCAATATTTCTAATTAAGTTCTTATCTATTAATTGCTCTATTATTTTATCTCCTAAACCATCTATATTCATACATTCTCTAGAAACAAAATGTATAATATTTCTCACTAGTTTTGCAGGGCATTCAATTCCTATACATCTGCTTACTGCTTCTCCTTCTTCTCTTACTACAGGTGCTCCACATACAGGACACACTTTTGGCATTTTGAATACTTTTTCAGTACCAGTTCTTTTTTCTTTCTTTACCTCCAAAATTTCCGGAATTACATCTCCCGCTTTTTGAACAACTATGGTATCTCCAATTCTTATGTCTTTTTCTTTTATAAAGTCCTCATTATGAAGTGTTGTTTTTGAAATCGTTGAACCAGCAACTCTTACTGGCTCCAGTATTGCCATAGGTGTAATTGCACCTGTTCTTCCTACTTGGCAAACAATATCCTTTAATTTTGTTTCTTTTTGTTCTGGAGGATATTTATATGCAATAGCCCATCTAGGAACTTTAGATGTAGTTCCCATTTTTTCCCTTAGTTTTAAGTCATCCACCTTTATAACAGCACCATCAATTCCAAAAGTCAAATTTTCTCTTTCATTTCCAATCTTTTTTATTGCCTCTATCGCTTCCGGAATATTATTGCATGGTATTAATACCGGATTAACATTAAATCCTAATTTTTTTAAGTAGTTTAATTCCTCAAAATGTGAGTTGAATTCTTTTCCTTCTATTTTTTGTACATTAAAAATATAAATATCTAATGGTCTACTTTTTGTTATTCTTGCATCTAATTGTCTTAATGAACCTGCAGCTGCATTTCTGGCATTTGCAAAAGTCTTTTCTTCATTTAACTCTCGCTCTTCATTCATTTTTTCAAATTCTTTTTTACCAATAAATACTTCTCCTCTAACAGTAATATTTAGTGGTTCTGAAAGCTCCATTGGTATATTCTTTATTGTCTTTAAATTTTCTGTAACATCTTCTCCAACTAAACCATTTCCCCTTGTAGCTCCTCTTACAAACTTGCCTTCCTTATATTCCAAAGCTGCTGAAAGACCATCAATTTTAGTTTCTACTACAAATTTTACATCTGATTCCTTCATTCCATTTTCTTTTGCAACTTTATATACTCTTTCCTTAAATTCTTCCAATTCATCAAAAGAAAATATATCTTGAAGACTCTGTAAAGGTACCTCGTGTTCAACTTTTGCAAATCCTTCTTTTACATGACCTCCTACTTTTTGTGTTAATGAATCTTTTGTAATTAAATCTGGAAATTCTTTTTCTAAGGCTTTTAACTTGTTCATTGTCATATCATATTCATAATCTGATACTTCTGGATTATCTTCATCATAATATTTGTTTGCCCATATCTCTAATTGTTTTCTTAATTTTAGTATTTCCTCACTAGCCTTACTTTTGTCCATCTGTCTTTACCTCTTCTTTAAATATATCTTTACCTTTTATTAAGTAATCACAACCTGAAAATATTGTAGCAATAACTGATATGCTCATTAAAACTGTGGTTACAAAATTAAACCACCATGCAAAACCTGTAATTTCTCCAACGAAACATTGAGCGAAACCATTCTGATCCAAAAATGCTAAAATTATAGCAATCATTTGTGTAACAGTTTTTAATTTTCCCCAAATTGAAGCTGCAATTACTTTTCCACCTTTTTCTACCGCAATTAATCTATATCCTGAAACAATAAACTCTCTAAACATTACAATTATAGGAATAATTGATGGTAATTTATTTGCTTCTACTAATATAATCATTGCGGCTAAAACCAAAATTTTGTCTGCTATTGGGTCTAAAAATTTACCAAATGTAGTAACTTGATTCTTTGACCTTGCTATATAACCATCCAATTTATCTGTTAGTGAAGCTATTATAAAAATTATATCTATTACTATCCATTTTATATCGAAATTAAAAAAAGGTATTATTGCCATAATTGGTACTAATATTATTCTAAATATTGTTAATTTATTTGGTAAGTTCATCTATGTGTCTCCCTCCGTTTTTAATACACATATTATATACAATATATTTTTATTTTTAAAGTATATTTTTATATTTTTATACAATTTATTATCTAATATTTTTTGTTTTTTCGACAATATTTACAATATCAGTTATATATTCACTTATTATAGGTATATTTAATTTAATTATTTTTTGTAATATTACTACAATTATTGCGGTAACTAATGTCACCCCAATACCTATTCCAATTCCTTTCCATAAGCCAGAAAACAAATTTCTAAAAATCATTTCTTTTTTGTTTCCCATTACTTCGACTAGGTCAATAAATTTATTTTTGTTCAAATTATAATTTAACTTATCTATTTTTTCTAATAATATTTTTATATCTTTCTCTAACATAAAACACACACCCAATTATATGGTGTGTGCTTTAGAATATTTTTATTCAATTTCATTTACTGTTTGCATATCTATAATATTGTCATCTAGTACTGTATTTGTATCTTCATCTTTACTTTCTTCTTTTTCTTCTTCCTTCTGTTCTGTTACTAATTCTTCTAGTCTATTTATTAATGATTGTAAACTAGACACATCTTTTCCTATCATTTCCCAATCATTATTCTTAGTTGAATTCTCTACATTTTTATTTGCTTTTATTATTTCATCAATTATTGAATCTATATTATCAGTATTAGAAACCTCTATATTAATAGCTGATTGAGAACTTAAATTCTTCATTGCTTCTGATAAATTATTTCCTATTGCCACTTTATTACCTACAGCTACAATTATTTTCTTAAGAACTGGTACTTCAGACTCATTTAACATTACTTGATATATTGGCTCTACATATAATATTGTATTATCAATTGGAACCATTATCATATTTCTTATTAATCTTGTTCCTGTAACATTTAAGTTTTGTAATGTTGATGATATCTCTTCATCTTGTTCTATTTGAGTATCTAATTGCATTGGACCTATTACATTACTATCAGCAGAATATTTATATACGGTAAGTTTACTATTTCCATGTTCATCACATGTACCTACAAGATAAGAAATTAAGCTTTGTTTTTCATATAGTGTGTATGGTAAAACTAAACCTAATTGTGATTCATTACTATCCACTGTTTTTACCATAGTATAATAAGGATCTATTGGTGTTCCTGTTGTTTTTAGAGTTTTACTCGTTGTATGTGTTGCTCTATCCCATACATCACTACTCCTATATAATACATCTGCTTTTACATTGTGATATCTTTCTAACATATCAGCTTGTATATTATATAAAAATTCTGGATATATAAAATGTGATGCAATGTCTTGTGGTATTTGTTCATCTTTATCTGCAAATAAATCTGGGTATATATCTTTATAAGCCATTATTATAGGGTCTGTTGTATCTGTTATATAAAATTTAACAGTACCATCATAACTATCAACAATAACTTTAACAGAATTTCTTATATAATTTAATCTTTCCCTTGTTCCATTTCTTTCTATAACTGACATTTGTGAATAAGGATAATTAGAAGATACTGTATAACCATCAATTACCCATACAATTTTTCCTTCTGATGTAATTACTTGATATGGATTTTCATCATAAATTATATAAGGAAATACTTTTTCTACTCTTTTTAAAATATTTCTATTAATTAAAATTTTGCTATCATTTGTTATGGTTGATGTAAATACTATATTTAAATTCTTTTCTTTTATTCCTAATATTAATCTATCTATAAAACTTGTTTTTAATCCAGCCTTACCATCATATGTATTTTGAGCTGTTTCTGTTTCTGACTTAGGATAATCAAATTCTGCCTTATCCTTTGAATTCGTAATTATTGGTGAATTTTCATCTAGTCCAAAATAAATCCTTGGTTGAGTTACATTAATTTTATTATCACTACCATCAAATGATTTTTGAATATACTCCATATTTCCTGCTTCATCAGTTTCTGTAGCAGACGTAATTACAGTACCATAACCATGTGTATATTCATATGTTTTATTATCTGAACTTGAATTATTTCCACTTTCAATTTGTCTTGGAGAAAGATAAACTAATTCGTTATTTCCATTAATATTATATTCACCAATTTGAGTGGTACTATAATTATAATATTTTGAACTTGTTTGTTTATCCTTTAATATATCTTGTGTAACATCTTTGCTTACTATCGCAGTATTATATACAGTATCATTATTTGCATTTACAGTTTGAAGATTATTAGATTCTTCACTATTCAATTCATTTTCTTTAATATTTATATTATACGCTGTTCTAGTGTATTGTATATTTGCTTCTATATATTGTTTTTCTCTATCTAATTCATTTGGTTTTACAAATGCAAATTGAAAAACAGTCATTACAACAAACAAAGCTAATAAATAACCTGGAATAGTAGCTAAAGACACTATTACTTTTTTAGTCCTTTTTTGCTTAAAGAATTGTATTGCCTTAAATGCTGCAACAACCAATAATATTGCAAATATTACATATCCCCAGAATTTTATTGTAACACTCGTTAAACCAGCACCATAAATTTGACTTGCATCATCACCTTGTAAAGTAACACTCTTATCTATTCCTAAATTCTGTACTTTAAAAATAATATATACAGCAAAGAATACAACTACTATTTTTATGTATTTGAATATTTTATTCAATAAATTACTTCGTTTTAAAGTATCTCTATCTATTCCATCAAAGCATATATTGAATGTTACAATATAATAAATTACAGAATAAATTAACACACCTATTGTAATAGCAATTAATATCATTATAACTAACTCTATAAATGGTTTTTGGAATATAAAATAACCAATATCTAATCCGAAAACTGGATCATCTATACCAAATTGAGAACTATTTATAAATAACATTGCTTGTTCTGTAATAACACTCGTTAAAATTGCACTACCAATGATTGAAACAACCAATGCTAATGATTTATTTAATAATTTTGGTTCTTTTCTTTTTTCTGCATCAAAAAATGGTTTTAACTCTTTTTTGATACCTTTATTTGTTAAATAAATTATTATATATAAAAGTACAAATCCAACAGCAAAAGTAATAGCTTTATATGTTACATTCTGCCAAAAAACAGAAGTATAATTTTCACCTATTTCTAGTAGCTCTAAATATTCTCCCCTATAGCCAATATATCCAATAATGGCTACAATTATTAAGAATAATAGTACTAATAGCATTCTAGTTTTGGACTTCTTTTCTGGTTTTGTTTGTGTTTTTGTTTCCACTTTTTCTTCCATATTTTACCTCCAATTATATAATAGCATTTACAAAATCTTCAGCATTGAATTTTTCCATATCATCTATTTGTTCACCAACACCAATAAATTTTATTGGTATTTTATTTTCTGCAACAATGCCTATAACAACTCCACCCTTAGATGTTCCATCAAGCTTTGTTAAAACTAATCCTGTTATATCTACAGTTTCTTTAAATGATTTTACTTGTAAAATAGCATTTTGGCCTGTAGTTCCATCTAATACTAATAAAGTTTCTTTAGATGCATCTGGTAATTCTTTATTTATTATTTTATTTATTTTTCCCAATTCATCCATTAAATATTTTTTATTATGTAATCTTCCCGCAGTATCACAAATTAGCACATCTGCATGTTCTTGCTTTGCTACTTTTATTGCATCAAACACTACAGAAGCTGGGTCTGCTCCTTCATCTTTTTTTACCAATTCGCATCCTGCTCTATTTGCCCAAATTCCCAATTGTTCCACTGCTGCTGCCCTAAAAGTATCTGCTGCAGCAATAATAACTTTTTTACCTTCTTCTCTTAATTTATTTGCAATTTTTCCAATTGATGTTGTTTTTCCTACTCCATTTACACCTACAACTAATATAACTGATGGAATAGTATCTAATTTTAAATCATTATTACCTACATCAAGAAGTTCGCACATTTCTTGTCTTAATGCTTTTCTTACTTCATCTTCATCTTGTATTTTTTCTTTTTTAATTCTATCTCTTAATTTATTAATAATTTGTACCGAAGTATCCATTCCCACATCTGACATAATTAAAGCTTCTTCTAATTCATCTAAAAGCTCTTCATCTACTTTTCTAAAATGACTAAATACATTATTTATTTTTTCATCAAATGAATTTTTGGTTTTACTTAACCCCTCTTTTAATTTACTAAAAAATCCCATATTTTCTTCCCTCTCATTATATTAAAGTAGTCCACAATATTGTAACATAATATTGAAAAAAATTCCATAAAATAACGAAAAAACTATTGCTTTTATCTATTTTTGAGTATAAAATTATATTTGTTTAAAATTAATTTTTATGCCGTTGTAGCTTAGTTGGTAGAGCAGCGGATTCGTAACCCGAAGGTCGGCAGTTCGATTCTGCCCAATGGCACCAAAAATAGATATGTACAAAACATATCTATTTTTTTATTAACTATAAATTTTTCCTCCAAATTACACTAATTATTTCTTTTAATATTTTTTAACTCACTATTGCACATTTCATCAATAAGCTCTGCAAGAGAAATAATTCGTTTCTCTTGCCTGCTTTTTTCTATTCTTATCTCTTCTAATTTTTCTCTAGTTTCCTCCCACAATCTTACAGTTATAAATCTTTTCATAATTAAGCTACCTCCTGCAAAAGTTTTCTATATTTTTCTAAAGTTTCTAGCATGATTTTTACAGGAGAATAGTTTTCTATATTGAAAAGATTTTCTAAAACATTAGTTGAAAATCCACTTATCATTGCAACATCTTGTTCAAACTTAGTTGTTGGAACTCCTAAAGTATCACAAGCTACATTCCAAAATATAATCTTAGGTAATTCAAAACCTTTATCTTTAAAGTTTCTTTTCCAACCAGAAAAATTAGTTCCATTTTTTGAGTAAACACCATTATCAAATTCCATATCAGAAATTATGATTATAAATTCCGGCATTTCTTCTTTTGATATATTATTTTGGCAAGCTGTTTCTAGCAGTAATTCAAAAGCTTTATCTATATCTGTATTAGAAATAATTGGTTTGATATTATTTACCTTTTCAGCTATATTTGAACCTTTGATTTCTTGTAATCTAGGTTCTTCTGAAAAAGTAAGAAAATGATTTTTAAAAATTCCTGTATTTCTTTCGGCAATATATATAGCTAAACCAATAGAATTGGCTAAAGGTACATAATTATGAATAGTCATAGAACCTGATGTATCTGCCATAACCAAAATATTAGATTTACAACCATCTAATATATTTTTTTGATTATTCCACATTACATCATATAATTCTTTTTCATTACTGTAAGCTCCGATTAAAATATTTCTAATTATTTCGTAAGCAAATAACCCTTTTGTATTTATTTTTTTATTTCCTGCTTTTACTTCTTTTAAATAATTAGAATATTTTTCAGCACAATTTCTAGAAAAACTGTTCCTATATTTTAACATCGCTTTTGTTGGAACCTTTTCAAAATCTATTGATTGATAATCTCTATTAGTTAGATTTTTTTCTATAAGATTTAGTTTACTTCTAATTCCAGTTAAAAGTAATCTATAATCTTTCTCCTTTAGACCAAGTTTTTTTCTTAATGTAAAAGCCATTATGTTTCTTACATCATGGTTTTTAACTGAAGGTAACCACTTAGCAAGTAGACTAGGATTTGAAGATGTTTTATCCAAATCTAATTGTTTCTTTATTAAATCAACAACTTCATTATCAATTAAAGTATCTATTCCTTCTAGGACATAATCCCATCTACCATATTCAGATATAAATGGTAATATCTTTAATGCTAATTCTCTTTCGTTTTGGCATAAATATCTAAACATGGTTTTAAAAAGTAAGCGTTCCCCCTTACCTTCTCTTATATCCAATAAATACAAAAGGTTAGCAAGAGCAAGTTCTTTATCCTCATCCAATGCATTCTTAAATTTAGTAATTATCTCTTCTGTAGGATTATATCTACTAACTCCACAGAAAATATCCAAATTTGCATTATATGTTGTTGAATAATATCTACCGCCCTTAGTATTAGAAATAGTACTATTTTGTTTTAATTGGTCTAATAAATTCATTTTGGTTCCTCCTATAAATAAAAAAACAAGCCACTATATATGTTCCTTTTAATTTATCATAAATTTGAATTAGGATTTGCTGTAAGTGGCTTTCTATATACAGGACACAAATAATATTAATATAATCTTTTATTTATATTTTCATATTTTTTTGCTGTACGTGTCCTTCGCGTATTATATTAACACAATGTGTCATTTGTGTCAAGCATTTTCTTTATAAATTTTTATTTTTTTATAAATTTGCTTAGCTACCTATTTGTCAAACTTCGAAAAAAAGAGAACATTTACATGTTCTCTTTTAATTAATTTTATTCTATTCCTTCAGTTCCTATTTCTGGTTCTGGCTCTGGCTTAGGTTCTACCCCTGAATCCGGATCTTTTACTGGTTCATCATTTGGTTCTTTTGTAGGTTCTTCTCCAGTTGGTGCTTTAGGTCCATCCCCATTATCAACAGGATCATTTTTAGGCGGCGTTGGATCTTTGCTTGGTGAAGTTGGCATAACATTACTATTTCCAGCAGTATTCGATGTTTCTTTAGTTTTAGTTGTCTTTGTAGTATTTGTAGTGTTTGTTGACTTCGTTGTTGTATTCGTTGTTTTCTTTGTATTTTTTGTTGTAATAGTTTTCTTTCCACTTTCTTTTTCAAATTTTTCTTTATTAGTTTCAATTTGTTCTTCTGATATTCCAAATAATTGACTTATTAATGTATTTGCCTCATCTTCATCAGCAATGTAGAAAGATAATGCTCCAATATAATCTGCTTCTCCTGGCAACATTTCTGATTGAACATTATCTGGATTAAATTCAGTTGCTGCAGGTATATATTTTATAATATCATTTACAGTTAAATTTGTTGTTACATTTTTAAATAATACATCTATAATTTCATCAATTTTCAAGATATTATTACCTGATAATATTTGCTTTGCAGCTGCTTTAAGAAACTCTCTTTGAGTCCTCATTCTTCCAATATCTTGAGTTCCATATTCTGCTGGATATGTTGAGCCATCATTATTATGTCTAAAACGAACTAATTGCTCTGCTTTATCTCCATCTAATAATTGATATCCCTTTTTTAAATGAATGTGCAATTTCTGACTTGTATCATCATAATTCATATCAATTGGAACATCAAAATAAACTCCATTAATAGCATCTACTACATCTCTTAAAGCATTATTACTAATTACTACATAATTTCTAACATCTATTCCAGTTAAATTTCTTACTGCTTCCAATGTTTTTTCAGGTGATGTTTGATATAAGGCATTTATTTTATCATAAGAATCTGCTCTTGTTGTACTACTTCCAACAAAAGTGTCCCTTGGAATTGACAATATAGAAACTTTTTGTTCATTTGGATAATATGCACATAGCATAATTGTATCAGTCAATTCTGCTTCTATATCTTCACTTACACCAAGAACTAAGCAATAAAATGGGTCTAAATTTTCTATATCGGCTTCATCTTGGCCTATACCTGTCATTAATAATCCTTTTAATGATAAACCATTCTTTGCTATTTTAGCACCTAAAACGGCTGTTGATATCACTAATAACAAAGTTATTATAGTTACTATTATATATATCTTCTTTCTTTGAGTTGTAATTTTCTTTTTCTTTTGATGCTCTATGTATCTCATTTTTTATCTCCTCTATTTTTTTAGTAAGTCTATTGCTTTATTTAATTGAGTATCTTGTTCTTTTGGTACTGCTAATACATTTTTATATTCATCTGGTAATTCTACTTTTTCATCTGGCTCTATACCTACTTTATTTATTTTGTTCCTATTTGGTGTATAATATTCATTTGTTGTAAGTTTTAATCCACTACCATCATTCATAGTTAATAATTCTTGAATTACTCCCTTACCAAAAGTTGTAGTTCCAACAATTTTTGCTACATTATTATCCTTCAATGCTCCAGCTAAAATTTCTGATGCACTTGCAGTATTTTCGTTTGTAAGTACAATAATTGGAACATCAATATCTTTATCATTCTCAGCATATGTAATATCTTCATTTCCAGATTTATCTTTTGTTATTAGCAAAGTTGAATCTTTATCTGTAAATAAATCTGCAATAGCAGTTGCTTCATCTACAATTCCTCCACCATTATTTCTTAAATCTATAATTAGTGATTGTATATTTTTGCTTTTTAAATCATCTAGTTTTTCTTTAAATTCTTTACTACAACCTTCATCAAATGTAGAAATTTTTATATAACCAATATTGTTTTCGTAAATATCTGATTCAATTGGATTTACTCTTACATTTTTTCTTTCGACCTCAAAATCCTTTGTTTCATTTCCTCTTAAGACTTGTATTTTTACCTTAGTTCCTTCTTGTCCTTTCATTTTATTTGAAGCTTCTGTTATTTGATCTCCGGTAAATGATTGATCATCTATTTTAACTATATAATCACCGGATATAATACCTGCTGCTTCTGCTGGTGACCCTTTTATTGGTGCCAAAACTCTTATTGCATTTTTTTGTGTATCTTGAACAATATATAATCCTACACCTACATATTGTCCTTCTATGTTGTTAGTTTTATATTCATCTAATTCTTCTTTAGTAAAATATTC
Source organism: uncultured Clostridia bacterium (assembly GCA_944389475.1). Classification (GTDB taxonomy): domain Bacteria; phylum Bacillota; class Clostridia; order TANB77; family CAG-508; genus Merdicola. Next base: position 12,151 of record CALXMM010000004.1, read on the forward strand.
AGAGTACTCATCACCTAAACCAGCCACATATCCTTTAACGGTTTCATCTAAAACTTTATTTTCATCTATATCTCCTAAATAATCTTTATCTATTATTTGTTGTATTGCAGATAATTTATTAGTTATAGCACTTAATTTATTAGAATTATTCATTAATATAATTGTAATCATTGAAGCTATTACTGCTGTTAATAATATTGTTAATATTATACTTTGAATAAAAATTTTTTTTGACAAATTGTTATCCTTCATAACTTTCCTCCCAAAAATTCCTTTTTATTATACTACAAAAGATATTATATAGTATATATTTTTACAATATTTTTTATAATTAATTGCTAAGCCCCAATTTTATTTTTTATAATTAAAATTTTTACAAAAAAATAGGGACTTCATGAAGTTATTTACAAAAGTTAAATAAATCTAACTTTTGTTTTACCTTCATTATATAGCCCCATTTTATTTTTATTACAATTAATTTTTTAATTGTTTTGCAACTTCTTCAGCAAAGTTTTCTTCTTTCTTTTCGATTCCTTCGCCTTTTTCAAATCTTGCAAATCTAACAACTTCTGCATTATTTTCTTTTAATAAATCAGATATTTTTTTGTCTGGGTTCTTTACGAATTCTTGATCTACCAAACAAATTTCTTCATAGAATTTTCTTAATCTTCCTTGTACCATTTTTTCTGCTATAGCTTCTGGTTTTCCTTCATTCATAGCTTGTACTTTTAAAATTTCTTTTTCTTTATTAACTCTTTCTTCTGGAACATCAGCTTCTTTAACATATTCTGGTCTTGCAGCAGCTATTTGCATACATATATCTTTTGCAAGTTCATGAGTTCCACTTGTTAATTCTACTAAAACAGCTATTTTTCCTTCTCCATGAATATATTTTTCTATTAAACCTGTAGATGTTTCAAATCTTTGGAATCTACGAATATTCATATTTTCACCAATTGTAGCTATTTTACTTGTTAAAACTTCTTGAACTGTTTTTCCAGCTTCTGCAATTGATTCTTGTGCTAATAATTCTTCTAGATTTGCTGGATTTTTTTCTACTACTTGTTTTGCAACATCCATAACAAAATCTTTGAATTCTTGATTTTTAGCAACAAAGTCTGTCTCTGCATTAACTTCTACTATTGAACCAACTTTTCCATCTTCAGAAATATAGCATTCTACTAAACCTTCTGCTGCAATTCTTCCTGATTTCTTTGCAGCTTTTGCTATTCCTCTTTCACGCAATAATTCTATTGCTTTGTCCATATCTCCATCTGTTTCTGTTAAAACTTTTTTACAGTCCATCATTCCTGCACCTGTTTTTTCTCTTAACTCTTTAACTTGAGCAGCTGTAATCATTTTTATTCCTCCTTTTATTTATAAAAAAGATGAGAAGTAACACATCTATACTTTCTGTTTAATTAATATGTTTATTTCTCACCTTCCTATTTATTATTCTTCTGTTGCTTCTTCTGCAACTTCTTCCATACTTTTTTCTGTATTTTCTTCAGCTACTTGTTCTTCTGAAGCTGATGTTTCGAAAGTTTCTCCTTGTTTTCCTTCTATAACTGCATTTGCAATTACATCTGCAATTAATTTAACAGCTCTTATTGCATCATCATTTCCAGGAATTGCATAATCTACATCTTCTGGATTGCAGTTTGTATCTACTAAACCTACTACTGGAATATTTAATTTTTTAGCTTCCAAAATAGCTGTTCTTTCTTTCTTAGGATCTACTACGAATAAAACTCCTGGAAGTTCTTCCATTTCTTTTATTCCTCCTAAGTTCTTTTCTAACTTTTCTAATTCTTTTTTAAGTACTATTACTTCTTTTTTTGGTAGAACATCAAATGTTCCATCTTCTTGCATTCTTTCTATTTCTTTTAATCTTTGTATTCTTGTTCTGATAGTTTTGAAGTTTGTTAACATTCCTCCTAACCATCTTTGATCTACATAATACATTCCGCATTTTTCTGCAGCTTCTTTTACACATTCTTGTGCTTGTTTCTTTGTTCCTACAAATAGGATTGTTTTTCCTTCTTCTGCTTGTTCTTTAACAAAGCTATAAGCTTCATCTAATTTTTTTGATGTTTTTTGTAAATCGATAATGTGAATTCCATTTCTAGCTTGAAAAATATATTCAGCCATTCTTGGATCCCATCTTCTAGTTTGATGTCCGAAATGAACACCTGCTTCTAGTAATTGTTTCATTGCAACTACTGACATTTTAATTCCTCCTTTTAGTTTTAATCTTCCATAAAGTATCAACATTTTAGGAAACTTTACTTTTGTAAAGCACCCTCCTAAAATTAGCTTTATGTGTTTTTTCAACGGAACTTATTATATCACAATATATACCTGCTTTGCAAGTATTTTCTAGTATTTCTTTTTCATCCTTATTAAATTCTTGTATAATATTTTAATTTTTTTAAATTTTTGTAATAAACACTATAGTTTATGCTTTTTCTATTGTTTGACCTTCTTTTGAATCTTTTACTATATATCCTTTTGCTTTTATTTCTTCTCTTAGTCTGTCAGATTCATTCCACTCTTTATTTTCTCTTGCTTGTTTCCTTAGCTCTAATAATTCTTTAATTTCCTGTGGAATTTCTTCTTCTTTATATTCATCAATTTTTATTCCCAATACTTTATCAAAACTTTTAAGTAATTCAGCAACCTTTTTAGATTTTTCTTGCATTTTAGCAACTTCCCATACCACACTCATTGCGACGGGCATATTTAAATCATCATTTATTGCCTTTTTAAAATCATTTTCATATTTTTGTAATATTTCTTCTGAAACATCTGCTGTTCCATTCAAGTGTTTTTGATATGCATCTCTTAATCTATCCAAGGAAACCTTTGCTGAATCCATACCTTCCCATGTGAAGTTTAATTTTTTTCTATATTGTGTTGAATAACAGAATAATTTATATACCAAAGGATCATATCCCCTATCAACAATATCCTGTAATAAATATACATTTCCTAAGCTCTTAGACATTTTTCCACCATTTATTAACAAGAATTCACCATGCATCCAATAATGAGCTGGGATTTTTCCATATAAGCCTTTGCTTTGGGCAATTTCATTTTCATGATGAGTTGGAATTAAATCTATTCCACCTGTATGAATGTCAAATACTTCTCCTAAATATTTTTGGCTCATAACAGAACACTCTATGTGCCATCCTGGATAACTTGGTCCCCAAGGACTATCCCATTTCATAAGATGATTTTCCGGAGCTTTTATCCATACAGCAAAATCATGTGGGTTTCTTTTTTCTTTATCCACTTCCACTCTAGCTCCAGCTTTTTGATTTTCTAAGTCTAAATTGGATAAAACTGGATATTTATCTAATTTTGATATATCAAAATATATTGCTGTTGAAGTTTCGTATGCATATCCTTTTTCTACTAATTTTTCTACAGCTTCTAACATATCTTGAATATGGTCCGTTGCTTTACAAATTATTTCAGGAAGTTCAATATTTAGTCTATCTAAATCTCTAAAATATAGTTTAGTATAATAATTGGCAATCTCCAATGGCGTTTTTCCGGTCTCTCTAGCTGACTTTATCATTTTGTCCTCGCCGGTATCACCATCTGAAACTAAGTGTCCAACATCTGTTATATTCATTGCCTGTTTTACTTTATATCCATTATATTCCAAGGTTCTTCTTAAGTTGTCTTGAAAAATATTAGTTCTCATATTTCCTATTGTCGCATCTTTATATACTGTTGGACCACAAGAATATATTCTTACTTCTTTATCATTAATTGGTTTAAATTTTTCTTTTGAACGAGTCAAAGTATTATAAAAATATATGTCCATAGTAGGCTCCTCCTTGCATTTAACAAGAAAACATCTTAAAAGTTAATCTTTTAGGATGTTTTCTTATATTTAATTATTTTTTATTCTAAAGATTCTGGAACTGGTTCATCAGGTACAGTTGTATCACCTGTTGTAGTATCATCTGCATCCTCTCCAGGTTCATCTTCTCCCTCAGTTGGTTTAGTATTTGTATTTCCAGTGTTTGTATTTCCAGTATTTGTGATTGGTCTTGTAACAGTATCATTTGTTACAGCATTATCTACCGGTTCTGTTTCTACCGGTTTTGTATGAATTGTACATTTTTGAGTTGGAGGATTACCATAGGATCCACTATAATCAGATTTCCATTTAGCATTCTTTTCTTTTTCCGGTATTGTAGTATATGTCTTAGTGTATGTACTTGGACAAAATTCAGTTGCTACCTTACCAGATTCTGAACATAATTTTACTGTTGTTCTTCCTCCATCACAAGTCTCTGTTGGCTCTGTACCGCTCACAAATACTTCATCATATTTATCTGAACACTTAGAACTTGCTAGTAATCCAGTATCCTTACAAATTGTCTTTGTAACAATTCCACTAGGCACTTGGAATTTTGCATTATCTAAATCCTTATGAATATCTGTCATAACAGCATCCCAAAGCTGTCCAGCAGGATTTCTACCACTATATTTAATTTCTATATTTTCATCATATCCATACCAAGTAGCAGCTGTATAATATGGTGTGAAACCACAAAGCCATCTATCCTTAGAATCATTAGTTGTACCAGTTTTAGCTGCAACATCCATACCAGAAATAGCACAATATGTTGCTGTTCCACGCCTTCCTGTAACAGGTGCAGTTAAAATTGATTTTAATATATATGCATTTTGCTCTGTCATTACTTGTTTTCTTTCTTGCTCTGCTTCCATTACAACATTTCCATGTCTATCTTCTACTTTTGTATAGAACGTTGGCTCTATATATAAACCATTATTTGCAATCATTGCATAAGCTGCTGCCATTTCCAATGGACTAATACCATTTGTTACACCACCTAATGCTAATGTTACATTTTCATCATTTTGCTTTTTATTTTCGCTAGCAGTAACAAGTTTACTTATTCCTATTTGTCTCATAAAATTAATTGAGTTTATTGGTCCTAAGTCTGACATAGCTTTTACTTCTGGTATATTTTCTGAAAGTTCTATTGCCTCTCTAATAGTAATAGATCCCTCATATTTTCCACTATCATTTTTTGGTTCATATGGATTTGATTCTGAGCCAAAGTTTGTTGGAACATCTGCATATACAGTTCCAGCAGTTAATACCTTATCCTCTAAGCCCGGAGCTATTACTGCAATTGGTTTTATTGTTGAACCTGGTTGCCTATATGCTTGTGTTGCTCTATTAAATCCTGTTGAATTTACTTCTGTTCCAAGACCTCCAACTGTTCCTACAACCTGACCTGTTGTATGGTCTATAATTACCATTGCAGCTTGTGATTTAACACGTTCTCCACTATCTGTTTTTCCACTGATTTGATATTTTTTAGCATTTTGGAACTCTTCTTCCATCTGTGTTTGAATAGCAGTATCTTCTGTTGAATATATTACATATCCCTTACTTTTTATTTGTAAATCTGCAAATTCTTCATTCCAATTATTTTTTTCCATCAAATCTTTCTTTACTTGATTAATAGCTGCAGCTGTATGATAAGAATATGTTGTTGCATCCGTTGTTATATCTCCCTTATTAAATGGTAACCCATTATTCACTTCTGTTACTGCTGCATTATAATCATCTTCGTTAGTAATTGCACCTAACTCTTTCATTTTCATTAATACAGTTTTTGTTCTATTTTTTATTTTTTCTTGCATTTCTGCATTATCTGTTTCAAATGGTTTATAAGAATTTGGAGAATGATTTATTCCTGCTAAAAATGCACATTCTGCTAAATCCAAATCTTTACATGATTTATTAAAATAATAATGTGAAGCTACTTCTACACCGTATGCTTTATCTCCTAAGAATATTATATTTAAATAAAGCTCTAAAATTTGGTCTTTAGATATTAATCTTTCTACTTGATAAGCCTTTGACATTTCTTTTATCTTTCTTACCATTCCTGCAACACCGGTATCATCTTTATCTGCAGTCAAATTTTTAACTAACTGCTGTGTTATTGTACTTCCACCATATGAAGAAGAACCTCCATGAAGTATATACTGTATCGTTGCTCCAAGTGTCCTTTTAATATCTACACCATGATGTTGATAAAATCTTTCATCTTCTATAGATACAAATGCCTTTGGCAAATAGTCCGGCATTTCATCCTTAGATATTATAGTTCTATTCTCATCACCAGATAAATTAGCAATAACATTGCCCGCTTTATCTTTTACGACAGTATTCATATTTTCTATAATTAAATCCTCTTTAGTAATCTTAAAGTCATCACCAAAAAGTCCAAAAAAGATTCCAGCACAAATACCTGCACATATTATTATAAATATTACTATAATTACTAATATGATTTTTAATATTTTTCTATTTCTTGGATTCTTTGCTTTTTTACTTTTTCCTTTTGATTGGGTATTATTACTTTTATTATTACTTTTTTCTTTAATATTTTTACTCCCCATCATTACCCTCCTTAAGTCTAAAACTTAAACCATCACTATTATATTATAAATTTCCCAAAAGATAAAGTTTTTTAAGTAAATTTTAATATTCTTCACAAATAATATCATTTAATTCAGTTATAATTTTAGCTCCAGATTTTATTAATTTATTTGTACCAATGGAAGTCTTACTAGTTATATTACCCGGAATAACTAATACATCCTTACCTAAATCCAACGAAAAATCTACTGTTATCATAGTCCCACTCTTTTCACTTTCTGCTTCCACTACTATTAATTTATTAGACAAAGCACTTATTATTCTATTTCTTGCTGGGAAATTATTTTTCGTAGGTTTAGTTCCTACAATATATTCAGATATTATACAACCACCCGTATTAATTATGTCTCTAGCTATTTTTTGATTTTGATATGGATAAATATTATCCAATCCATTTCCCACAACTGCAATAGCTTTTCCAGAATTACAATTTATATAATTTTCTTTTAATACCCCAATATGAGAATTTACATCTATTCCTAAAGCTAATCCACTAATTGTATTTATATTATTCCTAGAAAGAAATTGTCCAATTCTTTGAGAAACATATATTCCATAATTACTAGCATTTCTAGCACCAATAACTGCAATCGATTTTTCATCATTTAAAATATTAACATTTCCCATTGCATATATCAAAATTGGTGCATCATACAATCTTTTCAATCCATTAGGATAATTTTTATCATAAAAACATAATGTTTTAATATTATGTTTTTCCATAAAATCAACATACTTATTTATCTCAATATTTTCTTTTATATTGAGTATTTTGAAAATTTTATTTATATCTTTATATTCATTTAATAATTCTAATTTTTTTCTATTTTTGATTTTTTTGTTTTCTGCTAACATTATCCATTTTATTAATTCTTTTTTATTCATAAAACCTCCATTTCATTAATTTTTATTTTGAGTAAAATAATGTAAAGAATAACACTTAATGTGTTTTCATACTAATTTTAAAAAAGGGAGAAGTAAAAACTTCCCCCTTTTTTATTTCTATAATTTCTTTATTAAACTTATTATTTATTTTGTTCCTTAGCTGCCTTTACGATATTATTCATAAGCATTGCTATTGTCATTGGTCCAACTCCTCCAGGTACAGGTGTTATAAAGGCTGTTTTTTTAGAGACCTCATCAAAATCAACATCACCTGTTATTTTTCCATTTTCTAATCTATTAATACCAACATCAATAACGGTAGCTCCCTCTTTTACCATATCTGCTTTTAGGAAATTTGGTTTTCCTAATGCTGTTACTATTATGTCTGCATCTTTTGTAATATTATTAATATCCTGTGTTTTAGAATGACAAATAGTAACTGTGGCATTTTTAGATAATAAACATTGAATTAATGGCTTTCCAACAATATTGCTTCTTCCTATTATAACAGCTTTTTTTCCTTCTGTTGGTATTTTATATTCTTCTAACATTTTAACTATTCCATATGGTGTGCAAGATACAAAGCAATCCTGTCCTAAAGCTAATTTTCCTACATTTATTGGATTAAATCCATCCACATCTTTTCTATAATCTATCTTTTTAAATGCCTCATTTATGTCCAAATGATCTGGCAATGGGCTTTGCAATAAAATTCCATTAATACTCTTATCTTTATTTAACATATCAATTAAATTTAATAATTCTTCCATTGTAGTATCAAAAGGTAATAAATGTTCTTCATACTCTATTCCAATTTCATTGCAAGCTCTATTTTTGTTTCTAATATATATTTTAGAGGCTGGATCATCTCCAACTAAGATTACTGCAAATTTAGGTTGTATCCCATTCTTTTTTAATTCATCCACATCTTTTTTTAGGTTTTGTCTTATTTTTTTTGCCAATCCTTTTCCATCTATTATTTCAGTCATTTTTGTCCTCCGTTTACTTCTTTTTTATCAAATTTTATACTATATTATTATTTTTTGCAATAACTAATCTTTTCTGTTTATATTTTTTGATTGTTTCATATCTGCAGCTCTAGTTATAGTTTCATAGCCATATTTATCCTTTATAGAGTCTACTACTTTATCTAATTTTTCTTGTTTCTTTGTATCATTATTTTCGAATATAGAAATTTGTTTTTCTTCTTCATCACACAAATTGTCTACTCTAATTCCTATTAATCTAATTGGTTCTCCATTATATAATTGATTTACTAGTTGTTTTGCTACTTTATATATTTCCTTTGTTGAATTTGTAGCAAAATCTAACTTTCTTTGATGCGAATAATTTTTAAATTCACTTGTTCTTAATTGAACACTTATAACAGTACACTGTAATCCGAGTTTTCTTAATCTATATGTTGTATGTTCTGTAAGAGCTAATAAAACTTCTTCTATTTTTTCAATATTTTTTATATCTTGTGAAACAGTTGTAGAATTCCCTACACATTTTGGTTTTTGATATGTATAGACAACCTCCGCATTATCAATCCCATTTGCATATTCCCACATAGTTTTACCAAATTTACCAAATTTTTTCTCTAGTATAGTTTGGTCTGCCAAAGCTAAATCTTTTATTGTTTTTATATTCATATTATATAATTTTGGAAAAGTTCTTTTGCCAACCATAAACAATTCTGAAACTGGTAATGGCCACATTTTTCTCGGTATTTCTTTTTCATATAAAGTATGCACTCTGTCCGGTTTTTGGAAATCTGAAGCCATTTTAGCTAATAATTTATTATTAGCAACGCCAATATTTACTGTAAAACCTAATTCATTTTTTACCCTTTTACTTATTTCATAAGCTATATCTATCAATTTTCTGCCATTTAAAAATTCTGTCATATCAACAAAACATTCATCTATTGAAAATCTTTCTACTTTATATGAATAGTTTAATAATAATTCATATAATTTATTTGAATATTGCCTATATACTTTAAAATTACTTTCATAAATTTTAATTGTAGGACATTTTTTCCTTGCACTGTATAATGGTTCACCTGTTTTTATTCCAAATTGTTTAGCTAAATTACTTTTAGCTAAAACAACTCCATGTCTTTGTTTTTCATCTCCACCAATAATAGCTGGAATAGTTCTTATGTCTAAGTCTTCTCCATTTTTTAATTTATATACAGCAAGCCAAGATAAAAAAGCATTATTTACATCTACATGTAAAATTTCTCTTTCCATTTGTTTCACCGCCATAATTATAAAACATTTGTTCTTATATGTCAATAAGGGAAGTTATATTTACTCCCCTTATTTTTAATTAATTATAAATTTTATTGCCAAAAAACTAATCGGTCTATAATTTTTTCTTTGCTTGTAAAAAAACTTGTTTTTACAATTAATTTTTGTATTGGATTAAAATAGTAAGCAATAAGTGGTATGTCTTTTAATCTAAATTTAACTTTAATTGCATCACACGTAAATAATTTACATGTAATACATTCAGTGGAACAGTGCTTATTTTTTAAATATGGACATTCTTTTAATCCTCCACTCATTGTAATTGGATTTTTAAATTTATGACAGCAACCCATAGTTACTTTTTCTTTGCAATTTCTTTTTCCAATGCAAATATCATTTTTAAAATCACAATAATTGCTCTTTTCGAAATCTTCATCTAAATCTTTGCATACTTGTTCATAAATATATTTAATTCTTTTTCTTTTATCTGCAATTAATGAAACTTTTATGCATTCTATTAGTTTATCTTCTTTTTGAATAGAACCACCTAAGATTTCTCCTATAATATTTTTATTTCCGTTTTCAATTCCTATTTTTACTTTCTTTTTATGGCATTTCTTAATTGTTTTTTTAAGTTTATTTATTAATTGCTTTAAATTTAAAGTTTCATTAAAATTAATGCTAAATAAAATTGTATGTTTCTTATTTATTTTAACGTTTTCTTTGCCATCATTTATTACTATAATTTGAAAATTATTCAATTGATGAGAATTAATCCAATCTTTTAAATTTCCTTTTTCATTAAAAATAATGTCTTTTCCATTTAATTCTATCATTTTTATTTCCTCAACTAATCAAAAATATATAATATTTTTAATCATACCATTCTAATTCCCAATCAACTACCTTTACAGTATCTCCATCTTTAACTCCGGCTTTCTTTAAAGCTTCATTAACACCTAATTCATCTAATTTTCTTTGGAAATAATACATTGACTCTGTATCTTCTAAATTAACTCTAGACATTAATTTTTCTACTGCTGGTCCTATTACAACATACATATCATCTTCTTTTACTATTTCGAAGTCATCTTTATCTTCCTCTAGTTTATATACCTTTCTTTGATTTACATCTATCAAACTTTCTTTTGGAATTTCTTTTAACAATTCATCTACTCTTGCTAATAATTCCTTTACTCCTTGTTTAGTTATAGAAGATATTTTAAATATTTCCATATTTTCCTTTTTGGCTACTTCTTCTAATTTTTTATACAAAGTATCATCTTGTGCAACATCCAATTTGGTTGCTACAATAATCTGTTTCTTTTTTATTAATTTTTCGCTATAATTTTTTAGTTCATTATTTATATCGTAAAAATCTTTAACCGGATCCCTACCTTCAAATCCAGCGACATCTATTAAATGTAAAATTAATCTTGTTCTTTCTATATGTCTTAGAAATTGAATTCCTAATCCTACTCCTTCGCTTGCACCTTCTATTAATCCGGGAATATCTGCTATTACAAAACTATCTCCATTTTCCATTTTTACCACGCCTAAATTAGGGTTTAATGTTGTAAATGGATAATCTGCAATTTTTGGCTTTGCATCTGTAACTACAGATAAGAATGTTGATTTTCCTGCATTAGGAAATCCTACTAAACCAACATCAGCCAATGATTTTAATTCCAATATTAATTGCTTTTCTATTCCCTTTTCTCCGGATTGTGCAAATCTAGGAGCTTGTCTTGTAGCTGTTGCAAAATGACTATTTCCTTTTCCTCCTCTACCACCTGGTAGAATTAATTCCTTTGAATTTTCTTCAGATAAATCAGCAACAATTTCTCCTGTTTCTGCATCTTTAATAACTGTACCTATTGGAACCTTTATATACAAATCTTCTCCCTTTTTTCCATTACAACGAGAGCCACTACCATTTTGACCATTACCGGCTTTAAATTTTTTATTATATCTAAAATTTATTAAGGTGTTTGAATCTTTATCTGTAATAAAGTATACATCTCCACCTTTTCCGCCATCTCCGCCATCTGGTCCACCGGCTGCTACATATTTTTCTCTTCTAAAAGATATAGCTCCATCTCCACCATTTCCGGATTTAACGAATATTTTTGTATAATCTGTATACATCCTTGCACTCCTTTTTATTCATTAATTTTTTTATATTATTCATCAAAATAATTAAGTTTCATACTTTCTTTAACTTTTCTCATTGTTTCTTTTGCAATCTCTTGAGCTTTTTTAGTTCCATCTTTTAATATTTTCTCAAGCAATTCTGGTCTTTCTTCATAATATTTTCTTTTTTCTCTTATTGGGCGTAAAGCCTCAATTATATTTTTAGCTAATTGTTTCTTACAATCAACACAACCTCTTTTTCCAGCTCTACATTCTTCACAAATTTTTTCTACTTCATCTTTACTAAATAATCCATGGTAATATGCAACCATACATACATCAGGATTTCCCAAATCATCCTTTCTTATTCGTCCTGGGTCTGTTACAGCTCCCATTACTTTTTTTGTAATCTCTTCTTCAGAATCTGATAAATATATTGCATTTCCTAAAGATTTTCCCATTTTTTCATTTCCATCTAGACCTTTAATTCTTTTATTTGAACTTAAAACTGCTTTAGGCTCTTTTAAAGTTTCACCATATATACTATTAAATTTTCTTACAATTTCTCTACATTGCTCTATTAAAGGTAATTGGTCTTCACCAACTGGAACTAATTCACCTTCGAAAGCTGTAATATCTGCAGCTTGACTTACTGGATATCCTAAGAAACCATATGTTACACTTTCACCAAATAAATCTTTCTTTTGTGCTATTTCTGTTTTTACTGTTGGATTTCTTTCTAGTCTTGCAAGTGTTACTAAATTTGAATAATACACTGTTAATTCTGCAAGTTCTGGAATCATGGATTGTAAAAATATAGTCGTTTTTTCTGGATCTATTCCAACTGATAAATAATCTAATAAAACCTGATATACATTATCTCTAACCTTTTGTGGATTATTAAAGTTATCTGTTAAAGCTTGCACATCTGCAATCATAACAAATCTTTCTATGCTATCATCTTCTTGCATTTTTACTCTACTTTGCAAAGACCCAAAATAATGACCTATATGTAATCTTCCCGTTGGTCTATCTCCTGTTAAACTTCTTTTTTTGTTTTGCATATTGCCATCTCCATTCATAGTCAATTTGCTATATTATATAATATTTTCTAGTTTTTTACAACTAATACACTTGAATTCTTATAACCTATTGTTTTAAAAAACGCAATTGAATAGGAACTAAGTAGTTTCCATTTAGTTTATGTATCTAAGCAAAGCAAAAGAGTCACTCTATAATGAGTGACTCCTTTGTTCTGGTTTATCTACAACTTAAGCCAAGCGTAAATCAGTGTGAAAACACTGATTACAACTGCAGATACAGCCAGCACTTTTTCAATTCTGTCGGACATTTTTTTCTCCTTACTATTTGTGCAATTCTATTTTTGGAAAATATCCACAGAAGGTTTCATCCTCCACTATTTAGTGCAAAAGGATTAAACTACAGAATTGCATTAATTATTATATCACTTTAAACTTATTAGGTCAAATATTTTCGAAAAAAGACAAGCTTAAAGCTTGTCTTTTTTATTAAGCATTAGCAACTGTCTCTTCGTAAACACTTACTTGTTTTTTATCTTTTCCATATTTTTCGAATTTTACAGTTCCATTTACTAATGCATATAATGTATCATCACTACCAATTGCTACATTTTTACCTGGATGATATTTTGTTCCTCTTTGTCTTATTAGGATATTACCAGCTAAAACAAATTGTCCATCTGATTTTTTTACACCTAAACGTTTTGACTCACTGTCTCTACCGTTCTTAACACTACCTTGACCTTTTTTATGTGCCATTAAATTTCACTCCTTTCGTGAATAAACTCTCCTATATCCTAAGCTTCTGCTTTAGCTTTTGCAGCAGCTGTTTTTATTGATGTTATTTCAACCTTTGTATATGGTTGTCTATGTCCTTGTGTTCTTTTATAGTTTTTCTTAGCTTTATATTTGAAAACACGAATTTTCTTTCCTTTGCCATGAGAAACTACTTTTCCTTCTACTTTTGCACCTTTAACATTAGGAGTTCCAACTTCTACTTTGCCATCATTAGATACTAAGATAACCTTATCGAATGTAATGTTTTTTCCTTCTTCTGCATCTAATTTTTCGAAGAATACTACATCTCCTTCTGCTACTTTGTATTGTTTTCCACAACTTTCGATTATTGCGTACATTATAAAATGCACCTCCCTATTTTTGTATACTCGCTAAGCATAAATACAAGGTAGATAGTTATACTATCTTTAGTTACCCGACCTAGGCGGCTTACAATTAGTAATTTTACCATATCATACCAAGTTTTGTCAACCCTTTTCTTAACACACTTTTTGAAAAGGGTATCTTATATTTTATTATTTATTTTTCCAAACTTATTTTACAGTAACTTAACACATTTTTACAGTTTAGATTTTATATTTTAACTTTCAATTCACCAATTTTAAATCTTTTTCTCTATATCTTCTAGCCATTTGTTTAGTTTCTTTCTATTATAGAATATTATGACTTTTTCCTTTGATATTTTACCTATGTTTTCTACTATTTTCTTTCTTCCTTTTCTTCTAAAAGTAATCATATACTTAAAAAATTTAAAACTTATCCTTTCTTTACAGCCTGGTATTTCTTCTTTTTCTTTATTAAAATTACTAATATACCTAGTAAGAACACCTTTTATTATGCTAAAAGTTGAATAATCCAACCATATTACTACATCCGATTTTTCCAATCTTTTTAGCAATGTAGCTGAATAATTTCCATCCATTATCCATTTTTCCTGTTGCACACTTTCTAAAATTAATTCATCTCTTTTTTCTTTTCCAACCTCTTCCCAATTAGCATTATAATTAATTGCATCCAAATGAATTGCCGGTAAATTAAATATGGTAGCTAATTTATTAGATAATGTTGTTTTCCCCGTTCCTGGACCTCCTACTATAGAAATTCTTTTTACATTTTTTAAATCTTTTTCCATAATACAACTCCCTTTTTATAAAACAAATTACTAAGAAAGACTCTAAATTTTGTTTACATACAAGAAAATTGGCTTCTCCACATATGCGCGCATGCATAATTAACTTAACCTTGTTGCTCTGGAAAAATCTTACGATTTTTTCGTTGCAATAAAATAATATTATATTTTTTATTATTATGTCAATCAATTATCTTGAATTTATGGAAAAAAGCTCTTATAATTAAATTATTATGAAAGATTTAGTTGTAGATAAAAAATATGATAATAAAAAATTAAGTAAATTATTGTTAGAAACATATCCAGGATTAAAATATGGTACATTAGTAAAAGCTCTAAAGAAAAAAGACATATTAATTAATGAAAAACGTATATCTAAAGATTGTACTATATATGAAAATGATATTATTAGAATATATATTGTAGATGATTTATTATATAAAAAATATAATATTCCAGTAATATATGAAGATGAAAATATAATAGTTTTTAATAAACCCAAAGAATTAGAGGTCACTGGAACAGATTCATTAACATCATATGTTAACGAAAAATATAGTCCAAATTTTATGCCATGTCATAGATTGGACAGAAATACTTCAGGACTAATTATATTTTCCAAAAGTGATGAAGTTAATAATATATTAACTGAAAAATTTAAGAATCATGAAATAGAAAAGCATTATATTGCAAAAGTATATGGAATTCCAAATAAAAAATCTGATACATTAACAGCTTTTTTGTTTAAGGATAATAAAAAATCTATGGTATACATATCTAATAAATTTAAAACAGGATGTAAAAAGATTATAACTTCATACAAAGTTTTAACTTCTAACAGTGCGGAAAATACTTCTATTTTAGATATCAATTTACATACTGGTAGAACTCATCAAATAAGAGCTCATTTGGCATATATGGGATATCCAATAATAGGTGATGGAAAATATGGAAATAATAAAATAAATAAAAAATTTAATGAAAGAACCCAATTATTATGTAGTTACTACATAAGATTTAATTTTATTTATGATGCTGGTATTTTAAATTACCTAAATCATAAAGAAATTAAACTTAAAGATATTCCATTTATAAGAAAATAACTTCGCAATTGCACTGATATATGTAACTTAACATAGTTTTATACGTTAAAACCAAAAGAAGCGGTATGTAAACCATATCGCCTCTTTTTATTGTTTTTCAAATACTAAAACTATATTCCTTAATCATTAAATATTTCATAAAATTCTTTTTCAGTAATTTTTTCTTTTTCTAATAATTTGTTTGCAACAATATCTAATTTATCTCTATGCTCGATTAATAATTTTTGTGCATCCCTGTATGCTGTATCTATTAATATTTTTATTTCTGCACCTATTGCATCTTGCATTTTTTCTCCATACATAATCATTTGATTTGGATTATCTGAATCTTTTAAAGATATAGGACCAATTGTATCACTCATTCCATAAACTGTAATCATATCTTTAGCAATATTTGTAGCAACTTCTAAATCATTACTTGCCCCAGTAGATATATCATCCAATACTAATTTTTCAGCTGCTCTACCACCTAATAATGCTACCAATTTTTCTTCCATTTCTGTTTTAGAAATATAATATTTATCCTCATTATTCTTATACATTGTGTAACCACCCGCTACACCTCTAGGAATAATTGAGATTTCCTTAATATCATTTTGCGTTTCCAAATATCTACTTACAACTGCATGTCCAGCTTCATGATATGCGGTTAATTTTTTATCTTTTTCAGATATAACTCTACTATGTTTTTCTAGTCCTACTGTAACTTTCTTAATTGCTTCTTCTATATCATCTCTATTAATTGCTTCATGCTTATTTATTGTTGCAATAATTGCAGCTTCATTTAAGATATTAGCAAGTTCTGCACCTGTAAAACCAGCAGTATCTTCCGCAATATCTTTAAAATCCACATCTTCAGCAATTTTCTTGTCTTTACTATGAATTTTAAGTATTTCTTCTCTACCTTTTTGATCTGGAGAGTTTATTATTATTTGTCTATCGAATCTACCAGGTCTTAATAAAGCTTTATCTAGCATTTCTGGTCTATTTGTAGCGGCTAAAACTATTATTGTTTCATTAGAATCAAACCCATCCATCTCAACCAATAATTGATTTAATGTTTGGTTGTTCTCTGATTCTGCACCACTTGCATTTGTTCTTCTTGCTCCTATTGCATCAATTTCATCTATGAATACTATACATGGAGCTAATTTTCTTGCCTTTTCAAATAATTTTCTAACTCTAGAAGCTCCAAGACCTGCAAACATCTCTATAAATTCTGAACCACTCATAGAAATAAATGGTACATTTGCTTCTCCGGCAATTGCTTTTGCAATTAAGGTTTTACCTGTTCCAGGTTTTCCACAAAGTAAAACTCCTCTTGGTACTTTTGCTCCCATCTTATAAAAATCTTCTGGATTTTTTAAGAAATTAACTATTTCAACCATTTCTTCTTTTTCTTCATCCAAACCTGCAACATCATCAAATCTTACATTTGTATCTTGTTCTTCACTATCATATACTTTTCCTTTATCTCCTAACCCCTGCATTTTAAATAGCATAATTATTAATGCAATCATTAATAATGTTGGTAATATTGTAAATAATGTATCACCTATAGATAATAATACATTTGGTTTCTTTTGAATTAATTCTATTTCGCTTCCTTCTTCAACCTTTGTTTGTATATATTCTGTAAATGCTTGTAGATTTGGAACTATTGATGTCTTTTGCTCTTCTTCATCTTTTAATTTTACTTTAACAGATGTACTTCCAACTGTCATTTCTACCTTTTCAACAGTATTGTTATTAATATCTTGTACCAATTCTGTATAAGGTAAAACAAGTGCATCTTCCTCTTTTTCATTACTACTATATATAAAATATGATACTATAGCTAATACAATAATAATTATTAATAAAATTATAGAAGAAATCCAAAAATTTTTTTGTTCATTATTTTTTTCCTTATTTTTGTTTGAATTTTCCATCAAAATGATATCCTCCTTGCTTATACTTCTCCCTTAGCTTCGTTTCCTAAATTATTTTCTTTCCCCTCATTTTCATTTTTTTCTTCTTTTTTATCATTTGGTTCATCTTTCTTCTCTTCTTTTGGTTCATCTTTTTCCTTAGGTTTATCTTTTTCATTTTCCTTCATTTGTTCATCTAATTCTTTTTGCTTTTGTATTATTGTAGTTAGTTCTATTTTTTGCTTAATTAAACTAGAACGAATTAAAAAGATAGCTGTAATTACATAAACATAAGAAATTCCTCTATACATAATATTAAAATATTTTATTTCAAATCCTGTTGTAAGTAGTATTATTACATAAATTAGTAATAATATTATTGGTAAAGTCATTGCATGTACTGAAATATTTACTAATGCAGACACTTTCATTCTTACTCTTAACAACATTGCAATAATATTACTTAATAATGCAAGGATTATTATATCTAAAATACTTATTATTAAATAAGTAATAAAGAATCCTAAGAAAACTGTCAAAATTAGGCTTATGCATAATGAAATCATATTAACACTATTAATATCATTTAATACATCTTGCTTATTAAATTCATTTTTTCCATATAGAGCACCCAAACTGCTCATTGGCATTTCTTGAATCCCTTCAGAATTATATGAGTTCTTTATATATATTTTATCTTTCAATATTAAAATTCCAACATCATACAATTCTATTTTTTCCTGATATTCTTTTATTTTTGACTCATCCAAATCTTTTGTATCTGCAATTACAAGAACATTATTTGCTATTTTATCTATAGTAACCGCATCATTGCTTTCAACATTTAAAATTCCATTTACATATGAAAAATTTGGTAAATCATTTGCAATAAAATTTTTAGCTTTTGGTATTGTAACCACCACTTGCAATATAGAAAATACTATTGAAACAATTATTGAAAATAATAGTAATAATTTCAAAAAATATCCTATACCCTTTTTTACATCTTCCATTGCAAAATCTTGATATGAATCAAAATTAAATATACTATTCTTTACGCTCTTAAAAAAGCCATTTTTTTTAGTTTTTTCCATTACTTATATAACCTCCTAACTGAAGAATCTACATATAAAGGATTCGCATTCATTTTTACTATTGCTCCTATTTTCAAATCTTCCCCCGTTATATCTACAGTAACATGATACATACCAATTCTTCCTAGTATGGGATATTTTTTATCGTTAATTTCTACATATAGTTTTGTATCTTTAAACAATCTTTTTATAGCTCGAATTACATCTCTAACTTTATTCTTAAAAGATAACATATCACTTTCGAGTTTCATATGATACCCTTCTGCATATCCCATTGGTACCAATGCTATTTTTGTTTTCCTTTTTGTTCTATAGGTGTTAGAATATCCTATATTCCATCCCTTTGGTAATTCTTTTATTTCAGATATTTCACTTTCTAAATATCCTATTCTTTTTAATCCTAAATTATTTTGAACAGCAATTCTTCCTAAAAAAGCTGAGCCTATTCTTACAGCATTTAAGTCCATCTCTGGAAATCTTATAAAAGATGAAGAATTTCCAATATGCTTTATAGGTATATTAATATTATTTTTTTCCAATATTTTTAATACCTCTGTAAAGCGTTCAAATTGTAGTCTTGTCCATTTTTCTTTATAAAAAGATGTAGAAAAGTGTGAGAATATTCCTTCTATTTCACAAAATTGTTGCAATTCTTTTATATCTTCTATTATTCTTTCTATATCAGTATATAAATATCCATATCTACCAAATCCAGTATCTATTTTTATATGCACCTTTGGTTTTTTATTAATATTTTTTAAAACATCTATTAACATTTCTTTTGATTCTTTTGAACCAATTGTTATGGTAATATCATTCTCTACCATTTTTTGAATATCTTCTCTTATTGCAGTTGATGACATCATTAAAATTTCCTCTTTTATTCCATACTCTCTTAATTTTACAGATTCATCAACACTTGCTACAGCTAAGAAATCGATTCCATTATCTATTAAAAAATTTGAATATTCCTTTAACCCTAGTCCATATCCATTCGACTTAACTACAGCTATTATCTTTAAATTTTCATTACAACTCTTGGCATATTTTTTTATTTGCTCTATATTATGCTTTAAATCTTGCTTTTCTATAACTAAAATACCCATCTTTTCTCCTTCAAACTATTTTTTATGTCTATTCATAATTAGACTTCTAACATTTTTAAAGATTTTTTCGGATATTTTATATAATTTATATCTTAAAGGAGAATAATCCATGTGAAGTTCCCCTATAAATTCTGTGAATTCTGCTCCAAATCCTTGTTTAAATCTATACAATCCATATTGTGGATGATTCTTATCTACAACACCAGAAACACCTCTTAAATCATATATATCATCACCTCTGGAAATAGCTAATTTTATCATTTCCCATTGTAACAAATAATTTGGCATTAAATTTCTATGTTGATTACTACTTGCTCCATATAAATACCAAGTTTTATTTCCATACATAATTGGAATAACACCTGCTATTGGTTGTCCCTCATAATATGCCATTAAAACTTTCATATGTTCTGGTGCTAACTCATCATACATTTTTTCAAAATATTCTAATGGTCTTATCATAAAACCATCTCTAGCTCCTGTTTCAACCATTATTTTATGAAAATCTTTTAAATCCTCTTTATTACCTTCTTTTATGGTAACACCTTTTCTTCCTGCCAATCTGACATTATATCTTGTCTTTGAATGAAAATTCTTGAATATTTCATCTTCTGTTTTATCTTTTATATTTAATCTAAATACATATCTTGGTTGTATTTCATCCTTGAAATCTTTAGCATCATCCTTAATTTTATAACCTAGTTTAGTAATTATTTCTTTAAATTCTTTATCATCACTTTTAATATCTGGCTCTATTTTTAAAACCATAGCATGATATTTTTTAGCTAATTCTGCAGCACCATCTGTTATTTCTTTTAATACTTTTTCATCATGTATATCACAAACTGGTCCTCTTGAAGAATACATTAAATATCCAAAAATAGGTATTTTTCTAAGTAATACACTTAAAGAGCCTATAATATTATTATGTTCATCTTCAACTATAATAACTTCATTTTTCCAAAAACTTTTTACTTTTCCCCATTCTAGTGATTGTAAAAAATGACATCTTTCATGACCTTCTAAAAATTCTTTATATTTTCGTTTATCCTCTTCGCTATTCATATCTAATAATCTCAATTTAATTCCTCCAATATATACTGTATTTTCATTTTCATATTTTACACTAACTATCTTTTTTTTACAAGTATTTTTCCCCTATTTAAAGATTTAAATAGGGGATTTTTAATTATTTTTCTGAATTTTATTCTAACTTAATTAACAACATCTTGAATTTCCAAAGTTAGTAAATAACAATAAAAATATTATTATAAAAAATAATATTTCACTATCTCCACATCCAGAAAAAATATTTCCCAATGGACCACAATTGTTGCATCCGCAATTCATGCCTCTTTCTTCTTGCATTGTTTTCCCCCCTAACTTTAGCTAAAATTATTAATTAATAATCTTAATTTTGCTTTTTTTATATGATATAATATGTGAGTATTATTTTTTATGTTACAATAACCATACAAATTAAGAAATTAGTAAAGAGGTGATTTAATTGGAGTTACTTTCACCCGTTGGTGATTTTGATTGTCTAAAAGCCGCTGTTCAAAATGGTGCTGACAGTGTTTATTTTGGAGCTAGTAACTTTAGTGCAAGAGCTTTTGCAAATAATTTTAATTATGAAACTTTAGAAATGGCAATAGATTATGCCAAACTTAGAAATGTAAAAACACATCTTACATTAAATACTTTAATTACTAATGAAGAATTTGAATCCGCAGTTCACCTAGCAGAATATGCATATAAATGTGGAATTGATGCAATTATTGTACAAGATTTAGGTTTAGCTATGTACTTAATTAAAAATTTTCCAGATTTGCCTATTCATGCAAGTACTCAAATGACTATTCATAATTTGGAATGTGCTCAAACAATGGAAAAACTTGGATTTAAAAGAGCTG
The DNA here is from genome assembly GCA_944389475.1 of uncultured Clostridia bacterium. Classification (GTDB taxonomy): domain Bacteria; phylum Bacillota; class Clostridia; order TANB77; family CAG-508; genus Merdicola. The sequence continues at coordinate 34,025 of CALXMM010000004.1, forward strand.
TTCTTTCGCGAGAACTTTCAATACCAGAAATATATAATATTTGTCAAAATACAAATATTGAAACAGAAGTATTTATACATGGTGCACTATGTATTTCTTATTCTGGACAATGTTTAATGTCTAGTATGATTGGTGGTCGTTCAGGAAATAGAGGCAAATGTGCTCAACCATGCAGATTACCTTATAAAATAAAGGGTACTCATTCTGACCCAGCATATATTTTAAGTCCAAAGGATTTATGTGGTTTGGACTTTATACCGGACTTAATTGATGCTGGTGTAACATGTTTTAAAATAGAAGGAAGAATGAAATCCCCAGAATATGTCGCAACAGTTACTAGAATCTATAGAAAATATATTGATAATTATTTAAACACGGGTAAATGTGAAATAGATGAAAATGACAGAAATGACTTATTACAAGTTTTTAATAGAGGTGGTTTTTCTAGTGGACACTTAAAATCTTCACCTAATACTGATTTTGTCTTTCCTAGTAAGCCTAACAATGCAGGAGTTTATATTGGAAATATTTCAAATTATAATTCATCAAAAGGATATGTTTCTTTTACACTAAAAAATAGTATTTCTATTGGAGATACAATTTCTTTTGATAATAGCCACAGAAAATATACCATTTCAGAATTAATAATTGATGGAAAAAATGTTTCTTCAGCAAGTAAAGGACAAAAAATTACCATAGGAAGAATGAAAGGCAAAATACCTCTTGGCGCTAAAATATATAAATTATCTAGTAAAAGATTAACTCAATTAGCCAATTCTTCTTACGAAAATAATATAGAAAATATAAAAATCTTTTTAAATGCTAATATTCTAATAAAAGAAAATGAGCCTATTACTTTAACTGTTTCTACAATAAATAAGCCAAACAACATTTATAATAATATTTCTGTAACAGAGAAATCAGATGTAATACCTATTAAAGCAATTAATAAACCATTGGATGTTGATAGAATTATAAGTCAACTAAAAAAGACTAATAATACACAATTTCAATTTAATGACATAAATGTAAATTTAGATACAAATTTATTTATTCCAAAAATAAGTACTATAAATGAACTTCGTAGAAAAGCTCTTGCAGAAATAGAAAACATTGCTTTAAATAGTTTTAAAAAGACCACTGTAAATATTTATACACCGCTTAAAAATACTTCTCCTAAAATAACAGGAAAAGATATTTCTATTTGCTTTAATATTTTAAATAAAGATTTAAATTATCAAGATTTAAATAATTTTTCAAAGGCATATATACCATTAAAATATTTCTATGATAGTCATTATAAAGACAGTATAAACAGTATTGCTGAAAAAGCTGATTTATATATTTATTTACCAGTTATAATTAAAGCAAATTATAAATATCTACTAGCAAATTACATAAAAATGGCTATAGAAAATTATCCTATAAAAGGTTTTGTATTTTCTAATGTTGGCAACATTGAATACCTAAAATTTTTATGTAAAAGACATAATAAAGACTTTGATCTAATTGCAAATTATACAGTAAATGTCTTTAATAATAACACTGTAAAAGAATTTTTAGATTTAGGAATTAATACTATAGGAATATCTCCAGAATTAAATAAATCTGCAATTATTTCATTATGCAATAGTTATGGTAATAATTTAGAATTATTTGCTTATGGTAATGTTCCTTTAATGAATACAAATTATTGCTTATTAGGTAAATCTAATAAATGTTACCCAAACTGTTCAAAACAATGTTTTAACACTAACCAGAAATTTTTCTTGGAAGATAGAATTGGTTTTAATTTTAGATTTATACCTGATAACATACAAACAATTACAACTATTTTTAATAGTAGAACTACATCAATAGATACAAATGATTTTAATGTTAAATCATTAAGAATAAATTTATTAGATGAAAATATTGAAGAAATAAATAAAATAATAAGTACAGTTAAAAGTGGTAAAAAATTAGAAGGTTCTCAATACACTAATGGAAATTTAAATAGAAAAATTTAATCCCTATATAAATATATAGGGATTTTTTTACTATGACAATGGATTACTGCTTAATTTTATAATTAAATCCATATTATCATCTTTTGCAGCTTTATTTTTTCGTATTGCACCACATTTTTCACATTTAAATACTATTACATATCCTTTTTTAGAATTTAATTCTATCCCAATTGGCTTTAACATTCCATGGCACATTTCTTGTCTATCCCCTGGATTTACATCTACATGCTTAGAATACAAGCAATATGGACAATGATTTCTACAAGAATATCTTAATTTTGGAACTAATTTTCCACAATGTTCACACACAAATTCTTCATCTATTTCTGTAAATTTACTATTACTTATCATTATTTTACTCCTAGTATTTAAAATCTCCATTACCTAAAAATTCTCTTAATAATGAATTAGTAGGTATTAATTCTTTTGGTATCTCTTCAAAATATTGTAATATTTCACATAATCTCTTTGCTTCTGCATATTCTGGCTCTGAACTATCTATTTCTTGTAATAATGGTAAAGCCATTGGTTTTAATGCTGATATTTCATATACTAATGATGTATTAAACATAATATCTGCTTCTTCTTGAAATGGGAATATATTCTTTTCTTCCCCTCTATTTACAGATGGCCACATTTTTAATGTATGAAGTGCAGAATAGCCTCTAAATTGATAATCTCTTACTATTCTTCTTATTAGTCTTGAATCTGTCGTAGAAATCCTATTAAAATAATCAATATTTAAAACAGTTAAAGCACTTATATATATCTTAAATTTATTTTCTTTTGGTATATTTGATGTTAATTTGTCATTTAAACAATGAATTCCCTCTATTACTAGGACATCATTTTTATTTAATTTTAATTTATCTCCTCTATATTCTTTATGTCCTGTATGAAAATTAAATGTAGGTGTTTCTACTTCTTCTCCATTTATAAGTTTTAAAATTTGTTCATTAAATAATTTTCTATCTATTGCATTTATATCTTCAAAATCAAATTCACCATTAGCATCTCTTGGAGTGTCTTCTCTTTCTACAAAATAATTGTCCACAGAAATAGTAACTGGTCTTAAACCATTTAATTCCAATTGCAAACCTAATCTTTGTGCAAAAGTTGTTTTTCCAGATGATGATGGTCCAGCAATTAAAATTACCTTTGCTTTTTTATTTTTAGCTATTTTGTCTGCGATTTGAGAAATTTTCTTTTCATGTAATGCTTCATCTAACAATACAATATGTTTCGCTTCACCATTTTGTACTTTTTTATTTAATTTATACAATGTATTTATATCTAGTAATCTATGTATATTCTCGTAATCTTGTAATGCTGCTAGTAGCTTAGGACTATCTACAAATGGTTGTAATTTTGTTATATCTTTTCTGTTTGGATATCTTATTATAAAACCATGTTTATATTTCTCTAATTTAAAAATTCTCATATAACCAGTTGATATTGGCATAACACCATAGAAATAATTATAATAATCCTCACAATAATATAATGTAACATGGTCTCTTTCTTCTATATCTTTTTGTAATATTCCTCTTAAAGTTTTATGCTTTTCATAGAATGCATTACCTTCTTCTTTTGACATTTTTACTTTAACAATTGGAATATCTGCATCAACTATTTCTTGCATTCTTTTGCTAACTTTTTTTATCATTTCTTCTGTAACTTTCATGTTGTCAATCTCGAAAAACATAGAATTTGATAATTGATAATCAACTGTTAACAAAGCATCAGGATATACATCATAAAATGCTTTTGCCATTATATAACTTAATCCTCTTATATAAATTCTAAGACCATCTTTATCAGATATATCTATAAATTTTATAACTGAATCTTCTGTTAAAATATGGTTTAATGCCTGTATTTGGTTATTACAAATGCAAGCAATAACATGTTCATTACATTCATCTTTGAATACATCAATCACCTTTTTTGGCTCTTGCATTTCTACTGTTTTATCTTTATATGTTATTTTCATATGACTCTTCCCTTCATTTTGGTAGAGTTCTTATTTTAGATACTCACCATTTTTTCCTCACAATATTTTATATTATATTATGATTTAAGTCAATGTATTCTTAAAGTTTGGTACATATTCTTCTTCATGTTCTCCTAAATCCTGCATATAGCCATTTTCTATTCCCAATTCATAGATATAATTTTCTATTTCTTCATATTCAAATTTATTTATTTTCCTATCCAATCCTTTTATATTTTTTGCTTTATACGTTGGAAAATACTGTGCCATTATACTAACATATACTTCTTTCCCTATATTGTCTACAATCCATTTTAAAACATTTTTACTATTTTCTATTTCGTTTGGAAGGATTAAATGCCTTATTATTAAACCTTTTTGTATTATTCCATTTTTATCTAATTTTGGTGCTCCTACTTGTTTATACATTTCCTGTATAGCTTTTGATGTAACTTCAAAATAATTATTTACATTAGAATATTTTTTTCCTAATTCATCATTAAAATATTTAAAATCGGGTAAATAAACATCTATATATCCTTTTAATAATTTAATTGTTTCAATATTCTCATATCCATTTGAATTATATATTATTGGAATTCTTAATCCTTGACTTTTTGCAATTTTAATTGCTTCTATTATATGATATACATACATAACAGGTGTTACTAGGTTTATATTATGTGCTCCTTTTTCCTGTTGTTCCAACATACTTTTCGCTAAAAAATCTATACTTACTTCTTGACCCATTCCTTCTTGACTTATTTGATAATTTTGACAAAATACGCAATTAAAATTGCAATTTGAGAAAAATATTGTTCCTGAACCTTTTGTGCCACTAATACATGGTTCTTCAAAATGATGTAATGAGACTAATGCTATTTTTAATTTATTATTTGCTTTACATTTTCCTAATTTTCCTTCTAATCTATTTGCTTTACATTTAAAAGGACATAATTGACATTCTTTTAATTGTTCTAACATTTTATTTTCCTTTCTTAAAAATATGTTTTCGAACTTTTGTTTGCTGTTTTGTTGAAAATAAAATACAAGACTTAGCTTGTATTTTATTGGTGGGCAGGGATGGATTCGAACCATCGTACTCAAATGAGAACAGATTTCTTACTACTATAGTTTTCACTACCATATATATGTTTGTAGTCTGGACTTTCTCTTTATCTTGTTTAAGATACCAGGTATAAAGTCTCTACACTCGAAAAATACTTTTCTAGCTCGGGATTGTCATCAGCCTAACTGTTAAGAGTTCCCCGAATTAGCCTGGTGTTCATCATATAATCACTTATATGAGCTGCAATTTTAGGTTTTTGATTAACCAAAGACCACAGTCTGCCGCCTTTAGCCACTCGGCCACCTACCCAAATATATAAAAAATGGTGCTCCTTCAAGGATTTGAACCTTGGACCCACCGGTTATGAGCCGGTTGCTCTGACCAACTGAGCTAAAGGAGCCTGTCAACGAAATTTAGTATACTATTTTTAATATAATATGTCAATACCTTTTGTTAATTTTTTTAAAATTTATTAATTAAATCCCCATAAATTATAAAAAATACTATATTACCAACAATCAGTAATATAGTATTTTTATATAATCATAATTGTTAGAACAATTTAATTTTCTGTTTTTCCATCTGGAAGTGCTGGAACCTCAAGAACTACTCTTATGCTCATTATATATTTTATAGCTCTTACAAATTTGCTATTTTTAAATCTTTGCCATAAGCTTGGTTTTGCTTCGAATGTTTCTGCAACATATTGTTCTTGTTCTGCTTGTTGTGGTTCTTGTGTTGTTTGAAGTCTCTCTATCTTTGGAACTTTTTCTACTTTTTGTTTTGATTTTTGTGCTACTTGTTCTACATTTGCATCTTGAACTGATTCTTGAGCAATTGCTGCAACTTTTGCTTTTTTAACTTTCTTTACTTTTTGAACTGGTTCCTCAACTTGAGCTTCTTCTTGTTCTACATTTTCTTCTACTGGTGCTGGTATTTCTTTTAATGCATCTGCTATTTCAAGTCCAATATAGCTTAATGCTTTTGATCTATCCTCTATTCTTTCCATATCTATTTCGATATGTAAGTTTGATTCCAAATTAGAAATTCTTGCTTTTACTAGTTTTAAAGCATCTTTATAATGATCTGTTGTTTTGCTTCTACATCTTCCAATAATTAATAATGTATTTATTATATCTTCATCAAAATCATTTTGAGCTTCTTTTACTTCTTCTTTCCAATTTTTTTCCTTATTGTCAACCTTTTGAAGTAAGTCTTTTAATTTTCCACCTAAACTTATATTTAATTCTCTTTGTCTTATTAAATTTTCAATTTGTTTAGTGTTCTCTTCAAATTGGTTAGTAGCAAATTCAACTAGATTAAAAGCAGCATTATAAACACTTGCAGGGAAATTTTGTTTCTTTGGATACTCTACCAAATATGTTTTTATAGCTTCTACTAAATCCTTAAAATAAGTATCATCATCAAGTTGGATGATTTGCTTCTTACTCTTAGGATTAATCATTTTATGTACTTTTTCTATATTTGATAATATCTTCTCCTCAGTTATTACCATTCTAACATTTACTATGCCAGATCTAGACATGTAAATTCCCTCCTTTATCCTACGTAAATTCCTAAAAACTAAATTTATTATACATCTTTCTTCATAAATCTACAATAATTTTATCTTTAATTATTTATTTCATTTTTGCAATATTTTTGTAATACTTTTGTAATATTACTTCTTTAATCCAGATATTACAATTTTTTCTACTTCCTTATACATAGATTGAATATCTATATCTTTTTCTGTTTTTAATTTATATATTAAACAAGAGCTCGTAAGACTAAATATTTCGGAAGCAATTACTTCAGGATTTCTATCAATAATTTCACCTTTTTCTATTCCTTCTCTAACTATTTTTTCAACAATATTTAAATATTCATATACATATTGTCTACTTCTTTTATTTCTTTCTTCCTTGCCCCAAATTTGACTAAGAACTATTGTTATTAAGCTTTCATACCTCACAATTACTTTTATTTGTATTAAAATTATAGCTCTTATTTTATCTATATAATTAGACACTCTATCAGTTTTTATTTGAATACTATTTTTTAAAAGTTTCATTCCTTCTTCTACTAAGAAATTATATATTTCTTCTTTACTAGAAAAATGATAATACAAAGTTCCCTTCGCAACACCAACTGTTGCAGTTATTTCTTCTATGCTAGTAGCTTCATATCCTTTATCAGCAAATAACTGCATAGCTGTCTCAAATATCTTTCTTTTAGTCTTATTCATTAACATATCTCCTATTTCTTCTAAATTTAAAAATAAAGAAATTTCTAATTTTAGTCCATCTGCTTACTTTAACAACTAAATAAAATTTGTTTGGATTATTTTCTTCCATTGCTTTCTCCTTTGTATAACTATCTTCATTTATATTTATTAATTAAAATACATAATTACTCTTTTAGTTTACTATAACTCTTTATTTTTATCAATATTATTTTACTAATTTTCCTATTAAATCTATTCCTTCTGTATCAATAATTTTGGTATTTACGATTTTATTTTGTAAATCTTCACCCGTATCTTTTATTTTAACCATAATATAATTTGTTGTGTGCCCCTTAAAATAGCCATCTTCCAATTCTTCAACTAAAACCTTTAAAATTTTATTAAAATACTTTTTATTCTGTTCTTTTTCGTTTTTATCAGATAATTCTATTAATTTTCTACTTCTTTCTTCTTTTATCTTTCCATCTATTTGATTAGGCATTTTCTCTGCTTTAGTTCCATGTCTTTGAGAATATTTAAACACATGCATTTTATAAAAATTTATATCCTGTAAAAATTTATATGTTATATTAAATTCCTCATCAGTTTCACCAGGGAATCCTACAATTACATCCGTAGTTAGAGCAACATTTGGATATGTTTTTCTTAATAAATCTGTTGCTTTTTTAAAATCAGAAGTGGTGTAATGCCTATTCATCCTTCTTAAGGTTGCATCACATCCACTTTGTAGTGACAAATGAAAATGATCACATATCTTGTTCAGCTTACTTAGTCTTTCTACAAATTCTTCAGTTATTAATGTAGGTTCTAGAGAACTTAAACGTATTCTCTCTATGCCATCTATTTTATTAATTTCTTCTAATAAATCTATAAGTCCAACATTTTCATTTAAATCTTTTCCATATGAAGCAACATGAATTCCAGTTATAACAATTTCTTTAATTCCATTTTTAGCTAAATCTTCTACTTCTTTTTTTACATTTTCTATTTTTCTACTACGGATACGACCTCTTGCATACGGAATAATACAATATGTACAAAATTGATTACACCCATCTTGTACTTTTATTGCTACTCTATTTTTATCCGTATAATTTACACTGCCAAAATCAACAAATTCTTTTTGATGCATTACATCCGATATATGTTCTTGTGGTTCTTTATTTTGTAATGCCTCTTCTACATATCTCACAATTTCAGTTTTTTCGCTAATTCCAAGAATTAAGTCTATATCCTTTATTTCTTCTAATTTGTCTTTTGCTACTTGTGCATAACACCCAACTGCTACAACTAGTGCATCAGGATTTAATTGCTTTGTTCTTCTAATCATTTGTCTTGATTTTTTATCCGAAATACTCGTTACTGTACAAGTATTTATTACATAAATATCAGCTTTTTCAGAAAAATCTACAATTTCAAAACCTTTCTCCAAAAAAGCTTGTATCATTCCATTTGTTTCATATTGATTTACTTTGCAACCTAGTGTATAAAATGCTACTTTCATTGTTCTCCCTTTCCTTTTTGAGGTTAATTATATCAAGAAAAATTGTTTTTTTCAAGAAAAAAGCTGAAACCAATATATTTTGATTTCAACTTTTTATATTTTAATAAATTTTTTCAATTTATTACGTATACTTGATAATCTTTAAAAGGCATCTTTCAATGTTCATTATGTCTACCTTTTGAACTTTAAGGTCCGTCCCCAAAGTTCATTATCTAAATATTCTTAGGGTATTTAGTACTGTTAGTAATGTGACACCTGTATCTGCTAAAACTGCAAGCCATATTGGAGCTGTACCAAATAATCCAACTAGTAGAACTATCAATTTTGCTAATAATGAGAAAGCTATGTTAAATTTTACTATTCTCATTGTTTTCTTAGCTACTTTTATTATGCTTGGTAACATTGCAATATCATTAGAAACCAATATTCCATCTGCTGTATTATTTGCAATTTCTGAACCTGTTCCCATACTCATTCCAAAGTCTGCTGTAGCTATTACTGGGCTATCATTAATTCCATCACCCAAGAATGTTACTTTATTATGTTCAGCTTGTAATTCTTTTACTTTGTTTAATTTTTCTTGTGGTAATAATTCTGCATATACTCTTGACACATTTAGTTTATCTGCAATATTTTGTGCAGCTTTCTTATTGTCACCAGTTAGTATTGCAACATCCTTTACTCCTTCTTCTTTTAAATCGTTTAAAATATTTTCTACATTCTCTCTTAGTTCTTCTTTTAATGTTATATAACCTACTATCTTTCTATCAACAGCAAGTGTTATTGTATTATCTACATATCCTGTTAAATCTACATTATATTTTTCCAATAATTTTTTATTTCCAAATAATACTTCTTTTCCATTAATTTTTCCATATAATCCATGTCCTGAATCTTCTTTGTAATCTTTTACTTCTAATTTATTTACATTTTTATCATAGCTTAAAACAGCTGTTGAAATTGGATGGTTAGATAAACTCTCTATACTATAAATATATTCTAACATTTCTTTTTCTGATATTCCATTTGCTACTAATTTATCTATTACCATTTTACCCGTTGTTAAAGTACCTGTTTTATCAAATGCAATTATATCTGTTTTGGCTAAGTTTTCTATATATTTTGTACCTTTAATAATCATACCTTTCTTAGAGATTGCTCCTATACAAGAGAAGAATGATAAAGGTATAGAAATTACTAAACTACATGGACATGATGCAACCAAGAAGAATAATGCTATGTCTACCCATCTATCCATATTTGCACCTAAAATTAATGGTACTATTACTAAAAGAAGTGCTATTACTATAACAATTGGTGTGTATATCTTAGAGAATTTTGTAATAAATTTCTCTGTTTTGCCCTTATTATTTGTAGCTTCATAAACCAAATCTATTATTTGTGAAGCCATTGAATCTTTATATTCTTTTTCTGCTCTAATATAAATTGCACTATTTAAATTTATACTTCCAGAAATTACTTCATTATTTGTTTCTACTTTTACAGGTTTGCTTTCACCTGTTATTGGTGATCTGTCTAATTGAGATGTTCCAGATGTTACAACACCATCTACGGGAATTTTTTCACCAGGTTTTACAAGTAAGATATCTCCAACTTTAACATCTTCAACTTTTATAACCTTTACATCATCACCATTAACTAAATTTGCATTATTAGCTTTAATTTTAGTTATATCTTCTATGTTTTTATTAGATCTTGCTTCTGCAAAATCTTCTAAGAATTCACCTAACTTGAATAGTAAAACTACTAAACAACTCTCAGGAAAATCACCCTTTACAAAAGCTCCAATTATAGCAATTGTCATTAATGTACTTTCTTCAAAATTTAATTTGAAGAGATTTTTTATTCCTTCTATTAACAAGTCATAACCCGCAAGTAAGACTGCAACTAAATATATCCAAACTCTAAACTGCTCTAATGCTGGAATAAAGCCTATTCCAAATAGAACTAATGAAAGTATGAATAAAATTATTTTACTTTTATTATTTTCTTTTTCCTCACATTCCTCATGATTGTGAGTACTGCAACTACATCCTGCCATTCTTTTTTTCCTCCTCTAAAATGTGATTTAAGGCCATTTGAATTATAAGTTCAACATGTTCATCATCTAAACTATAAAAAATTTGCTTTCCTTCTCTTCTAAATTTAACTAATTTACTATTTCTTAATAGTTGCAATTGATGTGATACCTGTGATTGATTTAAACCTAATAATTCGCATAAATCACATACACATAATTCTTCTTTTAATAAACTACAAATTATTCTTAGTCTAGTTTCATCTGAAAATAATTTGAACATATTAGACAATTTTTGATATTCTTCTGATTTTGGTTCCAATGATTTAACATTATTTATTTTATTAAAATGTGGACATATTTCCGAGCATACAAATTTATCTTCTTCCATTATTACCCTCGCTTTCCTCAACTATATAAATTAAATTATTTTTAGGAATTTATATTACATTATATGTTTTCATATGAGTATTCGTTCATATGATTGCTTATTCATATGATAATGCAAAAAAAATAATCTGTCAATAGATAACAGATTATTTTTCTAAAATAGTTTTTTACTTATTTTTTTACATAAATTACTTTAAAAACTGTAAATACAACTAATTATTCGCTCTTCTTTGAATCATCTTCAGCTTTTGATTCTTCTTTAACTGTATCTTCAGCTTTTGGCTCTTCTGCTTTAACAGTTTCTTCAACTACTGGTTCTTCTGTTTTAGCAGTTTCTTCTTTAACTTCTTCAGTAGCTTTAGCTTCTACTGTTTCTTCAGCTTTAACTTCTTCTACTGGAGCTTCTTCAGCTTTTGGAGCCTCTTCTACTGGTTCTTCTTCAACAGCTGTTTTTACTGTAATTTCTTTATTTTCAATTCTAGCACCAACTTGTTCTCTAGTTTTAGCAGCTTTACCTACTCTATCTCTTAGGTAATATAATTTAGCACGTCTTGCTTTACCTACTCTAACTAATTCTACTTTTTCTACTAATGGTGAATGAACTAAAAATGTTTTTTCTACACCAACACCAGAAGCTATTCTTCTAACTGTAAATGTAGCATTTAAACCTCCACCTTGTTTTTTTATAATAATTCCTTCGAATACTTGGATTCTTTCTCTATTTCCTTCTTTTATTCTTTGGTGAACTCTTACAGTATTTCCAACCTTAAGAACTGGTATCTTTTCTTTTAGATGCTCATGCTCTATTGATTTTATGATATCCATTATTTACTTCCTCCTTCTTTAAAATTTTTATAATCACTTAATATTTTTTTATCTTCTTTAGATAATTCAATTTCTTTTAGCAAATCTGGTCTTTTTAAATATGTATTTATTAAAGCTTGATGTCTTCTCCATTTATTTATATTTTCATGATGTCCAGATAATAAAACTTCTGGAACTTTTTTATCTAAAAATATTTCAGGTCTAGTATATTGTGGATATTCTAAAAGTCCATTTGTAAAAGATTCCTCTTGAACAGAATCCTCCTTTAAAACTCCTTTTACATACCTACTCACACTATCTATTAAAACCATTGCTGGTAATTCTCCGCCAGTTAATACATAATCACCAATCGAAATTTCCTCATCTACAATTTCATCAATCACTCTTTGGTCAATACCCTCATAATGACCACAAAGTAATGTGATACTTTCTTCCTTTGCAAGATTTTGTACAATTTGTTGATTTAAAGTTTTTCCCTGTGGTGATAAATATATTACTTTTGCATTTTCATCTTGAATAGATTTAAATGCATCATATACTACTGTTGGTTCCATAACCATTCCAGCTCCACCACCATAAGGAGTATCATCTACTTTTTTATGCTTATCTTTAGAAAAATCTCTAATATTTATTAAATTAATATCTATTAGTCCTTTTTCTTTTCCTCTTCCAATAATGCTTTCATCTAAAGCAGAAAACATTTCCGGAAAAAGAGTTAAAACATTAAATTTCATTCTTCCTCCTATAATAAACCAGGAATAAGATTTATTATCATCTTTTTATTTTTTAAATCAACCTTTTTTACAACATCTGCAATTGCGGGAATTAATATTTGTTTTCCGAGATTGTCTTTTATTACATATACATCATTACTACCAGTTGGAAATACATCATCTATTTTGCCTAAATATTCATCTTTATCTGAAAACACATCAAGACCAATTAAATCTACAATATAATATGTATCTTCTCCTAATTCTTCTTGGGTTTCTTTTTCTGTTTTCACATAAAAATTTCTATATTTTTCTGCTTCTTCTATAGAATCTATTCCTTCGAGCTTTAATAAGACTTGATTTTTGTTAAATCTTACTTGCTCAATTTTTACTTTTTTGAGTTCATTTTTTAATTGTATATATATATACTTTAAACTTTTAAATTTATTAATATCATCAGTAAAAGGATTTATTTTTACAACACCTTTTAACCCATTTGTATTAACAATTTGTCCAATCTCTATATATTCCATATTAACTCCTTAGTCGATGAATTCAATTGTAACTTTTTTGTCCTCTTTTGATGCTATAGATTTCATTATAGCTCTAACTGCTCTAGCAACTCTTCCTTGTTTACCTATAACTTTTCCCATATCATCTTCTGCAACTTTTACTTCGTATACAACTGATTTTTCACCATTTAATTCTTTTATAGATACTTCCTCTGGATTATCTACTAAATTTCTTATCATTAAATCTAATACTTCTTTCATTTGTTTACCTCCTCAAGTCATTAGTCTTTATTAGCTAATTCTATTAATTTTTTTACTGTGTCTGTAGGTTTAGCTCCATTTTTAATCCATGTTGCAACAGCTTCTTTATCTAAAACTATTGTAGATGGTTCTGTCATAGGATCATATGTTCCTACTTGAGCAATAACTTTTCCATCTCTTGGACTTCTAGAGTCTGCTACTACTATATGATAAAAAGGTGCTTTTTTCTTTCCTTCTCTTTGTAGTCTAATTTTTACCATTTATTTCACCTCCTAAAAATCTAAGTAATTTATTATTAATTATTATTAATAATCTACATTTTAAAATCTTTTAAATCCTTAAGATTTAGATTTTTCATCATATTTCTCATTCCCTTACCTGTCTTAATTTTCTTCATCATTTTTTGTGTTGTTTCGAATGAGTTCATAAATTTATTTATTTGTTGTACTGATGTACCACTACCATTTGCAATTCTTTTCCTTCTACTAGCATTCAATAATCTAGGTTCTCTTCTTTCTTCATTTGTCATTGAACAAATAATAGCTTCTATTCTGTCAAATTCCTTATCATCTACTTTTATATTTTTTAATTGATTCATTCCTGGAATCATTTTTAATAGAGATGAAAAAGACCCCATTTTTTTAACTTGTCTTAATTGTGCTAAATAATCATTTAAATCGAATGTTTGCTTTCTTAATTGTTCTTCCATTTTCTTAGCTTCTTCTTCATCAAATGACTCTTCAGCTTTTTCTATTATAGAAAGAACATCACCCATTCCTAGAATTCTAGATGCCATTCTGTCCGGATGGAATTGTTCTATATCACTAAGTTTTTCACCTGTTGCTATGTATTTTATAGGTTTTCCTGTAACTTTCTTAACAGATAATGCTGCACCACCACGTGTATCACCATCTAATTTTGTTAAGATAATTCCATCAATTCCTACTTTTTCATTAAATGTTGTTGCAACATTTACAGCTTCTTGACCTGTCATACTATCTACTACTAATAAAATTTCCTGTGGTCTTACACCTTGTTTTAAATCTTGCAATTCTTTCATTAAGTCATCATCTATTTGAAGTCTACCAGCAGTATCAAGTATTATTACATCATTTAATTTTTTTATAGCTTCATCTATTGACCTTTTTGCAATATTTACTACATTTTTAGAATTTTCATCACTGAAAACAGGAATATTTAATTGTTTTCCAACAACTTGAAGTTGTTTAATAGCTGCTGGTCTGTAAACATCACATGCAACCAATAGTGGTTTTTTACCTTGTTTTCTTAAAATATTTGCAAGTTTACCCGCTGTTGTTGTTTTACCAGAACCTTGCAAACCAATTAACATTATAATAGTTGGAGCATTTGGTAAAAATGTAATTTTACTTTCTGTTCCACCTAATAATTCTACTAATTCATCTTTAACAATTTTTATAACTTGTTGTCCAGGTGTTAATGATTTTAACACATCTTGACCAAGTGCTTTTTCTTGTATATCTGCAATAAATTCTTTAACAATTTTATAGTTTACATCAGCTTCTAATAATGCAAGTTTAACTTCTCTTAACATATCTTTTAAGTCTGATTCTGTAACTCTTGCCTTGCCTCTGAATTTACTTGTTATTCTTTGTAATTTAGAAGATAATCCTTCGAAAGCCATTATTGCCTCCTTAATCTAATTCAAAATTATATTAATTTCTTTAATTCTGCTTTTATATTTTCTACTGTCTTTTTATCTTGTATTTGCAAATTATTCAATTTAGAAATAACATCATTTACTATTTTTTCCTGTTCCTTAATTTTTTTCATAATTCCTAACTTGTTTTCCAAATCGTATAATTTATTTTCTCCACTTTTTATATTATCTCTTACAGCTTGTCTTGTAATATTATGATTTTCTGCAATTTCTGATAAAGAAAAATCACTATTATAATATTCATCTAAAATTTCAAACTGTTTTGCTGTTAATATGTTTTTATAAATTTGAGATAATATGCTTATTTCTATGTTTTTTTCCATCATTACACCCTTTTCTTTTTGTAATGCTACTATACTTTACACCATTTTAGTGTAAATGTCAAGAGCTTTACAAAAAAAATGAGCTTTAGTCCATCAAAATCTCTGATTTTGTTTGATGAGCAATATGCAAAGCTATGGCCCATTCCTAAAGTTCATTAAAACAAATTTCTTATTAATACTCTTTCTTTATCTACTATATGATTTATAATATATACACATTCATCTAGCTGTGGTATTGCTTGTGCATACTCTTCCACATCAATATTTCCTTTTATTACAGTTATTTGTCTTGCTACCTTTTCTAATTCATTATGTTCTATATAGCATGACAATATATTTAAATTTTTGTTCCATTGTTCTTCTACTTTTTTTACTTCTTCATTTATTTTAATTTTATCTTTATTTTCTTCCTCCATTTGATTTCTTAATATTCCCAAACTTTCATTTAAATTTGAAAAAACTTCTTTAGTATAATTATTGCTTATTAAATCCATACTAATTATTAAAGCAATTACTAATACGCACACAACGATTTCTTTATACATTTTTATTTTTCCTTTCTTTAGCTTGGCAAAAAAATTGTCCTTCTCCATCTATGGTAACTACTAAAGCATCTTTGGGTTTTATTTTAAATTTTGCGACTTGCTTTTCTAGCCATTTTTCATCTTTTCCTAACTTTTTCAAATTATCCTTCATTACCACACCATCTATAACTAAATCGTATGCAATTCCTTCATATTCAGGTTTTATATTGAAATCTTTTATTACTACATTCCTTTTCTCCGGCTTCGGTATTACCGTTATTTGACCACTTGTTTCCAAAATTGCATATTCCACATCACCGATATTAAAAATATTATTTGAACGTAACCTTTCCTCAAGTTCATTTATTGTAAATCTTTCTCTTTTTAAAATTTTCTCATCAATTTTTCCCCTATATATTAAAATTGTTGGTTTTCCGCAAACTATCTCTCGAAATCTTAAACTTTTCATATTTAAAACCGAAATTATTAAATGCATAACTAATAAACCTAAAATTGGAATTATTCCATTTGCAATAGGAATTCCTACATCTGACATTGGAATAGAGGCTAAATCTGCAATCATAATGGAAATTGCTAATTCAAATGGCTGTAATTGCCCTATTTCTCTTTTTCCCATTAATCTCATTACTAATAAAACAAATATGTATATAATTATAGCTCTTAAAAAATTTGCTAACACAATATCACCTACTATTTCCATATAAAAACTTATTTGCTTTTATGCAAATATTTTCTCTTATCTTTCAATTTTATTATGCCTTTTTTTAATTTTTTTATACATTTTTGAATATTTAATTTATCTTTGTAAATAATACTATTATGAAACCATTTTAAGGAGGTTTTATATTATGGCTGATAGTCAAATGAATGTAAAAGGAAATTCAACAACAAGTACCATGGGACAAATACTATGGAGATTGGTAACATCTGCTGTAGTTTTAGCTATAACTGCTTTTTTCACTCCTGGTTTCTCAATTAATAATATTTGGACATTAGCAATTGCTGCTATAGTTCTTTCAATTATGGACTATATAATTACAAGATTTACTGGCTTGCATGCTAGTAGTTTTGGTAGAGGTATTGTTGGTTTCGTACTTGCTGTCGCTACATTATATGCTACACAATTCTTCGTTGCAGGTTATACAATATCTTGGATGGCAGCAATAATAGGTGCTTTAATTTATGGAGTAGTAGATTATTTTATTCCTGGTACTCAAAGTGTATAATTCTAGGATAAATAAAACATATATCTAGTAATTATATTGCTGCAAAAAAGAGCAGGGTTATTTCCCTGCTCTCTTGTTATTATTTTAAAATTAAATCTTTCGGCACAATTTAATTAATCAATTTTTTCTACAATTTCATTTTTATTTTTATAAATAGAATGTGGTGGAACAACTCCTCTTACAGATGAAAGTGGATATATATTTGTATTTCTTCCTATTACACTTCCTGGATTTAATATGGAACCACATCCAACCTCTACATTATCTCCTACCATTGAGCCAAACTTTTTTAGTCCTGTTTCTATCTTTTCTTTACCATTTTTTACAATTACCAACTTTTTGTCTGATTTAACATTTGAAGTTATAGAACCTGCTCCCATATGTGATTTATATCCCAATATTGAATCTCCTACATAATTATAATGAGGTACTTGTACTTTATTAAATAATATTACATTTTTTAATTCTGTTGAATTTCCTACTACTGCTCCTTCTCCAATAATAGCTTTTCCTCTTATAAATGCACAATGTCTTATTTCTGCATTTTTTCCAATTATTACTGGTCCTTTTATATATGCTGTTGGTGCTACTTTTGCACTCTTAGCTATCCATATATTTTCTCCTTTTTCCTCATACTCTTCTTTATCCAATGTCTTTCCTAATTCTATAATAAACTCTTCTATTTTAGGTAAAACTTCCCATGGATATGTACATCCTTTAAATATATCTTTTGCAATTGTTTCATCTAAATTATATAAATTTTCTATTCTACATTCTTCCATCTTCATGTCTCCTCCAATATTCATTATATAATTTTATTGCTGTTTCTGGACTATCTACACCATCTTTATTTTTTACTGGTGCAAAATCTTCTTCCCTTTTTCCTCTTACTATTGATATTTGGCTAAAGAATTCAAAAGAGTCAAATATAAAATATTCAAATTTATATGCATTTGGCTCACTTGGTTCTACCATTTTGCAATTTTCATCCATATACTCATATTTTTTATGTGCTTTATGATATGGTAAATTTTCTTTACTTATTTTATCTATTGCATTTAAGCTAAATAAATTACATGTAATATTTGATTCTCCAAATAACATTTCTCCATTTTCATTTTTGGCTTCTATCATTTCTTCTGGAATTTCTGAATACTCTATAACTTTTACTTTTCCATTTTTTAAGCATAAAGTTCCTACCTTCTCTTTTGGAAAAGCCTTAAGTATTGACCTTGTTCCAATCTCTGATTTTTCTTTTATTGCAACTCCCATTAACAATGTATCCACCATCTTTAGCAATACATTATCTATCTGACCTATGTATACCCATTCTATGCCTTTTGCCTTCATATCTTCTATTACTCCTCTATCACGCATAGACTTAAATACACTACCATTTCCATCTGCTGCTTTTCTTATATTATAATCTTCATCCACTATCAATTGTCCATCTTCTGTTATTAGTGGTAATTCTCCTTGCTCAAAAAATCCAACATATTCTTTTGGATACCCAAAATAACTATGCTCTTCAAAAAAGTTTACTATTTGTTCATTATTCTTATTGCTTGTCATTATATACCATGGTATTGTAACACCATATTTCTTATTTGCTCTAGCAATAGAATCTGCCATAATTTCGAATAAATATTTAGGTTTAGGCTCTACATCTATTTTAAATGTTCCCTTTGGTCCATTAAATCCAAGTCTTGTTCCTTCTCCTCCTGCCATTATAACCACTGCAAACTTATTGTTCTTTACAACATTTGCACCTAATTCCTCATATTCATCAAACTCTTCTTTAGAAAGCTTATCTGGATTTACAGATTTAACTGGCTTTAATTCTCCAACATCTACATCTGCTGTTTCTTTTATATTCTCATATAATTTTTCTATTTCTTTTAAATTTATTTGGCTTAATTGTTTTATTAATTTTTCTCTTTTATTAATATCTACTTTATTTAATATATCCAATAATCTAGGTTGTTTATATTCTCTTAATTCTTCTAAAATTTCATTTTCTTCCATAAGTAACCTCCCCTTAACTCATGATATTTTATCATATGTTTACTCTTTTTGCAATGTGAACTCCTTCACTTGCATACATTGCACTAAATTTAGATATCTCCTTAATAATTTTAAGCTACGTAAAAATACTTAAAAGTTCATAATAAATTATTTTAGTAAATTGGAATAACTTAAGCAAACCACTAATATACTTAATTAAAGTAACTTAGTACAAACATTTTCTATGAGGAGGTATTTTATAAATGGAAAATATTAATGTATATGAAGATATTGCAAAACGAACTGATGGCGATATTTACGTTGGAGTTGTTGGTCCTGTAAGAACTGGTAAGTCTACTTTTATAAAAAATTTTATGGATTTGTTAGTTATTCCAAATATTGAAAACGAATATAAAAAAGAACGTGCTACAGATGAATTACCACAAAGTGCATCCGGAAGAACAATTATGACAACCGAGCCAAAATTTGTTCCAAATGAAGCAGTAGAAATAACTATTGGAAATAATATAAAATTGAGGACTAGATTAGTTGATTGTGTTGGATATTTGGTAAATAATGCTATTGGATATTTAGAAGATGATATGCCTAGAATGGTAAAAACACCTTGGTCAGATGAAGAAATGCCTTTTGAACAAGCTGCAGAAATTGGCACAAAAAAAGTAATAGAAGAACATTCAACAATAGGAATTGTAATGACCACAGATGGAAGTTTTACTGATATCCCAAGAGAAGATTATGTTAATGCTGAAGAACGAGTAATAAATGAACTAAAGAATTTAAATAAACCTTTTGTTATTGTTTTAAATTCTAAACATCCAAATGCAGAATCCACCATTGAATTAGCAAAAAGTCTTGAATTAAAATATGAAACTTCTGTAATTTGTATTAATTGTTCAGAATTAACTCTTGATGATATTAATAATATATTTTCAAAAGTTTTATATGAATTTCCTATTAATCAAATCAATATTAATTTTCCAAAGTGGATAGATATTTTAGAAGATAGTCATCCATTAAGAACTACTCTTTTAAATGATTTAAAATCTGCTTTTGAAAATACGAAAATATTAAAGCAAGTAGATACATCTATAAAAACATTATCTACTTCAGAAATAGTAAAAAAAGCATCCATAGATAAAATAGAACTTGGAAATGGAACTGTATATATTTCAATTGAACTTCAGGAAACATTATTCTATAATGTTCTAACAGAAATATCTGGTGAAAAAATTTGCAATGATGGTGATTTATTTAAAACCATTTCTGAATTTTCTGAAGTAAAAAAACAATATGATAAAATTTCCTTTGCTCTAGAAGAAGTTAAGTCAAAAGGCTATGGTATTGTAACACCTTCTATTGATGAATTAATTTTAGAAGAACCCGAAATGGTTAAACAAGGTTCTAGGTTTGGTGTAAAATTAAAAGCCAAAGCACCTTCTATACATATGATTAGAGCCGATATAGAAACAGAGGTATCTCCAATTGTAGGTTCAGAAAAACAATCTGAAGAATTAGTAAATTCACTATTATCAGAGTTTGAAAATGACCCTAAGAAAATATGGGAATCTAATATATTCGGTAAAAGCTTACATGAACTTGTAAATGAAGGCTTACAAAGTAAATTAGCACATATGCCAGAAGATGCCCAAATAAAACTTCAAGAAACATTGGAAAGAATCGTAAATGAGGGTAGTGGCGGACTTATTTGTATAATTTTATAATAAAAAAACTTAGTGTATAAATTTATTGTACACTAAGTTTTTTAACTTATTATGCAATTTTCTCTATGTCCATTCTTGCCCTTGGAAAATTAATATCTTCTATTGTAACTGCTTGCAATTTTAAGTTATCTCCTGCATTTAGTTTTAGAATAACTGTTCCTGATAAAGTCATTCGATTTTCTGTATTTTGTCTTAGAATTGGTCCTTCATTAAAAGTATTTTCCAAAGGATTATTATTTACTAAGAGTACTGCATTAAACTTAAAGGTTACTAAATTTTCATTTTGTCCATACAATTGATATGAAATTTGATATACACCATTTTCATTTATATTTATTGTATCTTCACCATTTTCATGTGATAAAGCATTGCCTATAACTATATCATTTTGACTAAATTTTATATTTGTAGTACCAACTCCTGGATTATCTTCATCTGTTGCAATTATTGTTAAAATATTCTTTTGTTCTGGCATCATAGATATCGGAATAAAAATCATTACCAACAAAATTAATATAAAAAATCCTAAAATAAATTCATTTAAATTATCTTTTTTACAAAACATATAACCTCCTCCATAATATATTTTATGAAGAAGATTTTTTTATGTTATTTAGTTTAGCATTATTCATAATCTTCTTTACTTAATTCTGGATATCTAAAAATCATTCCTCCATCAGAAACTTGCCCACTTGGAAAATGTGTCTTATTAAAACTATTTTCGCCCTTTAAAAAGTATCTTGTTTTTGCTGATTTAGGTGCTTCTCCACCGCCTATTATTGTTGGGTCATCCCAAGTAGCATCTACTGCATACCATACATCATTAAGCATAACATAATTCCATGCATGTGACTCTGTTTGTCCTTGTGAATTTGTTCCATCTCCTACTACTTCTATACAAGGAACTCCTGCTGCATCTAATAAGAATTTTAATGATTCAGCATATCCTTCACAAACAACACTTTTTTCTACTAAAGCTCCATATATATTTCTTGTATTAGGCTTTTGCATAGATGTATCATATTCTATATATTCAACTAAAAAATCATGAATTCTTTTTATTTTAGTATATGGATCATCATTTGCAACTTGACTTGCCACATCATCTTTTATTGTATCCAATCTATTTAATGCATTATCAACATCTGCTTTAGAAGAAAATCCCTCAGTTAAGTAATTTGCATTTTCTGCTGGCTCTATATCTACTGTATATTTTGTTCCAAATATATTAGTTTTTGAATATATCATTAATACCATTTTAGTTACATCAAGATAGAATACATCCGGATAATCCAAACTAAATGCATCTAAAGCTGCTTGATAAGCATTATTTAATATTTCTTTTCCATTTGCTTCATTAAGTAAAGAATTAAAGCGTTCACCAAAATCAATTTTGGCAGTACCTGTTTTTAAATTTTCTATATTTGACTCCACTGCTGAATAAATTATTTTAGCATTTTCATCCAATTGGTCATAATAATATTTGTATCTTCCAGATGAAACTTGGGTATTTATATTTGAATCCACAGGTTTAACTTGCTCAATTTGAGCAGATAACAATGTATTAGAACTACTTCCGGTAACTTCTAATGGCTTTATTGTTTCATTACTTACCTCATTTGTTCCTGTAACAAATGATAAAATATTTTCCGTATCTACGCCAATATATGATAAGCCAAAATATGCTAGTCCACCTATAATTCCTAAAATTAATATTATTAAAATAAATGTTAAAAAATTATTTTTCATATAAATCTCCTAAATCTATTTAAAATAATTAAAGATTTCTTCTAGTATCTATTTAATTATACCATGTTTAATTACTCATTGTATATAGTAATCTTTTCAAAATTGTACATATTTTTTTATTTTTTGGAAATTACTAATTTTAACTATTTTATATTATAGGAGTACACTATGAATTTTTCTAGATTAAAACAATCACTTAATAATTTAATAACATATAATGCCCCAAAAGATTCTTACAACTTTTCTTTAAACAATTCAACTTCTAAAAATATAACCTATGATTTTGACAAAAAAGTATCTGCAAATATAAAAGAAAATAAAGAATTTATAAACATTAAATATAACACTTTAATAAACAGTGATATTATTATTAGAAATTTCAAATTAAAATCCAACAATAAATCATATTCTGCTTTTATCATTTATATAGATGGCATGTCAGATTCTAATTTAATAAATAGATTTATTCTACAGCCATTAATGATGAGAAATAAAGCTAATATGTATAAAACTCAAAGTTTAAAAACATATAATAAAGGTAAAAAGGTTATCATTAAAAAAAATTCTAATAATTTAGCAGTAGAAATAGAAAATTCTTTATTACCTCAAAATTCTTTGGTGAAAGAAACTGATTTTAACAACATATTTTCCGCAATAAACATGGGAAATTGTGTATTATTTGTTGATACTATAGCCATTGCTTTTAACTTAGATGTAAAAGGATTTAAACAGAGAAGTGTAAGTACACCTAATAATGAAATTATTATTAAAGGGCCACAGGAAGCTTTTGTAGAATCAATTCGTGTGAATACCTCGATGTTAAGACGTGCAACAAATACAGAAAATTTAGTAATAGAAAATGTTTCCATAGGCAAAATAAGTAAAACTCCTTGTGCCATTTGTTATTTAAAAAATATAGCAAATTCTGATTTAGTCGCTGAAGTAAGATATCGTTTGAATAACTTAGATGTAGACTCTCTTTTATCCACAGGTCAATTGGAACAATTAATATGTGAAAACAATAAGTATAATATTCCACAGGTAATCTCATCCGAAAGACCTGATAAGGCAGCAAAAAACTTATATGCAGGAAGAGTAGTTATTTTAATAAATGGAAATCCATATTGTATTATTTTACCTGCTACTTTTGTAGATTTCATATCTTCATCTGAAGATACTAATTTAAATCCTATTTTTGCTAATTTCTTGAAATTTTTAAGATTTCTTGCTTTAGCAATTACACTTTTACTACCTAGTTTTTATATTGCAATTGTGGACTTTCATCAAGAATTATTGCCAACAGAATTGTTGTTTTCACTTTGGGCATCTAGAGAAAATGTTCCATTTCCGATTATTTTCGAATTAATTGTAATGGAAATCTCATTTGAATTAATTAGAGAAGCAGGACTTAGAGTTCCATCACCTATTGGTCCTACAATTGGAATTGTTGGGGCTTTAGTTTTAGGACAAGCTGCAGTAAGTGCTAGTATAGTAAGTCCATTCCTAATAATAATTGTAGCCATAACAGGAATTGCATCTTTTGCCATTCCAGATTTTTCTTTTGGTTTTCATTTAAGAATAACCAGATTTTTATTTACAATTTCAGCATATATAGCTGGTTTCCTAGGTATAGCAATTGGATTATATGTTTATTTATGCATTCTATGTAGCTTAAAGTCTTTTGGTGTTCCATACGTAAATCCAAATTCAAACAAAAAATCAAAGAATTTCTTTGTTCTACCTACATGGATGCAAGAATTTAGACATAATTATTTACACCCAAAAAGAGAACAAGCACAAGGCAAAATTAGTATGAAATGGAGGCACCCTAATGAATAATGTAAAACTAAGTAATTTAGAAGCTATAGGATTAGTACTTATAATAATAATAAATCATCTCATACTAAATTTTTCTAAAAGTATAATTTCTAATACTGGCTCTGCCTCTGCTCTTAACATACTATTTATTGGAATTATTTTGCTTTTGTTTGTGCAATTTCTTATATTCTTATTTAAACATTTTTCTGGACAAGATATTTTAGATATATCCGAATATTTAGGTGGTAAAGCATTAAAGATTTTAACTGGAATATTATTTATAAGCTATTATATTGTCTTTACAAGTATTCTACTTAGAAGCTTTTCAGAGAACTTAAAAATAATATATTTAAATAAGTTGCCTATAATAATTATTGTTTTGTTTTTTATTTTTTCTATAACATTTGCAAATAAATTAGGTATTAAAACAATCTCAAAGGTTAATTTATTAATACTTCCTGTAATTCTTTTTTGTATAATATTTGTTTTTATAGCTAATATAAAAAATTATGATTTCCATGGACTATTTCCACTTTTAGGTAGCGGAGTAAAACAAACTTTTATAATTGGACTTAGCAATATGTTCGCCTTTTCTAGTATTTCCATACTTTATTTTTTGCCACCAATGGTAAGAGATGACAAATCTTTCAAAAAAATTGCTAGAATTTCTACCATTCTATCTGTAATATTATTCTTTTTTGGTATTGTATGCTTTTTATCATTATTTCCTTTTATTAGAAATAGTAAAGAAATCATGGCATTATACTTAGCCACCAGATATATTGAATTTGGTAGATTCTTTCAAAGATTGGATGCAATATTTTTACTAGTATGGACTGTTGCTGTTATAAGCTATTTATGTGTAGCTGTTGCATTTTCTATAAACATATTCAAAAAAATTTCCAATATAACCGATTATAATGGCATACTTTATTGCTTTGCTGGAATTATTTATATAATTAGTTTAATTTCCACTGACTTAGCCCAATTAAATTATATAGAGATAAATATTTTTAAATATGTAGTATTTATTTTATTATTTGGATATAGTTCTTTAATTTTAATATTTGCAAATATAAAGAAAAGATTGAGAGGTGGAAAAAATGAAAAAATTACGTAAATTCTTACTATATTTTCTTGTTTTTTGCATAATATCAATATTAGTCTTTTCTTTATCAGGATGTTATAGTACCCAAAGTATAGATGATTTAGCATATGTTGTAGCATTAGGTATTGACTTAGGGAAAAGCAATAATCTAGAGCTTACAATTCAACTTACTTTTCCAAATAGCTCAGATAGTACTTCTACTTCTGGTGAAGCAGCTCCAACTATAATAAATAGTGTAGAATGTGCTTCCATAAATAGCGGTATTAGTCTACTTAATAGTTATATTAGTAAAGAAATAAATTTATCACATTGCAAAGTAATAGTATTTTCAGAGGAAATAGCAAATAAAGGAATTGGACAGGAAATCTATACTCTTTCTAATCAGGTTCAAATTAGACCTGATTGCAATATTATTATTTCTAAGTCTTCTGCTAAAGAATATATTACAAATTCTAAACCGGAATTAGAAAATTTAGTTGCAAAATATTATGAATTAACACCTTATTCGAACCAATACACCGGTCATATAGTAAATGCTACAATTTCTAGCTTTTTCAATTCTTTAAGTGCAAATTATAGTGATCCTGTTGCAATCTTGGGAAATGGAAATAAACTTAAGCTTCCATCTTCACAAAAAACAACAGAAGCAGAAGATGAATTTAATATTGTTGCAGGTCAAAATCCCCTTGTTACCTATAATAGAGAAAGTGAGAATTTAGGTGTTGCTGTATTTAAACAAGATAAGTTAGTTGGAGAATTAACAGCTTTAGAAAGTGTTTTTCATTCAATTTTAACAAATCAATTTGAATCCACTGTTATAAGCGTAGACAACCCATACAAGGAAAATTCTGTAATAGATATTGCTCTATACTATCATAAAGATACAAAAATGGATTCAAAACTTGTTAATGGTTCACCATATGTAAATTCTAAAATCTATTTAAATGCTAGACTTTTGTCCGTAGATAAAAGTTCTGAAAGTCTTACACCTAATAAAATTAAAGAATTAGAGGGGTTAATTAATTCTTATTTGGAAAATGCTATTCTTGAGTATCAATATAAGACTGCTAAAATATTTGAAGCAGATATAGATGGTGTAGGAAAGAATTTAATAAAAAATTTTAAAAATGAAAAGCAATGGAGTAATTACAACTGGTCTGCCAATTATAAAAATACATTTTTTGATGTGCAAGTTACTACAAATATAAAATCTAGCTTTTTATTATCAAGCTAATAAGACTAGTTTGCTTTTGAAGGAAATAAGAAATATTTTCTGGTTTACCTCGCATATTATGTGTGCCTTTTAATGAAACAAGAAAGGAGTGGAATTATTATGTTTTTCATAATTTTAATTATTGCAATTATTATTTTTTTAAAAACAATTAATTATGCAGTTTATGAAATTAAAGTTAACAGTAACAAACCTGCTGGTATAATAATTATTATACTTGCCTTAATTGTTCTAATTTTTGCTCCTTTTGTTACTTTATTTAGATAATTTATCTTACTATTTCTTATTATGTTATAAGCTCTTTATACTACCAAACTATACAATAAAGAAAGTCTTTAGTTTAACCTAAAGACTTTCTTCTTTTTCTTCTTCTTTTATTCTTTTAAAAGAAATTTTTCTTTCTTGTTTATTTGCTTCTATTACTTCTATTTTCATTTTATCACCAATTTTAAAGGTTTCTTTTGTTCTTTCTCCTATTAAAATTTTATGGTCTGCATCATATTCAAAATAATCATCACCCAAGTTTTCAAATCTTACTAATCCTTCCACAGTATTATCTAATTCGACAAAAACACCAAATTGTGTAACTCCAGAAATTATACCATCATATTGCTCTCCTATCTTTTTGCTCATATATTCAGCTTTCTTTATATCTATACTATCTCTTTCTACTTGTGTAGCAATCTTTTCTCTTTCAGTAGACTGTCTTGCATCTTTTTCTGCAATTTCATTATAAATCTCTACTTGTTTTTCTGGCATAGTATAATTATTCTTTAAATACTTAGAAATAATTCTGTGAATAAATAAATCTGGATATCTCCTAATTGGAGAAGTAAAATGGCAGTAATATTTACTTGCTATTCCAAAATGTCCTTTATTTTCTGAATCATACTCTGCTACCTTTAAAGTCCTTAATATCATATGAGAAACTATTTTTTCCTCTGGTTTACCTTCAACTTCTTTTAATATTTTAGAAAACTCTGCAGGATATACTTTTCCCTCTTTTGTATGAACCTTATATCCAAAATTAAACAAAAGTTTATTTAATTCATTTACCTTTTCAATATCTGGCTCTTCATGAACACGATATATAAAAGGTGCTTTAAGCCAATAAAATTTTTCCGCAATTGTTTCATTTGCTGCTAACATAAACTGCTCAATTATCTCATTTGCAAAAGTTGTCTCATATTTTTGTACATCTATTGCATATCCATCTTCATCCAATATGATTTTACTTTCGGGAATATCTAAGTTTAAATATCCCTTTTCTAACCTCTTTGCCTTTAAAATTCTAGCTAATTCCTCCATAAGCTTAAAGTCTGATACATAATCCTTATATTTTTCTACAATTTCCTCATTAGAATTATCCAATATTGCTTGTACATCCTTATAAGACATTCTTCTTGTAACATTTATTATTCCTTTATATACTTCGCTTGAAATAATTTTTCCTTTATCATTTATTTCCATGCTAACAGATAAAGTAAATCTATCTTCTCCTTCATTTAAACTACATATTCCATTAGAAAGCTCTCTTGGTAACATTGGAATAACTCTATTTAGCATATATATACTTGTCCCTCTTAATAATGCCTCTTTATCTAGTAAACTATTTTCTTTTACATAATTACTTACATCAGCAATATGCACATCTAATTTGTAATTTCCATTCTCTAGTTTTCGTACACAAACAGCATCATCTAGGTCTTTTGCATCTTCGCCATCAATGGTAAAAATATCGTATTTTCCACGTAAATCAACTCTACCTAATATATCATTAGTATTTATTTTTTCACCATAACTTTGAGCTTCTTTTACGACATCTTTAGGAAATCTATATGGTAAATCGTAATCTTTAATTAAAGATAACATATCAATTCCAGCTTCATTTACATTGCCTAAAACTTCTAAAATCTTTCCTTCTGCTTTTTTTCCTTTTTGCGGATATTTAGTAATCTTCACTAGAACCTTATGATTATTCCTTGCCTTTCCAAAATTCTTTTTAGAAATAAATATATCTCGACATAATTTCTTATCATCTGGAATTACAAATCCAAAATTCTTATTCCTTTGAAATGTACCAACTAAAGTATCTTTCTTATGTTCTAAGACCTTTAAAATCATACCCTCTTGTCTTGCTCCGTGTGATTTCTTCTTTAATTTAACTAAAACCCTATCACCGCTAAAAGCATCTTTTGAGTCTTCTTTTGCAATATAAATATCTTCTTCTTGTCCTTCTACCACAACAAAACCAAAGCCTCTTTCATGTCTTCTAAAATATCCTTCTACAAATCTATTTTCCTCTTGCATCTTTACCTCCTTGTAGTAATAATTCTATATCTAAAAAAAAGCAGTGATTAGCTGCTTTCTTAGTATATCCAATTATTTTATTAACATAAATACAATTGCCAATATTATTGATAAAATTGCAAAAACAATTCCCAATATTATTGTCCATCTTTTTTCTTTTCCTGATTTAGTTCTACCTTTATTCTTCTCATAAAAATTATTAGTAACTGTGTCTGTTATTGCTCCAGATGCACCATTATCTTCCTTTTTTTGAATTAATGTTAATATAATAATTGCTGCTGCAACTATAATATATATTACTACTAATGCATATTTTAAAATCTCCATTTTGTAAATTCCTCCCAAGTTTTCAAACTTTTTTTATTGTAACATATATGGAATATAAAATCAAATAATTTATTTATTTTTATCTTTTTTTATTTTTTCCCATATAATATTAGATTTTTTATTTTTTTCAGACGTCCTATTTGTTATTATATTTTTTAATAAAATTTTCTTTAATGTTTCTTCATTTACATCAGCAATTAGTGTACCATCTTTCGCAATTGATACTTTTCCGGTTTCCTCAGAAACTATAAGCGCAATAGCATCCGATTCTTTAGAAATACCAAGCCCTGCTCTATGTCTGGTTCCCAATTCTCTTGCAATATCTTGGTCACTAGCCAAAGGCAACATACATGCTGCAGCTTCTATTCTATTATTACTTATTACTACAGCTCCATCATGAAGAGGTGTTTTTGGAACAAATATATTAGTTAAAAGTTGAGGTGACACTTCTGCATCTATAATAATACCTGTATCTATAATATCTTTTATACCAATATCTCTTTCTATAACTATTAAAGCTCCAATTTGTCTTTTTGATAACTCCTCTACTGCAATTACTATTTTGTATATATTTTCTTTGGTTTTTGTTTCTATATTTTCAGTAAATCCCAGAAATTTTTTTAATTTATTTGTTCCTAATTGTTCTAATGCTCTTCTAATTTCTGGTTGGAATATAATAATAAGAGCTAAAACTCCCCAACTAACTACTTTATCCAATATTGCATGTAATATTGTAAGTTTACATACACCACTAAGCCATGTTATAACTAACAATAATACAATTCCTTTAAGAACTTGCCATGCACGTGAATCCTTTGTTAGTTTTAATATTTTATATGCTAAATATATTACTATTGCAATATCTATAATAAATAATATTAAATCTAATGGATGTTCCCACATTTGTATAATTCTATCTAAAATATTGGTTTGGTAAAAATCTGAGATTCCTGTCATTATATCATCTTTCATCTTATACTCCTATTACATACCAATTAAATAGTATACTAATGTTCCTCCTACACTAACAACCATTAAAGCTGCTAAAATACCCGCTGTGATTTTTACAGCAATATTATTTCCACTATGTTTTTTTTCTTTTTTAGCCATTATAAAATTCCTCCCCGTATTTGCATAATACAAATATAGTTTACCACATTATTATTTTTTTGTAAATATTTAAAATTGAACTTTAGGGACGGACCTTAAAGTTCATTTTATTAACATAAAATTGGAGCTCTAGCATTTTACTATAGCTCCATTCTATATTTTAAATATCATTATCTTCTTTTAGATATTGTTTCGTAAATTTAAATTGAATAATTACTCCAAAGACAAATAATATAGCATCAATTATTGTAATTATTATAAAAGTCTCTCTTTCTATACTAATAACTTTATTAACATAGTCATTTTGTTGCTGAATTTGAGAATTTTTTTCATCTTCGCTTAAATCTTCACTCTTTTCAATTGCTTGTTCTGATGATACCCTAGCATCCTCTAACCCAATTATTGTAAGTGCATAAGATAAGGCATTACCTAAGGAAACTATTATCATTACAATAAAATAAAAAATTATTATATTTCGTTTAAATCTCTTTAAATTTTTATCATCCATTTTTTTGGTCTTGAAAATATCTGAAGTTGCTAACTTAGTAGGTATAAAAATTAAGATAGCCATTGTAATTATAGAAAATATTGCTAAAACCAAATTATTAATTTTACCTAGCAAAAAATACAATATTACAGCTAATATAATTGAAATAACAATATAATATAGTACAAATCTCCATATAAAAGCCCATGTCATTTTACCAGAAGTCTTTATCTCTTTTTCCATTATGTATCCTCCGAATTCTTTTTCAAATAATTATAATAATATTTTTATTAATTACTATTATAATGGTTTAAATGTTTTATTTGTTTCTTTATATTTTCCATATTGCTTAGGAATATAATTATCACTCCAATAATGTTTTTCCCCTATTTGATTTTTCTTTTTATTATTTTGATTATAATGGTAATGATATTCTTTCTCAACTGTTTTTACATTTCTTTCATTAATTTTATTTTGTCTTTCCAATTTAGGAGAATTAATATTTCTTAACATTTGAATAAAATCATTTAACATTTCTTTAAAATTCTTACTCTCCTCTTCTCTATATAAATATTCTATATGTGGCGTTCTCTGTATTTTTTCTTCATCAATTTTCTTTTTTTCTTCTTTACTTTTATAATTATTATACTTCTTTATATTTTCTTTTTGTTTAGTCTTTTCAACCTTTTTAGGATTCTCTTTTATGTATTCAACTTTCGCTTGTTTTTGTTTTTTAACTTTTTGTTTGTTTTGTTTATTTTGTTGTTTTTCTACTTCTTTTAATCTCTTATCTAATTCTTTCTTTTCCTTATTTCTACTTTTAATCTCCTTTTGTTCTTTACTTCTGTTATTTAATTTTTTTATATATCTATCATCTTTATTTTCTATTAAATTATTTATATACCCATTTGAATATTCACCAAGTGATTCTATATAAACCTTATTTAATTTTTTTGGTTTCATTTTAGCAACTTTTCTTTTAGCATAAATTTTAAAACTAAGTACATATAGCCCCAATTCATTAAGTTCTACTCTAACAACTATTGGTTTATTAGAAATTTTGCTAAATGTCCTCTTTATTTCCTCAATTTTATTTTTTATATCCTCACCAGTATAAATATTAGAATCAAAACAGTATTCTACAGTTTTTTCTTCCATACTCAAAACACATCAACATCCTTTTCCATCCATTTATGTTAACATATTTCGAGCTATTTTTCAAGGCATTTATCTAATAAAATTAGTTTTTACATCTTTATTCTTAGGTGTCTCAATATTATTTTGTTTTCCACTTTCTATACATTTTAATAACCATGCCATATTTTTACCTAAATTATACATTGTTTGCATACCTTCCAAATCTTGTACTACTTCTTCTTTTTTATTTCCATGTACATTATTCCAATAAGTAGAAGAAACTATAGGCATTTGATTAATTGTAAAATATTTATTTAAGACATCAAAAGAAGCAACTGTTCCACCTCTTCTAGCACTTATAATGCTTGCACCAGGCTTAAATTCAAAAGCTTTTTTTCCTGCATAAAAAGCCCTATCTAATACAGATAAAATCCTTCCAGATGGGTGTGCATAATAAACTGGTGACCCAAAAACAAATCCATCACTTTTTTCTGCCTTTTCTATAATTTCATTTACTACATCATCATTAAATATACATCTATGATTTCCATTTTTAGCGCACATTCCACATCCTATACAATCTCTTATAGGATTACCTCCAATATTAATAATCTCAGTTTCTACTCCTTCTTCATTTAAAGATTCTTCAACCTTACTTAATGCTGTATAAGTACATTCTTTTCTTGAACTTCCATTTATTAATAAAACCTTCATTATAATTCCTCCTAACTTCTATTTTAAATATATTTAATTAGCATATATTTTATGCCTTCTGTGCAATTACCCAAAACACATGCCAATGCTTAATTTGGTGCATAGCAGTTTCTCCATCTCGTTCAATTTCTCTTAGTTCCAATATTTTGAAATCTTTTAATAAATTTTCTATTTCTTTTTTATCTAAAAAAGTAATCTTATTATTTCCTACCCATGAATCATGTTTACCAAAAAAATTACATAAAAAAAATCCATTTTCATTTAAGGACTCTCCAACCTTATTTATCACACTTTTTAATGTTTCCATATCACAAAATGGTAATGCTTCATAAGATATTGTTAAATCCACTTTAGGCAATTTAACTTTAGAAAATTGTGCCTGTATAAAATTTAATCTTTCCTTTTCTTCATCATTAAGCCCTTGATATAAAAATTTAGTTACATCAACTCTATCTATTGCAGTTACATTAATACCTTTTGCTAATAAAAATTCAGTATCCCTTCCTGCACCACAACCTAAATCTATTGCAGTTTTTATATTTGGATAATCTTGAATAAATTTATTTAAGATTCTATGTGGCTTTAACTTATTTAAACCTTCATAAAAATTCATTTCTATCATTCTCCTATTTGTATAAAATCTTATCATAAGATAAGAAAAAAGTAAACAAAAAAGAATCCCCAACTCAGTAAGAGTTAGGGATGGTATCCATATAAAATGAATAATGGTAGGTTACCAACCAAGAATTAGTGTATATCCACCATCCTTAGTGTAGTCATAACCTATGGTACTGAAGATATTCACATTGTGAAGCATTGTAAGAATTTCAACCCTTAAAGGAGTCTTATTAAAACAAATGCGAACACTTGAGCAATGATTTTCGACAGCCTTTCGAACTTCTTTCATGATTTCTTTAAGCTGCTCACAAGCAATGCCCATGGTTCCATCAATAATTTCCAGCACTTCTCTAGAATTATTCATGAAACCTCCATAATGGTCGATAGCCATTGTAACCTCCTTAATGGATACATAATATTGTATACTTATTATTATACTATGTTATGTTGATTTAGTCAATTTTTCACTTGAGTAAATTCTCTAAAACTATTGATTTTGATATATCTAGCTCTATCTCCATATCATTATAGTATTTTTTTAATTCTTCATTTGGCTCAACTATTTCTCCAGTTTTAATATCATACCAATTCTCATCAAAATAATAATTTTCTGTAACAATTCTTTCGTTATTTAAACATATAAAATCTTTTCTAGCTAGCATATTTGTTCCCAATGATACCCCAGAATCTAAATTAAATAAATATGCTAGGGTTGGCTTTATATCCAGCTTACTTACAGGCTTATCTATTCTTAAATTATTTAAACCAGGTATCTTCATTCCTGCTAATACTCTAATATAATTTAATTTTATATCTGTATCTGTAATGTTTCCATCTAATTCACCTAAAAAATCTAACATTTCATTATTATACATATCTAACCCATTATGGTCACCATATACAATTATCACAGAATCATCATATAGTCCTGCTTTTTTTAGCTCATCTATAAATATTCCAAAAGAATAATCAGCATAATTAGCAGATTCCAAATAATTTCCAAAGAAAGTATCTTTATATTTTCCTACATCAAGATTTATTTTTCCCCTATCTTGCAATCCATCTAAGGTGAAACCTGTATGTGATGATGCTGAAACAATAAGTGACATAAATGGTTCTTTATAATTTTTTAATTTTTCAACAGCTTGTTTATATAAAAGCTCATCTGATAAATACCCCATAACATCCTCTGAAGTATCCTCGAAACTATCTTTTAATTCTATATGGTCAACTTGCATATTTCCATATACATTAGCCCTATTCCAAAAATATCCTAGATTTCCGTGCATATAAGAAGTTGTATAATCTTTTTGATGAAACATTTTAAAAATATCATCATAAGTATTTTTATAATATCTACTAAACGCCATTCCATTTTCGACTGGATACAATGATGTTATTGTTGAAAACTCCGAATCTGCAGTTGTAGAATAACTTTGCATAAACATATTAGAAATGTTTATATTCTCATTTATAAATTTATTCAAATTTGGAGTTATTTCTTTTCCATTTATAGTTTTGTTTACTAAAAATTCTTGCATTGATTCTAATTGAACTATAATAACATTTTTTCCCTCCATAGCTCCTGCATAATCTATATAAATCTCGCTATATTTATTATATTCTTCTTTTAGTGAATCATATGCTTTTTGCATATCTTCCTTATTCTTATATTTAGCCTGTTTA
The DNA here is from genome assembly GCA_944389475.1 of uncultured Clostridia bacterium. Classification (GTDB taxonomy): domain Bacteria; phylum Bacillota; class Clostridia; order TANB77; family CAG-508; genus Merdicola. Next base: position 69,421 of record CALXMM010000004.1, read on the forward strand.
GAGCCATCTATTGCATTTAATATATCTGATATATGATATCCATAAATTGTTGCTTTTTTTATTTGTATATCCCTATTATAGGGATCTTCCAAAAACTTTTCATTGGCATAAACTGATGTATTTACAAAAACATAAAAGGAAACTAAACCTATTAATGTTCTTATAATAATATATTGAATCTTAGATTTTTTACTTTTTTCTATTTTTACCCATTTTGTTACAAATAAGATAATTAATATAATTATATCTATAAAATATAATATTTGATATGGCTTTAATAACATTGGTAATGTAGACATTATTTCTTCGCCATACTGAATATTAGTAATTTGTAACACTGAAAGCATATTGCTTGAATATGAATAATAAAGATTATCCGCAAAAAATATGATACTAATAATTGTATTTAAAATTATACCAGTTATATTTCTTGCTCTTTTAGGCAATATATATAATATAGCAACTAATGAACATACAAAAATTATACTATATTTAATTGTTATTTTATCTATCTTTTCGCTTATACATACTGTATTTTTATAAAATAAAATGGTTTTTAATATTATAAAAACTGCAAGTAAAATAATGAAAAAATTAGAATTAATAATTCTATTCAAAATTTCCTTTGTCTTTTCTTTCAATTTTTTCTCCCTTTTACATTTACTGCTTCTTATTCTACGCTCTTTAGACTACTAATCATATCAATTTTCTTTAATGCAAAATATGTAATTACATTTACTATAACAGTGAATGCCACTGTAATTAAAACAGCATATAAGTAACTTAATGGATGTATTATTTTAGCAAATCGTAGCATATTTATTTCACAAGTTCCTATTATAAAGTAATTTAAGAAATATCCTCCTATCAATCCTAGAGCAATACCTATTATTGTTAAAAGTATTGTTTCTCTAGAGACATAAGAATATACTTCCTTATCATAGAAACCTAATACTTTTATTGTTGCAAGTTCTCTTTGTCTCTCACTTATATTTATATTTGATAAATTATATAAAACAACAAAGGCTAATAATCCTGCAGAAACAATTAGTATTATTACAACATAATTTAAAGATCTAATAGTGTCATCCAATGTTTTCTCAACAGTAGAATTTAATGAAACAGATGATACTTTACCCTCTTCCAATAATTTTTTTGAAAGTTCTTGTTGTTTATCTTCTGGCATATTAGGAGCTTTTACTAACAAAACGTTTGTCTTATATTGCTCACCATATAAATCCTCATACATTTCTTTTGTCATATAAATATAATGTGCTACATAATTTTCAGTTATTTTTGAAACCTTAACTTCTTTATCTTTTTCAGAAGTTCCATCCAAAGTAATTGTATCTCCTTCATTTACATCTAATAGCTGTGCAAGTTTATCCGTTATTATTACTCCACTCGAATCTAAACTTATTGCCTCCTTTTTATGTTTTATATCATTTAAATTGATAGCATTTTTTAAATTATCAGAATTCTCTGGCACCACTATTTGTAAATCTTCTTGCATACCATTATGATAAGCAGTATCAGCAACCATATATGTACCTACAACATTATCTACATTTTCAGTATTTTGTATTTCTGTAATAACATTTTGTGTTTGTTCATTATCTAAACTTGTTTTTAGTCCAACTTTAAAATCATATAAAAATACATTTTCATATTGATTTGGTAAAATTGCAGAAATAGAATCTTTTATTCCAAATCCTGTAAGGATTAAAGAGGTACAACCAAAAATTCCTATTATTGTCATTAAGAATCTCTTTTTATATCTAAATATATTTCTAATAGTAACTTTTTGAGAAAAGTTTAATCTTTTCCATATAAATCCAACTCTTTCTAATAGAACTCTCTTTCCAATTTTAGGTGCCTTTGGTCTTAGCAAATTAGCAGGTTTTTCTTTCAAATCCCTTGCAGCAGCATATATTGTTGCTCCAACAATACATACAAATATAATCAATAATCCAGATGAAGAATGTTCCGAATTAAGGCCTACTACAAATTCCGGTATTGTATACATCATACTATACATTTTCCAAATTATTCTTGGTATTAATTGTAGTCCAATAGCAATACCTATTACTCCACCAATTAAACAAGCTAAACTAGAATAAAGTATATATTTAAAAATAATTTGTGCTTTGTTATATCCTAAAGACTTTAAGGTACCCAATTCTGTTCTATCTTCTTCAACCATTCTAGTCATAGATGTTAGAGATACTAAAATAGCTATTGCAAAAAATACTATTGGAAACACAAGACTTAAACTATTAACACTTTTTGTATCCTGTATAAAACTTGCATATCCAGCATTTTGATTTCTATCCAAAATATACCATTCTGGATTTTCTATTTCATTAACTTTATCTTTAGCATCTATTAATTCATTCTCAGCATCTGCAATTTTAGTATTAAATTCTTCCTTTTGTTTATTTAATTCTTCTTCACCTTTTTGAATTTCCTGTTTTGAGCTTTCCAACTCTGCTTTAGCACTTGCGATTTGTTGTTCGGTCTTCTTCTTAGTACTAGCTAATTGACTTTCTTGTTTACTTAATTGTTTTTTGGCTGAATCAATTTTAGCTTGTGCCTGTTTTATCGTAGTATTGGCAGAATTAATTTGGTTATCTATCTCTTTAATTCCTGCTTGTATTTGTGTTTTATTTGTTTCCAATTGAGTCTTTTGACTTTCTAGACTTTGTTTTGTTGCATTTAAAATAGTCTTTTCTTCTTCACTCAAATTTTCATTGTTCAATTTATTTAGTACTTCATTATATGCAGCTGTTACCTGTGACAATCCATTATTTATAGTATCTAAATTAGTATTTAATTCCGCTTTTTTAGATTCGGCTTCATTAATTTGACTTTGAGCATTTTGTTTTTGCTCATCCAATGTTTTCTGATTTTTTTCTATTTCAGCTTTACCATCTTTTATTTGTTTCTCCGCACTAGCAAATTGCTTATTTGCTGTTTCTTCATTTGCTTTTATTTCATTCTCACCATTTGTTATTTGGTCTTTTCCTTCTTGTAATTTTGCTTCGGCATCAGCTATTTGTTTTTCTCCATCAGCCTTTTGCGTGTTAAACTCGTTTTCCGCTTTCTCTATTTCCTCATTTGCGGCATCAATAAGTTCATTGTATCTAGCTTGTTCCCTTTCTTCTTTTATGGCTTCTATTTTATCCTTTGTTTCATTTACATAGTCTTCATATTTATTAGAGCTAGTTGTATATTTATTACTATTTTTAAGTGTAACATATATTTCTGTGTATACATCAGAATTAATATTGTCTCTATCGACATATATAAAATTATTTATCGTACCTGAACCCAAACTAGTTGTTCCTCTTTCTCTAGATATATAGAGTGGACTATCTACTACTCCAACAATTTTCAAATTTAATTCTTTAAGTATTTCATTTTCTTGATTAGCCTCTAAAGTTATAGTATCACCTATATTCTTTTTGGTATTTGTCAAAAAGCTTTTCTCAACTACACATTCATCAGGATTTTCTGGCATTTTGCCCTCTATAAGTTTTGGCTTATTTACATCTTCAATTGTTAACACTTTTGATACAATTTCTTCATTATCTGTTTTTACTAAAATATCTTCCGAATAAGTACCATATACATTTTCAACATTTTCTATTTCCTTAATTGCATTAATATCACCATCTGTAAGCCCCAGAGTAGAAATAACTTCTATGTCATACATATTTTGGTTTTTATAGTATTTGTCAACACTATCTACCATATCTGGAGAAGAAGCCCTTAACCCAGCAAAAAATCCCACACCCAAAAGTGCTATTAATAACAAAGAAATAAATCTTTTATAAGATGTTATTATTTCCTTAAAACTATTTTTTAATAATGCCTTTTTCATGCTTCCACCTCCTTAATAATATGGTCTTACATTAATTTACCATTCTATCTCTTCTATCGGTGTTGGATTATCATTAAATATAATGTCTTCAGTTGTTCCATTTTTAAATTTAATAACTTTATCCGCCATTGGTGCTATAGCACCATTATGAGTTATTATTATAACAGTCATATTTTCTTTTCTAGACATATCCTGTAATAATTTTAATATTTGTTTACCAGTTTTATAATCCAATGCACCTGTAGGTTCATCACAAAGTAATAATTTAGGATTTTTAGCAATAGCTCTTGCAATTGCAACTCTTTGTTGTTCTCCTCCTGACAATTGAGATGGGAAATTATTTTTTCTATCCGATAATCCAACCTTATCCATTACATCATTTGGATTTAAAGATTTTTTACATATCTGTGTTGCAAGTTCCACATTTTCTATCGCAGTTAAATTTTGTACCAAATTATAGAATTGGAAAACAAAGCCTATATCCTCTCTTCTATACTTTATTAACTCTCTATTTTTTAATTTAGTTATTTCTTTATTATCAACTAAAACTCTTCCAGATGTAGCACTATCCATGCCTCCTAGAATATTTAAAGCAGTTGTTTTACCTGCACCACTTGGACCTACAATTACTACCAATTCGCCTTTTTCTATACTTAAATTTGCATTACTTAATGCATGTATTGTAACTTCTCCCATTTTATAATCTTTGCATACATTTCTAAATTCAATATATGACATATTAATCACTCCTTTGCTATGTAATTATATAGAGCTATACATCCTTTTAATATGTCTTCAAATGCTTTAGTAAAATTTCCTGTATACCAAGGATCTTCGATATCTCTTTTATCATTCGTAAAATCTAATAATTTATATATTTTATGTTTTGTATCTGCTCCTACAATAGATTTTATTCTTACTATATTACTATTATCCATACCGATAATATAATCGTATTTATCATAATCCTCTCTTTTTAATTGCTTTGCACTATGTTTTCCAAAAGGAATATTGCGTTCAATTAATTTTTCTTTTGCTCCATAATGCATATCATTTCCTATCTCTTCTGTACTCGTTGCCGCAGAAGAAATATAGAAATTTTTTTCTTGACCATTTTTAGCAACTAAATCTTTAAAAATATACTCTGCCATTGGTGATCTACATATATTTCCAAGGCATACAAATAGTATTTTTTGCATACCAAACCTCCTATATATAAATTGTACCATATGTTTGTGTTTTTTTGGTAAATTTTACAAAATTTTATATAATATTACAAATATTATATTTTTTTGTTACATTTTTGTAATAAAAATGTTGACAATTTTTAATATTTGTCTTATAATGAATCTATATTAAGAAAAAACACTAAAGAATTTTATGAATTTACGATAGATAAAAAGGAGAGATATACGATGGAAAATTATAATAAAACTGATTGTTTAGCTTTAACAATTAGAAAAGAACATAGATTAATAGTTATTAATAAGGCAGTTAAAAAAACTATAACAATTTCATTAAAAACAGTATTTGCTGCAATATGCTTAACATTGTTAAACGTTTTTGTTTAAATATATATTCAATACGAAAGAGGCACTTTGTAAAAAGGTGTCTTTTTTGTTACCCTTTTTTTATGCAAAATAAAACACACTAATAGAAAATTATATCTATCTAGTGTGTTTTTTTTATTTTATAAAATAAATCTCAAAACCAGCAATTTCTCCGATTTTATTATAGTTATTCCTAATATAATTTTTAATTGTTTTAGATTCCTGTTTTAGCATATCTTCATCATTAATTAAAATATATGTGTTTTTTAATTCTTTTATTTTATTTAAGACTCTTTCTTCTCCTCTATATCCCCAATTTCCTAATAGTGGTAAGTCAAAATCTTGATTATTTTCTTTTAGCACAATTTGGTATAAATTTGCTTCTGTAGAAAAAATAATAACCTTTTTATTATTAGCTTCGTTTTGCTTAACAAAATTCACTACTTGTTCTATTTTATTATTTAATTCTTCTGAAGAAGATGTTCCAAAAAATGGATTATCATAATTAAATCTATACTCCTTATCCAATAACATACCTGCATAATTACAAATATAATATAAATTTATTATAAGGACTACTCCTAGATATAGAACTAAAATTACTTTTACTATTTTTAAATTAAATAATTCCTTCATTCTACCAACTAATTGATCTATAACATATGTACAATATAATATGGATACAAATGTTGCTAAAATAATATGAGTGCCATTAAATATTGGATATCCCATAAGTAAACTTGGAATCATAAAACACAAAAAGAATATAGTGTTATTAATAAATGTACTTCCTAAAGTTAATTTAAATTTCTTTTTTATTATAAACAATCCCAATATTGTTAAAAAAGGAATACTATAAAAAATAATATATCCTGAACTTATAGAAATATTGCTACTTGCAAATTCGCCTATTCCTAAGAAGCAATAATTTATAAATTCTTTTAATTGTCCCTGTATAGCAAGAATTACAACCCAAATAAGTGTAATTCCTATAAAAATTCCATATAGAGAAAATATCTTTTTTAGTATTGTTTTAATATTCTTTCTATATTTATAAATTGTAAATAAACTTAATCCAATTAAATAATATATACCTATATTTTGTTTAGTAGCAAAGACTAATGCAGCAGCTAAACCTTGCTCTAGTGAATTTATTTCGTATTTTTCTTTTCTAACAATTAAATACATACCAAATAACCAAAAAAGTAATGCTAGAATATTATAATTTGCTCCAGATTGATAAAAATCTCTAGAAAAAGGTAATATAATTAAAACAATATATATAACAGCCCTATGTATAGGTACATTTAATTTTCTCAATATATTTAAACTTAAAAGACATATTATTTCAAAAATCACTATTGCAAATAGTTTATATGAAAAGAAATTAAATCCAAATATACTTAAAAATATATTTCCTATATAAAAAAATAAAGGTGTATCTATAACATTATTTTGAGAATATAATTGAACTCCATTATGCAATTTATAAATATTTGCAAATGTAAATGTAACTTGTAGTTCATTAACAGCACATATTAAGCCAGAAAAGCAAAATAAAATAAATATTGCACTATAAAAAATTTTATGCTTTTTTACATGTTTTTTTATCTTTTCTTTCATTATTTCTCCTAAAATATATTTTATTTCTTCAAAAGCCTTAAACTATTAAGTACAACTGTTAAACTGCTTAGAGTCATTGCCAAACTTGCTATCATTGGATTTATGGAAATTGGCAATAAACCTGTTGCAAGTGGTATCATACAAATATTATAGAATAATGCCCAGAATAGATTTTCTTTAATTATTCTTATTGTATGTTTTCCAATATCAAATATTTTTGTGATATTATCCATATTTTCATTAAGTAATATTACATCCGCTGAGTCTGCACTTATATCTGTTCCATTTTCTACGCTTATTCCAACAGTTGCAGCTTTTAAACTTGGACTATCATTAATTCCATCTCCAACCATTGCAACATTATTATTTTTATTTAATTCTTTTATTTCATCTAATTTTTGCTCTGGATTTACATTACTTATAACATTTTCTATTCCTATTTGTTTTGCTATAGCTCTCGCAGTTTTTTCATTATCTCCTGTAAGCATAACAATCTTTTTATTTATTTTTTCTAATTTCTTTATCGTATTTACAATATCTTTCTTAATAGTATCTGCCAAACCAATTACTAAAAGAGTTTCTTTTTCATCAAATAAATATACAATACTTTCACCTTTGCTAGCAAAAACAGTTTCATTATCTTTTAATTTATTTTCCACATTCATTTTTTCTACAAATTTATAATTACCAGCAAAGTATTGTTTTCCATTTATAATTCCTTTAACACCTAAACCAGGTACTTCTTCAAAATTGCTTGTTTCAAATAAATCTTTTTCTTCCCCACATATACTTTTTGCCAATGGATGATTAGAATTCTTCTCCAAACTTCTTAACAATTTTAATGTAACTTCATTATATACACCATCTACTATTGTCATTTTTCCAGTAGTTAAAGTGCCTGTTTTATCAAATACAATTGTATCAACTTTATTAATTGCTTCCAATGTTTCACTAGATTTTACTAAAATTCCTTTTTTGCTACAATTACCTATTGCAACAACCATAGCAAGTGGAGTTGCTAATCCTAATGCACATGGACAAGCCACAACTAATACACTTACTAAAGCTAATATGGATTGGTTAATATCCTTTGTAATAACAAAATTTAAAATAAATGAAATTACTGCAATTATAAATATTGTTGGCACAAAATATCCACTTATTTTATCTGCTATTCTTGCAATAGGAGCTTTTGTATTTGTTGCTTCAACAACCATTTTTACTATATTAGATATACTAGAATCCCTACCTATTTTTTCTGCCTTATATTCAACATAACCATCATAATTAATGCTTCCTGCAATAACTTTATCTCCCGGCTTTTTACTAACTGGTTTGCTTTCTCCAGTTATAAAAGATTCATCAGTATGTGTTTTTCCATTTACTACTGTTCCATCAACTGCAATTTTCTCTCCTGGTTTACTTACAACAATATCTCCTTTTTGTATTTCATTAATTGTTACATTTAATTCTTTTCCATCTTTTAAAATAGTTCCACTTTTAGGTGTTATTGTAACTAAATTTTTTATTGTATCTACAGCTTTATCCTTATTCTTTTTATCTATGAATCTTCCTAATTTTACAAACAAAATAATTATCGCAGATGATTCAAAGTATAAATGGTGAACAAGTTCTGTATTTCCCATAAAAATTTGAATTGTATTCCAAAAACTATAAGCAAAGTTTACTATTACACCAATACCCACTAGAGAATCCATATTTGGCATTTTGTGAATAATATTCTTTACTCCATTTTTTATAATATCAAAACCATAAATTATAAATAAAATTGATAATAACATTAAAGTAATAGAATATACTCTTGGGCTATCCATCATACTTAAAACTTTAGGAATAGGTAAATTTATCATCTGTCCCATTGATATATACATTAAAATAATTCCTAATATTGCAAATACTATAAGTTTTGCAAGTTCATTACTTTTCTTTTCTTCTTTTTTCTCTCCTAGACTTTTGAAACCCGCTTCTTTAACATATCTGTTCAAATCCTTTATATTAACCAAATTTTCATCATACTCAATTAATGCTGTTGCCATAACTAGATTTACTGTTGCATTATTAACTCCCTTTTGTTTATTTAAGTATTTCTCTAATCCATTTGAGCAAGCACTACAAGTCATTCCTTCGATATTTAAAACAACTTTTTTCATTTTTAACTCCTTTTTTATTTTGGAACAATTCCCATATTACATAAAAATTCCTCTTAAAAAAGAGGGATTTAGGACTGTCCCTCTTTCCCTATTTTACTTTATATCCTATGTCTGTTATTTTTGCTTTTATATCATCAATATTAAGTTCTTTTTTATATTCTATTTTTACTGTTCCATCTTCATGATTTGCCTTTACTTTTTTAACTCCTTTTAATGTGCTTAGTCCATTTTCTATTCTTTTTTCACAACCTGCACACATCATTCCTTCAACATTTAATACCATTTCATTCATTTTTTATTCCTCCTTAAAAATTTATATTTTTAGCAATATAATTGCTATTCTTTAACCAATTATCTAGGTCAATTAACTATTTGTTAAACCTTTTAAAAAGACTCATAAGTTCATCTACAACTTCTGTATCCCTTTTTTCTATACTATCGGTAATACAGGAATACATATGATTTTCTAAAATATGCATTGATAAACTTTTTACAGAACTTTCTATTGCAGATAGTTGAATTAATATATCATTACAATATCTATCTTCTGCAACCATTTTTTTAATTCCTTTAATCTGCCCCTCAATTCTGTTTAAACGATTGTTTATTATTCTTTTTTCAGATTCACTTCTAACAGTCTTTTTTTCACTGTGACATTCTTTATTCACTTTCTCACCTCTTCATATATAATATACCCTACATAGGTATCTAGTCAAGTGAGGGGTATGCCTTAAAATTCCTTATAATTAATATGGTTTCACAGTCTTATCATATTTGTTATCTAGTATTTTCTTAAAATATGTGATATAATAATATTAATTCATTGTATTTGTAAATATGAAAGGATGACAACTATGTCAGACGAACATGAGCGGTTTGCTTTTCCCGATCTCACTCCATTTCTTTATGGTGATTTAGGGACTTTAGCAAAAGTACAAGAGGAATACAATAAAGAAGTCGAACGAGCTGCAGATGAACTTAGGAGCGATGAACTAAGCCCAACTTACTTGGATTTTTATCATAGGAAGTTGGAGATTTATCGTACCAAATACTATAACTTCCACTCCCTGTCAGAGTTTGAACAGGAAGTTCTGGAATTAAAGCAGTTCCTTTGCAAGTTCGATATTCCTTTCCGCATCTCTGTACGACTTAAGAACTACATCGGTTTTATAGAAAAAGTTCGTACATTTATCTACGATGGTTTAGACCCCTTCTCTATCAATGATGAGTTAGGCGTTAGAGTCATCGTAGGGTCCAATCCGCATGATAACGAAGCTTCTATTAAAGAAGTATATGATTTGGCAAACAATGTCATTTCATTTTTCGTTCTCAAAAAGGGATATGTTTTGGTTATGCCATCTCCACAAAATAGTCTTGGTTTTGACCCCGACAAATTCCCCCAGCTTTTTGTACCAAAGGAAAGCCTAATTCTTCCCGAATACCAGCTGTATGTAAAGGATTACTTTGCTCAGCCTAAAAAGAGAGGGTATCAGGCTCTACATATCGTTCTTATGAATCCGCAGGGTCTAACTGTGGAAATTCAGGTTAGGAGCTTCTCTTCGCACTATCATGCGGAGTTTGTAGCTACACACCAAATGCATAAGGATGAGCGGTACACTAACCATCCGGATTTGACCGATGCTGAGAAGGAGAAACTTGAAGTAGTGAATGTTCACTATGACCCTGAAAAGGTCAAGTTGGGCTCTTACTATTCCAAGGATGGGAATACTCTTGATTTTACCGGGCTTTCAGAGCCTATTCAAGACCCCTTCAAAAACTTCTTTATCAGCTGACTCATTTTCCAAAAACCCACAACACAAGAAATAACTTTTTCTGTGCTGTGGGTTTCCCTTTTTATATTAATTTTCCTTTTCCACCTTTTAATCCACCATTTGCATATCCCTCTAATATATTTGTATCAAAAGAAAATATCATATTACTTTCTTCACGATTTCTTTTTAAAGCTAATTCTATCATTTTATCTAATAATTCTGTATAATTCATTCCAGCTGCTCTCCACAAATGAAATGACAAACTACCAGGGATAGTATTTACTTCATTTACATATACTTTATTTATATCTTCATCTATTAAAAAATCTATACGAATCACACCATTACATCCCAATATTTTAAAAGTTCTTTTAGCCAATGTTTGAATTTCTTCTTTTAATTCATTGTTAATATTTGCAGGTAATTTTAGTACTCCAGAATTCATAGATTGTTTAGCTCCTTCAGTTTTCTTTCCTCCTGATAAATATTTATCCTCATAAGACAAAATATCTGCTGTTTTATCTAATTCTTCACATTCTGATGCTTTACAATCCTCATAATCACCTAATACAGAACAGTTAACTTCTTTCAAATTTTTTATCGCTTTTTCTATTAAAATTTTTCTTGAATATGTAAAAGAATCCTCTATTGCCTCTTCTAGCTCTTCTTTATTTTTAGCAACTGCAATTCCTACACTGGAGCCCAAATTAATAGGTTTCACTATAACTGGATACTCTAAATCTTGTTCTACACTTTTTATTATATCCTCTATTTCCTCATTTTTATAATAGCACTTACAATCTAGTACAGGTATACCATTTTCCTTAAGAAGAACCTTTGAAACATATTTATCCATTCCAACAGCAGAAGATGTAACATCACATCCAACATATGGTAAATTAAACATTTTTAAATATCCCTGTAGAGTTCCATCCTCCACATTTGTACCATGAACTATTGGAAATGCAACATCTATATAATCATAAATTTCGTTTTCATAAAATTTCTTATTCGTTTTTAATAATACTACTTTATTATCTTTTTGAGCTAATGTAACTTGTGTACTTAAATTTAATAAATTATCAATATGAATATATTGTTTTATATCATCAATTAAATCTCCACAATACATCTTATTATTTTTTGCAATATATACAGGTACTACATCATATTTTTCTTTATCTATATTTTCAATGGCTTGTAGTGCAGTAATTATAGAAACTTCATGTTCTACACTTTTTCCTCCAAAGAAAACTCCTAATTTAATTTTCATAAAATTCTCTCCTTTCATTTTTTATAAAATAAATGTATTATTTTTATAAATTATAATTATCAGGCAAATCATTTTCCAATAATACTGTCACCATTTCGTTTAAATTCCAAGCCATTATCTGCTTAACAGCTTCTTGTGGCAAATTAACTTTAAATACTTTATCCATATCAAAGTTCTTCTCTTTTATTCCATCAAGCATTGCTTCATAATTATCCGTTCCAACCAAGAAAATATAATCACAAACATTTGCCATATACTTTCCTAATTCGTAATTATATTTTTTTTGCTCTTTTCCCAACTCTATAAGCCCCGGCGTAATAACAATTTTTATTCCATTAAATTCTCCAAGTGTATCTATTGCAGATTTTGCACTTATTGGATTAGAATTATATGAATCATCTATTATAGTAATATTACCATTTGGCAATAATTCCAACCTATGTTTAACGCTTTTTAGTTCTCTAACTTTAATTGCTATTTTTTTCATTGGAACTTTTAAATAATCTGACACAGCAATAGCTCCAGTGATATTTACAATATTATGCTTTCCTATTAATTTAGTTTTCAATTCTTTCTCTTCTTTTGTTGATTTATCTATAATTTTAAATTTTAACCCTTTATTTGATGACTCTAAATCATATGAATTATAATCTAATTTAGCATTGTTTACTCCATAGGTTATTTTTTTCATGTTTAATTTTTTATTTCTTATATATTCATTATCATAATTTAAAAATATGGTTCCATCATTTTTCTTTACACTATCTGCTAATTCGAATTTTGTTTTTATAATATTTTCTATATTTTTAAAACTTTCTAAATGCTGTGGTCCAATAGATGTTATTACACCTAATTTTGGATTTACAATATCACATATTTCTTTTATATCCCCAATATTAGTTGCACCCATTTCACACAAAAATATTTGATGTGTCGGTTTTAATTCTTCCCTTATCGTTTTTACAACTCCCATTGTTGTATTATAATTTTTTGGTGTTTTCAAAACTTCATATTTTTCGGACAATAAACTATATAAATAATTTTTCATACTTGTTTTTCCGTAACTTCCTGTTATACCAATAACTAATAAATCAGGCATTTTACTTAAAATTTTTTTAGCATCATTAATATAATATTTTCTAACTAATTTTTCTATTGGCTGATTTATTAAATTTGTTAAAATTATTATAATATTCGCAAATATATTTAAAGCTATCAGTTTTATTACAAGATATTTAGCTATACCAAATACTAATAAAACTAAGATTGTAATTAAAATATCTGTAATCAACGCTCTTTTTACTCTGCTTGTAAATTTTAATGATATCTTAGATTTCCTTTTTGGAACATTATATATAATTGAAATTCCTAAAATGATTATAGCAATTATAGTTGTTACAAAGTTTTGTATATATATTAGTATTGTAGGAATTATTATTAAAAATAATTGTGTAAATAATTTTCTTGTATTTTTTCTCATCCATTTAAAATGTTTTGAAAAAAAATAGGAATTTAACTGTAGCATATGTGTATTAAATAATATTAACAAAACAAAATTTATTAAAAGTTCTACTACAATTATATTTCTCATTTAGTTTTTCCTCCAGTAATAAAATTCTTAATTATATTATTTACTTGTATAGGTCTTTCCAAAAATACATAATGTGAACAATTTTTAAAAGTTACCAACCCCGCATCTGGAATTTCCTTTTCCATAATTTTTGCATCCTCTAATGGTGTTTCAGTATCATTTTCTCCCCAAATTAATAATGTAGGTACTTTTATTTTATTTAAATAATCTTTTAAATCTTCATTTACCAATTTTACTAATGTATCCCTCATGATTGGCGTTGCATTCCTATAATCTGCAGACCCCATTTTTTTCTTTAATTTTTCTAAGGCATTTGGAAAAATTTTTCTTATAATAGAAAAACTAAGAATTTTTTTCCCAAGTTTAACAATAAATAATTTTAATTTTTGCTTTAATGTTTTTTTATGAACAATTCCAGCACTTCCTATTAATATTGCTTTTCTAACCTTAAAATTCAAATGACCTTCACCTAGCATTTTTATTATTATTCTTCCACCATTTGAATGTCCAATTAAAGTAACATTATCTATATTATTTTTCTTAATAAATTTTTTAACTAAGGATACAAAATCGTTTAAATTCCAAGATTCTTTTGGCTCTTCAGACTCACCAAATCCAGGCACATCCATATAAAACACTTTTGCATATTTCGAAATATCTTCTACCATGTTTTTATATACATTATAATTTGTACCCCAACCCGGAATAATTAAAATATTTTCACCTTCGCCTTTTTCTATATAATTTATGTATAAATCATCTATTTTTGTTTTTATAATTATCACCTCTTAATTAAACCCTTTTTATTTTCACCCTTATTATACCATATAATACTCTCTATGAGGTTATTATGTGAAAAAATTTATAAAAAAAACAAAAAAAGAGCCATATGTTTTTTACATTTGGCTCTATCTCTAGGAACTTTGAAATTCAAGGTTCTTTCTAATACTCCTCGCTTTCTTGTGTACTAACATTATCATTTAGATCTGTTACCTCCTCATCAAAAGATTTGGTTTCAGATAAATTTTTGTCATCTTTCATTAATTCTATAACGGCAAGGTAAAATCCTATCTTGAATCCATTTTCAAAATAGAACTTTTTGGAATTGTAAGCACCAAAGCTGTAGATAGCTTTGCATATAAAATATAAGCAAGCAACCACTAATATATTGCCAGGTACCTCAGACCAATCGAAAACACCAGCCGCAAGTTCGGAAATCGTGATGATGACAAAAACAATAAATGCAATCACAAAAGCTAGAATATTTCCTCTACGATTAATCAATTTAACCTCCAAAAAAAAGGTATATAAATACTTGTATATTATATCATATTATGTTGATTAAATCAATTATTCAGCTTGAAAATTATGTAAATTTGTAGTATAATAATATTTAGCCCATAAATTGTATGGCCAAGATAAAGTTCACCTATAAGGAGTAAAAATGACAACTATGTCTGACACTTTGGTAAAGGTGTCCTTGGACACGAACGATGTTCAGTATGGTGAAGAACCATATTGGGTCATGACCTTCGAATCTGCCAATTCCAGTTCTGATTCCAGTGCTGATATTTTTTCGGCGAGGTTTCTTTTCTATGGTTATGGAATTCTTCAGATTCATGGTATTCAGTCGCTCATCGCACCAAAAAAGATTATCGAGCTGTTGTGTGGCTGCTTTATGCCTGGTTCAAATATTGACCATGCTCTCAAAGCGAGCAAGCGTATTCCCCCATTGGCAAAAGTTAAGTCTATCACACTCGATCTCAATGGTGTACCCATCTCTGTAAGCTATTACCACCACAATCCGGAATCAATATTCTCGGACTGGCAGGATATACTTCAGGGAAAGTCCATTTCTTGACAAAATGTGGTAAGTAACTACTCCACATTATAGCAAAGAAGGAATCTCAAACGATTCCTTCTTTTAATTATGTATACTTTCTATCTTGACTTTTTTGGATTTAGAGCTTATACTAGATTGTACTAAGTTTTATTATGTTATTTTAGAGGTGATTATCATTAGTACAAATAATATAAGAGAACCTATTCAAAAACGTTCTATAGAAAAAAAACAAAAAATAATTAAATCAGGTTTCGACCTTATATGCCAGAAAGGTTATTACAATACTAATACTGCCGAAATAGCCAAAGCTGCAGGTGTTTCCACTGGTATTGTATATCAATATTTTAAAGATAAACATGATATTTTAATAGAAGGAATTAAACTATATGCTGGGGATGTAATTTATCCCGTAGCCAATAAATTTCCAACACAAGTATCAAAAGAAAATATAAAAAGCGTATTAAAAGAAGTTATAAATCAATTTGTAGAAAATCATAAATTATCAAAAGTAGCTCATGAGGAAATAATGAGCATGACCCATTCTGATAAAGAAATTGCTAATTTCTATAGAGAACGCGAAATGTATACGACTAAAGTAATTTCCGATATACTAATAAAAAATGGATTTGATAAAACGAATTTAGAGGAAAGAGTTCATATCTCTCTTAACTTAATAGATGATTTATGTCATGAAGTAGTTTATCATAAACATAATGAACTTAATTATGAAGTTATGATTAATTTAGTTATTGATACTATATCTAATTTATTAATACATAAGCAATAAAGTTGGCTTTATTTAAAAAGCCAACTTTATTATATTAATCATTATTTTTTACCTTTCCACAAGAATCACAATAAGGACATCCTGAACATTCTGCATTCTTATTTTTTCTAAACTGATGAATTATAATTGCTACAACAGCTATTATAATAGCTATTACAGCTATATTAGCTATATTTAGTACACCACTTTCTATTCTACTTCCTATTTGATATACAATTGTAGCAAATACCCATGCAAAGACTGTCTGGAATGTAATTGCTCCTGCTAATTTCTTTCTACTCTTTAATTCACTTCTTAATGCTCCTATTGCTCCTACACAAGGTGCACAGAATAGGTTAAATGTCATAAAAGCATATGCTGAAGCAGGTGTAAAGAATGAGAAATTACCTCCAGCTGAGAATATTTGTGAACCTTCTGAAACATCATCTGATAATCCATTTATAACAGCCATTGAAGATACTACTTGCTCTTTTGCTATTAATCCTTGTACTGCAGATACAGTAGCTCCCCAACTTCTAGTTCCTATTACTGGTTCAAATATCCAAGATATTTTATCTCCTATTTGTGCTAACATACTATCTTCTACATCTACACCATATTGCATATTAAATGAGAATGATAATAAGAACCAAACAACTATAGAACATAACAATATAATTGTTCCTGCTCTCTTTATAAAAGCTATTACCTTATCCCAAACTTCTTTAGCAACATATTTTGGTGATGGTAATTTATAATCTGGTAATTCTGAAATATATGTACTTGATGTATGTTTAAATATGAATTTTTTCATAATTAATGCACTTACTATAATTATTGCTATTGCTAAGAAATAGAATGATGCTGAAGCAATTCCTGCATTATCCTTAAAGAAATATCCTGTAAATAATGCAATTATAGGTAATTTAGCACTACATGGAATAAATGGTGTTAATATTGTTGTCATTGTTCTTTCATCATCATTTTCAATTATTCTAGAACTCATAATTCCTGGTACTGAGCAACCAGAACCTACTATAAAAGGAATTAAACTTTTTCCACTTAATCCTATTTTTCTAAACAATTTATCTAATAATAATGCAATTCTTGACATGTATCCAGTAGTTTCAAGCAATGCAATACATAAGAATAAGATAATTAATTGTGGTACAAATCCAAGTACTGCTCCAACACCTGCAATAATTCCATCCACTACTAAACTAACTAGTGGTTCTGCTGTGCCTATGCTTTCTAATCCACCTCTAACAGCTTCACCTAAGCTATCCATTAAACTACCTATTGCATCAACAGTATAACTTCCAACTACTCCAACTGATAAGTAATATACTAAAAACATTATTACTACAAATATTGGAAAAGCTAGCCATTTATTTAAAAAGATTTTATCCAATTTATCAGAAATACTAGCTGGAATAATTTTCTTTACAACACATTCTTTTCTAATTTTTTCTATAAAATTATATCTCTGCGTTGCTATTTCCTCTTCCATATCTGTATCATATTTTGGTTTTAATTCTTCCACAATTTTTGTAATTGAATCTGTTTTATATTCATCAAATTTACTATCTTCTTGCATTAAATTTATTGAAATGAATTTTTTATCTATAATGTCTTTTCCTAATTCATTTCCAATATCCTGAGCAGCTTTTTCTATGTTATCATCAAATACTTTTATAGGTCTTCTTTCATAAGGTTTATCTATTGCTGTAATTAAATTATTAATTCCTGTTTCTTTTAAAGCAGAAATTCTAACAACAGGTACTCCTAATCTTTCTGAAAGCTTTTGGTCATCAATTTTAAGACCTTTTTTCTCTAAAATATCAGCCATATTTAAAGCAACTATTATTTTACAATCTAATTCTAACAGTTGCGTTGTTAAATATAAGCTTCTCTCTATTGAAGTAGCATCTACAATATTTATAATAACATCTGGTTTTTCTTCCAATATAAATTTTCTAGATACTTCTTCCTCTACACTATATGGACTTATTGAATATATTCCTGGTAAATCAGTTATTTCATGGTTTGTTCCCTTGACAATTCCTGATTTCTTTTCTATCGTAACCCCTGGCCAATTTCCTACTTTGGCATTCATTCCAGTAAGGCAATTAAATAAAGTTGTTTTTCCACTATTTTGGTTGCCAACCAAACCGATTTTCATTTTATTTAATCACCTCTCCCTGTATTAATTTTAAATCCTCTTTTCTTAATGCTAATTCATATCCTCTTAATTCTACATCAATTGGATCTCCCATAGGTGCAATCTTTTTAATTTGAACTTGCGCTCCTCTTGTCATTCCCATATCTAATAAATGTCTTCTAACAGCCTTATTTGATATGTCAAGTTTAGTTACAATTGCTTTATCTCCAATCTTTAATTCAGATAAATTACAATTATCCCCAATATTTTTCATATATTTTCCTCCTTGTATGTGAAACTGATTTCATATTCTTATTATATGATATTCTAATTTTTACCAACTGTCAATACTTTTTAGAAAATTTATGTAATTTTTTCATTCTCAAAAAAAGAATTTCTTATTAGGAAATAACATAATTTTTTTATTTTAAAAAAAGTCATTAAGTATTATTAGTACTTAATGACTTTTTTCGAAGAATTAAATTTAAAACATAGGCATTATCTTTCTGTCTCTCCTTCTAAAAACATTGTTTGCCTCTTTATCATTTTTGGTAATAACAGGCAAAACATATGCAAAAGGTTTTCGGCTAGGTTTTATTGCTTTTTTATCTAAAACGAAACCATTTACATCAACTGCTATTTTAGGATTATTTTTAAGATGAACTCTTAACTTATCATTTTTTCCTGATGCTACGAGTTCCACCTCCCCATAGTAGTGATGATTTGTTTCTTTTATGCCATAACGGAACATATGTGCTCCATCTACATATGTTAGATGTACAGCAACACTACTAAGCCCCTTTTTATCGACAGGCATAATATACAAGATAATGCCTTTGTTCTTTTTGTAGGCTTCTTCGATGACTTCAGCTGCCAAAGACATTTGTCTTCCTTTCTGTGCAAAATTGCATTGGCATATATATTAGTATTATAACTTCTATTATACAATTGATTTACATAAAATTCAAGATTTACTTTGTAACTAAAGGGTTTTACTTAATTGAAAAAAATGATATAATGCAATAGTATAAAATAATTAGAACAATATGGAGAACCAAAATATGTATTATATATTATCACAAATAGCCGGATTTATAGCTTTTATACTATCATTAATTGCATATCACCGAAAGAAAAAAGAAAAAATATTTCAAACTATGGTACTTACAAATGCTTTAGAAATAATTCATTATCTCTTGTTAGGAGCATTTAGCGGCTGTATTACAAAAATTATTGCTTTAATAAGAAATATAGTAATAGTAGTTAAAGATAAGCATAAAGCATTTAATAATGTACTTATTTTTATAATATTTTTACTTATATATATAATTTCTGGAATATTAACATATGAAAATATATATTCCATCTTACCTATTCTAGCAGCTACAATCTATCTATTTTTTGTTTGGAATGGTAATGAATTAAAAGTAAAAAAAGTAGCTTTTTATTGTTATTTTTTATGGTTAATCTATAATATATGTGTATGCTCAATAGCGGGAATCATTTCGAACATTGTATCTTTAATATCAACATTTATAGCTGTGCATAATTCTAAAAGCAAAACTATACCAAATCAAAATCTTTAATAATTAAAGAGAAGCTCCAAATTTCGATGCAAAAAATGCATGAATTTGAAGCTTCTTCTTTTATAGAGTGGAAAATTCCTTAAGAATACTCTCCACCACTTCATCTTTTGAACAATTAGTTGTATCCTTTTGAAATACAGGACATTCTAATGTTTGCATAAAAAGCTGGAGTAGCGAATTATATTCTTTCAGAAAATTCAGTGTAACGAGATGGCCTTCTCCACCTCGGCGCCTTATTGCTTCTTCAGGAGTAGTCGTAAGAAAAACGGCCAGATCTGGATATTTAATACCAATACTTTCAAAAAAGTTTTTGATATCGCTAATCTGCTTAGCAGTTAGCATTCCAGTTGCTCTATAATAATAATCCCAGAAAAGTGTATCCACAATCCCACGATCAATTAAGAGCACATCATAATCTCCTTTAGAAACTTGCTTTTCCAAAATTCTTCGGATAGTATCCAGTTTCATCCAAAAATGACCTTCCATACTTCCAGTATGAAAGTTTTTTGGAAGAATCTCGGCAGATTCTTGGTTTATTGAAGTTCTATAGTCTTTCGACAAAACTTCTTTCAACCGGTGAATCGTTGTAGTCTTTCCGGACTCGGGAGTCCCAAGAAATTCCACAGTAATCGGTAGGTTCTGTATAATCATACTAGTCCTCCATATTTGTACAACTGAAAATTTTTATTGATAACTTTTATATTATCATTTTTTTGGTTAAATGTAAACATTTAGTTGAAAAATGTCACATATTTATATATAATTCCACTGGAGGGATTATTATGTATAGAGGAAAAGATAAAATAGAGTATGCAATATATTTTGCTACTAAAGCACATAAAAATCAGAAAAGAAAAGTAGAAGATGTTAATATGATATATCATCCATTCACTGTAGGAATGATTTTACAAAGAAATGGATGTGATGAAGATGTTGTTGCAGCGGGTATATTACATGATGTAGTAGAAGATACGCCTTATGAATTTGATGATATAGAAAGAGAATTTGGAAAAAAGATTAGAGACTATGTTTATGATGCATCCGAACCAGATAAATCTTTAGAATGGGAAGATAGAAAAAAACATACAATTGAACATATAAAAAATGCTCCTTTGGGTTCAAAATTAATTGTAGCTTGTGACAAAATTAACAATTTAGAGGATTTATCTGATTGTATTGAATTATATGGAGAAGAAAAAGAATATGGTTCTCTTAAAAGAGGAAAAGAAAAACAAAAATGGTATTATACCAGTGTTTACGAAAGTTGTATAAATGGTGTTGATGAGAATCATCCTATTTTTAAAAGATATAAATCTGTTTTGAAAAAAGTTTTTGGATATGATAAATAAAGAACAAAATAATATATTTCTATATATTTTTTATAAATTATGTTATTTCTTTATACTGTAAGTGTTTGTAGGTTTGTCAAACATATGTCACACTTTATTAATAAATATATACTTTGAAACACCTTTTATGATATATAAGCTC
>CALXMM010000005.1 GCA_944389475.1 uncultured Clostridia bacterium
TTTAACCTTTTTACCAACATCTGCTAATGTGATGTCTCCACATGTATGTGTTCTGTACTTTTCCATAATA
This sequence comes from uncultured Clostridia bacterium, assembly GCA_944389475.1. Taxonomy (GTDB): domain Bacteria; phylum Bacillota; class Clostridia; order TANB77; family CAG-508; genus Merdicola. The sequence goes on from CALXMM010000005.1 coordinate 71, forward strand.
ACCTCCTAAATTTTTGCTTAAAGTATAGCCAACTTGCAGCAAATTAAAAATTTTGAAACTGGCTTATGATAGGCATCAAAAAATCCCTATCATATATATTTATTATATGATAGGGACGAAATAACTTTCCGCGGTGCCACCCTATATTGAAAACTATGTAGCTATTGAGTCATAATTAATAATTTCTAATAAAATTAAAGTTTAGACTTAAATTTAGTAGTTTTCCTCTCAATTTATTAAATTTAAATAAAAACAATGTGTTATTCATTTGCGTTTTTCTAAAAGGGTTTCCAGCCTTTGACCCTTAATCTCTATTAGTAACTTACAAAAGCTCGCCATTGTTTATGTAATACAAAACAAGAATTAGTAGTACTATCCTTAAATTCATTGTTATTGTTAGTACAATGTTAAACAGGGAAAAAAAGGACCATCCCCAAATCCCTATATGCATAATATTTTACATATTATTTACTGTTTTGTCAATAATTATTCTAAAAACATTATGGTAAACCTATAATTTGAAAAAAGATTACTGTAAACTTTTTGGTAAACTCCAAATCTATAGATTAAGACTTTACATTTATGTTAATTTGCTGTATACTAAGTTGAAATTTTCGAGAAAGGAGTCCATAATGAATAGAGACAAACTAATAAAAGAAACAGCACATGAAAAAAATTATTTGAAAGAAACGATAGATATTATAAAACAACAAATGAAAGTCTCAGAATCAACAATCAAAAAATTATATGATGGAACAAATTCAAAAGAACCTTACGTAGTAGAGCATTTGGCAAAAATTTATACAAAGAAATTAAAAGATTTAACAAGATCTATAGATTCACCATATTTTGCAAGAATTGATTTTCAGGAGGAAGGAAAAGAAGATAAAGCATTTTATATTGGAAAATGCTCTGTTTTTAATGATAATAAAGATTTGCAAGTGATTGACTGGAGGGCACCAGTAGCAAGTTTATATTATGATGGGAGATTAGGAAATGTATCATATAAAGCTCCTAGTGGTGAAGTGCAAGGTAAATTGGGTTTAAAAAGAATTTATGAAATAGAAAAAGGTGAATTAAAATCTTTTTCTGATGTAGATATTACAACAAACGATGAACTATTAAAACCATATTTATCTGCTTCTTCAGATAAAAGACTAAAAAATATTATTTCTACAATTCAGGCAGAACAAAATCGTATAATTAGAGCTGATTTAAAGAAACCTATAATAGTACAAGGAGTTGCGGGAAGTGGTAAAACCACAGTAGCATTACATAGAATTGCATATTTAGCCTATACTTATGAAAAAGAATTAAAACCAGAAGACTTTCTTATTATTGCTCCTAATAAATTCTTTTTAGATTATATCTCTGGAAGTTTGCCAGACTTAGGGGTAGATGATGTTTCGCAATTAACTTTTGAGGATTTTGCTAAAGAGATACTAGGGAAAGGAATAAAAATAGAAAATGCTAACTCTAAACTTGCAGATATTGTTAATAACGGAAAAAACATAGATGATATTGTACAAAGAACTTCAAAATTTAAATCATCTTTAAAATATAAAGAATTATTAGATTCATATTTAGAGGAAACCAATTTAGGATTTTTACCAGAAGAAGATTTAAGAATAGGAGATATAGTTATTTTATCAAAAGAAAAGTTAAAAGAAGGATTTAAAGAACATAATAAACAATTTCATAGAGAAGAAACTACTATTGATTATAGATTTAAAACTTATTTAATGAAATTAGGAAATTTTATTGAAAATAATCAAGGAATGATAGAGGGATTAATCAGGGGAAAAATACGATTAGAAATTGAAAATATGGATAAAAATTTATCAGATGAACAAAGAAAAAGGAAAAAACTAGAAATTTATGATAAATATGGTCCTTTGTTTAAAAAATTAGAAAAAGGTGGTAAGAAGTTACTTGCATCATATTCAAAAAAAGCTGGTAAGAAATCTGCATTAGAAATATATAAGGAATTTGTTGGACAATTAGAAAAACAAAGCAATGGAACGATTTCGCAAGAAATAGTAATACAAATACAACAAAAATTATTAGCAAATCCACGTAGTAAAGAAGTAGAGTATGAAGATTTAGCGCCACTTATGTATATTCAACACAAAATAAAAGGTTCAAAAATTGCTAAAAGTGCTAAGCATATTGTTATTGATGAGGCACAAGACTATAGCGAATTTCAATTTGCAACATTAAAAGATATCCTACAAAATGAAAGCATGACAATATTGGGCGATGTAGCACAAGGAATCTATTCTTATAGAGGAACAAATGATTGGAATAAAGTAAATGATGACATTTTTGATGGAAAAGCCGAAATTTTACAGTTAGGGAAAAGTTATCGTACAACTATGGGAATTATGGAAAAAGGAAATGATGTAATTGATAAAATAAGAGATAGAATAAATGTTAAATTAGGAGAGCCTGTAATAAGAAAAGGAGAGCCAGTAACTATTGAAAAACATAGTGACAAAGAACTAGTGGACACAATAACTAATAGAACAAACGAACTTTTAGAGTCTAATAAAAAAAATATTGCTATCATAACAAAAACTTTACCAGAAGCTACAAAGTTATATAAAAAATTACAAAAAAATAAATTGACAGTAAATCTTATTTCTGATAAAGCAACAGAATATAAAGGTGGAATAAGTGTTATACCATCTTATTTATCAAAGGGATTAGAATTTGATTCTGTCATATTATCAGATGCTAGTAAAGAAGAATATGGAAATAATGAATTAGATGCTAAGTTATTATATGTTGCTATTACTAGGGCAATGCATACTTTGGATATATATTATACTAGGGAAAGATCAGAATTGTTAAGGGAAAGAAAAAGAGAGAATAGAGATAATAAAAATATTATAGAGCTAGAAGGAGAAGAAAGGTAATAGTATTATATAAAAATACACAATTAAATACTTATGTAAGATTTTGTTTACGATTGAACAATAATATAGTAAATTTTTTTGATAATAAATATGTCAATAAGTTCAAGAAACTATATATTTACCAATTAAAATAGATAATAATAAGAACAAAAAAGGTATATGTTTTTAATGTGATATAAAGGGGAAAAATAAAAAAGAAATGATAATGCCAATTATCTCAATTCTTGAAATATTAGTTTACTAAGAAATAACCCAAAATATAATTAAGTGAAATAGGTTTATACTATCATTTTTGTAATAAAAATTGACATCAAATAAAAAGAGTAATATAATTTGAAAAATAAAACAATTTAGTTTAACATAATTTATATGATTAATTGTAACAAGAAAACTAATAAAATATTAAGCAAGAGAAGAAAAGAATACATGACTATTAAAAGTATTATTTAGGATTTATCAACATAATTTATAGCTTACAAATAAATTAATTAAAAACTAATGAAGGAGAATGTAATGGAAAAAGTAAATATTTATAATAGAAATAGAGAGATCACTAATAAAATAAAAGAAAGAAATAATTTAGATGAAGGTGAATATAGAATTTCTGCTCATATATGGATTGTGGATTCAAAAAATAGATTATTGATACAAAAAAGAACAGCAAATTCAAAAAAATTTCCAAACATGTGGTCTCAAACTGCTGGTGGGGTTATAGCAGGAGAAAATAGTAAAGAAGCTGTAAAACGTGAATCTAAGGAAGAATTAAATTTAGAAGTAAAAGATAATGAAATATATTATATAGGTAGTTATGTAAGAAAGAAAGATATTGTTGATGTTTGGCTTGTAAAAAAAGAAATAGAAATAGGTAACTTAAAACTTCAAGAAGATGAAGTGGCTGATGTTAAATGTGTAACATTTCATGAATTTGAAAAGATGATAAAGAGTGGAATAGTTGTTCCTTCAATTAATCCATCTTATATGCTAATTAAGAATTATTTTTATAATTTTAATGGGTGATAAAAATGGATAATAAATTTTTCGAGATAGAGGAAAAAGAAAGGCTATTTGAAAGAAAAATAGATGATTTTTATTATTGGCAAGCTCTAAGAAGACAGATTATTTTTGATATTACATTAACAAAAAATAATGCTTCATTAAAAAAATGGAAAGATAAATTTTCTTTAGAATCAAGGTTAATTAATTTTAAATATTTATCACGTTATATAATAAAAAAGGAAAAAGATATTGATATATTGCTAGTTGCTGATCCAAGAAGAATATTAAATAAAGATAAAAAATACGAAAATATTTTTATAGATAATATAAATATTTTTTTATCTAAATATTATAAAACTCTGATAATAGAAGAACCATCTTATATGGCATGGATGTATGCTCAACCACCACATCTTGTCCCAACAATGTCAAAAAACATTAAATATACAGATTTAATAGACTTAAAATGTCCAATTTATAGGATATTTTTAAAACTTTTCAAGAGAAAAGTTTATAAACAATTTTTAGATGAAATTGATTATATTATAAAAATTTTTGATAGAGAATATAATATAGATTTAACTTTTAGAAAAGAAATATATTTATATTCATTAGAAATATATTATTTGATGAGGAAATCATATGAAAAAGTTATTAATAAGATTAATCCTAAAATAGTATTATTTAATTATAAGCCTACAGAAGTTAAAGCATTAATAAATTTAATATGCAAAAAGGGAAAAATACCAACGGTAAATTTGCAACATGGCGTGATTTCTAAGGATTTATCAGTCGAAATGCAGACTAACAGGGAAAAACTTGATACATTTCCTGACTATTTATTTGCATTTGGAGAAATATTATCACAGTGCCCTAGTAAAATATATAATGAAAACAATATAAAATATATTGGGCATCCATATTTAGAAAACAAATTAAAAACTAAGATTGAAAAACCGAATTTCATGAAAGAAGGATATAAGTATATTTTAATTGTTTCGCAGGAAGTAATAGGAAAAGAATTTTCTAAATTTACAAGTATTCTAGCAGATAAATTAAAAAACAAGAAAGAATATAAAATAATATTTAAATATCATCCAGCAGAATTTAATAGAGATTATAAAAATTTGAAAAAAAGTAATATAATAGAAATTAAAAGTTTAAAATATGATATTTATTCTATACAAAAGTATTCATATATTCAAGTTGGTTCTTATAGTACAGGTTTGTATGAAGGGATTATATTTGATTTGCCAACTGTAGTAATAGATGGATTGTATGGATCAGATAATACTATAGAAACTTTAAGATTTATGAAAGAAGGTTTTTATGTAATAAAAAATGCAGATGAGTTGGTTGATCTAATTAGATTTAAAAAAATTAAAAAACCTGATAATGATGATATACAGAGAATTTGGAAAAAAGATAGTTATAATAATTTATTGAAAGAAATAAGGAAAATACTTAGATATTGACAAAATAAGATTGAAATGGTATTATTTTACTGTAAATTGCAGCTTTTTTATATAGAAAGGACTATTTCTATGAAGTGCATAGGAATTATCTGGAATTCAGCTTTTCCGTATAGAAAGGAAATGACAGAAATAATTTCTAAATATGCAATATCTATTGGTAGGCAATTTGAAATTAATTTAGACAATCAATATAATGACTTTGTAAGGGAAATCTATAATGGTGAAGATATAGAAAATTGGAAAATAGAATCCAAAATTTCACATATGGAAAATAATCCAAACAAAGAAGTATATATTGTTTTTTTCGAAATTGATTCAAAAGCTCAGCGATATCATACTAAGAAGAAAAAAATTGTCTATGCTAAATTGCAAGATTTAAAAGACTTGTTAAGAAATTCCTATAAGGAAAAAGTAGATAATTATTTTTTTGATATTATTTTTCATTGCACTGAAACAAATAGTGAATTTGATAAGTGTAATGAGGTTATAAAAAAATATATATCTAATTAGTATGAAATTTGAACTAGCCCAAGAGAATAGTAAATATTGATTAATATTTGCTATTCTCTTAAATATTATATAAGAGGTGAAAAAATGAAAAAATGTAATTTGATATTAGAAATGTGTTGTAATCATCAAGGTAATTTAGAAAATGCAAAAAGAATGATATATGTTGCTAAATATTTTTGTGATGCAAAAATTGTTAAGTTTCAAAAGAGAGATATTCAAACATGGGCAGAAAGGAAACCGGAAGTATACAATAATCCACATCCAGTGAAAGAAAATTCCTTTGGAAAAACATATAAAGAGCATAGAGAGTTTTTAGAGTTTTCAGTAAATCAACATAAAGAATTAAAGGAATTATGTGATAGCTTAAATATGATATATTCTTGTTCGGTATTTGATATAATTTCTGCAAAACAAATAATTAGTTTAAATCCTAAAATTTTAAAAATACCATCTGGTTGTAATCAAAACTTTGAATTACTAAAATATTTGTGCGAAAATTATGGTGGAGAGATACATGTATCTTTAGGAATGACAAGCTATGATGATGTACAAAAAATTTTTGAGATTTTCAAAGAGCATGGTAGAAACAAGGATTTGGTATTGTATACTTGTACATCAGCTTACCCTGTAAAACCAGAAGATATAAATTTGCTAGAAATAAGGAGATTACATAAAAAGTATTCTTCAGAAATAAAGGGAATAGGATTTTCAGGACATCATAGTGGAATAAATGTAGATAGTGTAGCATATAGTCTAGGAGCAAATTATATAGAGAGACATTTTACTTTGGATAGGAATCAAAAAGGTACTGACCATAAAGTAGCATTAATACCAGAAGATGCTAAAAAATTAATAGAAAATTTAGATGAAATATATAAAGCTTATAATTATAGAAATAAAGATATTTTAGATGTAGAAAAAGATAATAAGGAGAAGTTAAAATGGTAAAAAATAAATATGTTGTGATGATTCCGGCAAGAGGAGGTAGCAAGTCTATTAAACTAAAAAATATAAGGGAGATTGCAGGGCAACCGTTAATTTATTGGTCTTTAGATGCAGCTGTTAATTGTGAGAGAGTAGAAAAAGTTTATGTGAGTACTGATTCGGAAATTATAAGGAATGTTGTAGAAAAATATGATAAAAAAAATAAAGAAAAAATTGTAGTAGTTGAAAGGAGTAAGGAAGCAGCTACTGATACTGCTACAACTGAAGATGTTGAATTTGATTTTTGCAATAGAATAAAAAATTTTGAAAATCTAATTTTAATACAGGCCACGAATCCTATGATAACTACAAAAGACATAGATGGATGTATAGATGAATTTCCTAAATATGATAGCGTAGTTTCTACGGTTGTTCAAAAAAGATTTTACTGGGAAAAACAAAAAGATGGTAGTATAAAAGAAATAAAGCATGATATAAAAAAAAGACCTAGAAGACAAGAATGGGATGGAGTATTAGCAGAAAATGGATCAATCTATATAATTTCTCGTGAAAATTTATATAAAGGAAAGTGCAGGTTATTTGGAAAGATAGGAACTTATATTATGCCAGATGATTCATATTATGAAATTGATGAGGAAACAGACTGGGAAATAATAGAAAAATTATTAATAGAAAGAAATAATAAAATAAAAAGCGAAAGAATGTAAAAAAAATTAAAGAGAAAATGTCAAAACTTTAATAGCTGGAAAGAATATTTTAATATAATAAAATTAAAAAAGTTGAAAATAAGTATTCTATTTTTGTGAATTAATAAAAATGAAAATATTGAATAAAATATTTATAACTTATATACATATCATATGTAAAATTAAATTTGTGACAATATGGAAACACTATATAAAGAAAGAATTTCAGACATGAGATGTTTAGAAATAAGTAAAAAAACTAATATTTTATGTAGAGAATAAAGAGTTGATATAAAATGAAAGAAAAAAATAAGGCATTAGTGGAATTGTCTAATATTCCAAATGTAAAAATATATTTTAATACAAAATGGTTCCTAAAACATTCTATGGGAGAAAATATGAATATAGCAGATATAATGATTAGAATTTTAGCTATAGAAAATTATTATGGAAAAAATGACTTTGGATTTAAATTATATAATAAAATGCAAAATATTAGAGTAAGTTCAAATCCATTAATACCGCAAATTAGAGCAAATAATGAAGAAAGATTTAGAAAAATTATAAAAAGTTTTGAAAAAAATAATTTTATAGAAGATTATCCTATTATTATAAATGAGGATTTCAAATTATTTAATGGAACACATAGACTGGCTTGTTCGTTATTTTTTGATATAAAGCAAATTCCAGTCAAATTTGAAGAAAGAACTATTGAGAAACATCCAGATTATTCTTTAGAATGGTTTGAAAAGGTAGGTCTAGGAAACTACATACCTATTATAAAAAAGAAATATAAAGAAATAATAGGGGGAGAATATGAATAAAGATATAGAAGAGAGAATAAATAAAATAACAAATAACAAAGATGAAAAGATATATCCAAGTATACCTAGAAATATGTTAATTGAATGTTCTAATATATGTAATTTGTCATGTATATTTTGTGCTAATAGAAAAATGACACGCCCAAAAGGGAAGATTTCTCTAGATTTTGTAAAAAGAATTTTAAATGAAGCATTTGAATTAGGGGTAAAAGAAGTTGGATATTACACTACGGGAGAACCATTAATAAATGAAGAACTAGAAAAATACATATATATTGCTAAAAATAAGGGATATGAGTATATATATATTACTACTAATGGAATATTAGCCAATATTGAAAGAATAAAAAAGTTAGTAAAAGAGGGATTGAATAGCATAAAGTTTTCTATTAATGCAATAAATGAGAAAGATTATATATTAATACATGGCAAAAACATGTATAATCTTGTAATGAATAATTTAAAGGAAGTTTATAAATGGAGAAATGATAATAATATCAATTTAAAAATTTATGTTTCATATATATCAACTAAGTATACAGAATATGATATAGAGACAATAGAAAATAACTTTAAAGAATTTTGTGATAAGGTTTTAATAACAAATGTTAGAAATCAATCAGGATTAGTTCCAGAAATAGTAGGAAACCTAGAAAATAAAAATGAAAGTAATAAAATAAAAGGAAAGAGAAATTTACCTTGTTATTATCCTTTTAATACGATTTGTATTACTTTAGAAGGATATATCACAGCATGTTGTACTGATTTTCAAAACTATTTGGCATATGCTAATCTAAATAAGATGTCGTTAAAAGAAGCGTGGTATTCAAGTATTATAACAGATTTAAGAAAACAGCATATTTCTGGAAAATTAAAAAATAATTTGTGCTATAATTGTATATATAATAGCTTAAAAGTACCTGAGCCACTTAAAGATGATTTAGCAACTAAATTTAATGAACAATTGTTGCTAGATAATAAATATATGAAGTCTCAATTAAAAAAATATTGTCAAAAATATTAATTTTATACAGTAATAAAACTGGTGGTTATGATTATGAATGAAAATATCAAAGTTAATATATTTGATGTTACAGTAATTTTTACAATTATACAAAAAACAAACTTAACATGAATAAGTTTTATAAAAAGAGTAAAAAAATAATAATTGGAATAATAACTAATTTTACAATAAGAAAAAAGTAGTGGAGACTATGTATATGCACTTGCCAGATTTACTAAGACTGATCTTTTAATTAGGGGCTGATAGTTACGAATATGTATCTGTCAGCTCCTTTATTGTAAAACTATAAAATCCAAAAATTGGAAAAATCTACAGAAAAAAATTATTGTAAACTTGACTTATGTGTAAGTAAGAATATATAATAATGAGCAGATGAAACGCAAGGAGATGAGTTTATGAGCGAAAAGAAAGTAAGTAAAGAAGATTTATTACATATTGCAAAACTAGCAGACCTAAATATTAAAGAGGAAGAAACAGATAAATATTTAGAAAATTTACAAGAGATTTTAAATTTTGCAGATGTAATAAATAATGCAGATGTAAGTAATTTAGATATTACTATAGGAGCCTATGAAAATACAAATGTATTTAGAAAAGATGAAGTAAAAGAATTTGGAGATTTGAATGCATTATTACAAAATGCACCGGAAAAAGAACAAAATATGTTTAAAATACCAAAAGTTATTAATTAACTAGCAAAGATAATGTGTAGTACTCTATAAAAAAGAAGATAAGGCGTTATCAAAAAAGGCAGAAGGAGGCAAGATAATGGATATTACTGAATTAACAGTGCACGAGCTTAAAGAAAAATTAGCAAAAAAAGAATTAACAAGTTATGAAATTACAAAAGCATATTCAGATAGAATAAAAGAAAAAGAACCAGATGTACAAGCTTTTGTTACAACATTGGATGATGATGCTGTAGAAAAAGCAAAAGAAATGGATAAAAAAATTGAGAATGGAGAAGTAGAATCAAAATTGGCAGGTATTCCCATAGGAATAAAAGATAATATCTGTACAAAAGGGATAAAAACAACTTGTTCATCTAGAATGTTAGAGAACTTCATCTCACCATATGATGCAACAGTTATGGAGAAAATAAATAATGAAGGACTTATAAATTTAGGAAAATTAAATATGGATGAATTTGCAATGGGTGGTTCTACAGAACATTCATATTTCCACGTTACAAGAAATCCTTGGAATTTAAATAAAGTACCAGGAGGTTCTTCTGGAGGTTCTGCTGCAGCAGTAGCAGCAGGTATGGTTCCATGGGCACTAGGTACGGATACAGGAGGATCTATAAGAGAACCTGCAGCATTTTGTGGTGTTGTTGGTTTAAAACCTACATATGGATTGGTTTCTAGATATGGTATTGTTGCTTTCGCATCTTCATTGGATCAAGTTGGACCAATAACAAAGGATGTAAGAGACTGTGCAATGCTTTTAAATATAATTGCAGGACACGATAAAATGGATACTACATCTGTAGATAGACCAAAGGTAGACTATACTAAAGCTTTAAAAAATGATGTAAAAGGATTAAAGATTGCTGTTCCAAAAGAATTCTTTGGAGAAGGAATAAATGAAGAAGTAAAAGCAAAATTAGAAGAAGCTATGGAAACATATAAGGAATTAGGAGCAGAAGTAACAGAAGTATCCTTAGATATTGCTGAATATGCATTAGCTACATATTATATAATTGCCTGTGCTGAAGCTAGTTCTAATTTAGGAAGATTTGATGGAGTTAGATATGGTCATAGAGCAAAAGAATATAGTAATTTAAAGGAATTATATAGAAATTCTAGAACAGAAGGTTTTGGAGAAGAGGTAAAGAGAAGAATAATATTAGGAACATATGTATTAAGTTCTGGATATTATGATGCTTATTATAAAAAAGCACAACAAGTTCGTACATTAGTAATGAATGAATTTAAGAAAATCTTTGATGAATATGATGTTATTTTAACACCAACATCACCAACAGTTGCTTTTGATATTGGTTCAAAGATAAATGACCCACTTGCAATGTATTTAGCTGATATTTGTACAGTATCTGTAAATATTGCAGGACTTCCAGGAATTTCTATTCCTTGTGGTGTTGATAGTACTGGAATGCCAGTTGGAATGCAATTAATAGGAAATAGATTTGCAGAAGAAACATTACTAAATACTGCATATACATTTGAACAAAAAATAAAATTTAGTGAGAAATATAAACCAGAATTCAAGAAATAGTAAGGAGGAAAAATAATGGTAAGAGATGGTTATGAAGCAGTAATAGGTCTAGAAGTTCATGCTGAACTTTCTACAAAAACAAAAATCTTTTGTTCATGCCCTACAACTTTTGGTGCTGAGCCAAATACACATACATGTCCAATTTGTATGGGAATGCCAGGAACACTTCCTGTACTAAATGAAAAGGTAGTAGAATATGCAGTAAAAGCAGGACTTGCAACAAATTGTGAAATAGAAAGAAATAGTAAAAATGATAGAAAAAATTATTTCTATCCTGATTTACCAAAAGCTTATCAAATTTCTCAATATGATAAACCTTTATGCAAACATGGATATGTAGAAATAGAAGATGATGATGGAAATAAAAAGAAGGTTAGACTTTTAAGAATACATATAGAAGAGGATGCAGGTAAATTGAATCATGATGAATTTGCCGGTGGTTCATTAGTAGATTTAAACAGAGCTGGAGTTCCATTAATAGAGATGGTATCTGAGCCAGATTTACGTTCTAGTGGTGAAGTTGATAGATATTTAAAGAAATTAAAATCAATATTACAATATATAGAAGTTTCAGACTGTAAGATGGAAGAGGGTTCATTAAGAGCAGATGTAAACGTTTCTGTAAGAAAAGTTGGAGATCCAAAACTTGGAACAAGAACAGAAATGAAAAATATGAACTCATTTAAATCAATTACAAGAGCCATTGATTATGAAATTACAAGACAAATTGATGTGCTAGAAGATGGTGGAACAATAGAGCAAGAATCTTTAAGATGGGATGAAGTATCTGGAAAGACATTTCCTATGAGAGATAAGGAAGATGCAGATGATTATAGATATTTCCCAGACCCAGATTTAGTAGCTATTAAACTATCTGATGAATATATAGAAAATATTAGAAAGAATTTACCAGAACTTCCAGAAAGCAGAAAGGAAAGATATATTAATGAATATCATCTTTCAGAAAAAGATGCTCATATTTTAACAAGCTCTAAATATTTATCTGATTTATTCGAAGAGGCAAGCGAAGTTTGTGGAAATAGAAAAGCAGTTAATAACTGGATAATTTCTGATATTTCTAGAATCTTAAATGAAAAAGAAATGGAACCAGAGCATATTCCATTTACAGCAGAGCATTTAGGACATTTAGTTCAATTAATAGATAAGGGAACAATAAGTTCAAGCATTGGTAAAAAGGTAATAGAGGAATTATTCGAAAATCCAAAAGAACCAGAAGAAATAATAAAAGAAAAAGGATGGATTCAAATTTCTGATGAAGGTGCAATAAAAGAAGTTGTACTAAAAGTTCTAGAAGAAAATCCAAATTCTGTAGCAGATTATAAAGCAGGAAAGGAAAGAGCAATAGGTTTCTTAGTTGGACAAGCTATGAAAGCAACAAAAGGAAAAGCAAATCCACAAATGCTAAATAAAATGCTAAAAGAAGAATTGAGCAAATAAGAAATTTGATTTGCTATATCTAAAAAAATTAGTTTGCAATTAGCAGGAACATAAGTAATAAAACTTAAGGCGATATGTATTTACATACCGCCTTTTAAATTTATTGTATATCTTCTTTTATTTTAGTAAATGCATAGCCTCCAAATAGGAAACAAAAGAAATATGTAGTTCCCGCCTGAAACAATAGTACACCAATACTGTATATAAGAGGGTGTAAATAAAAATAATTACAATATATTAAAGTTAAAATTGATGCTAATAAAATAAAAGAAGAAAATACAAGTCCATAATTCATAACTTTTTTAACTGAATTATCTAATTTCATAATACATCACCTTCAATAATAAAAGGATAACATAAAGTAGACATAAAAACAAATGAAATGTTTACCAATGAACTTTAGGGACGGACCTTAAAGTTCAAAATTTATGTCAACACCTAAAATCATCTATTTACTTTTGTCGAAAAATGATATATTATAGAAAATGGAGGGATACATATGGAATATAGATATAAACCTGAAGGAGTTTGTTCAAAAGAAATGATTTTTGATATAGAAGATGGAATTATTAAATCATTAAAAATAGTAGGAGGATGTCCAGGAAATACTCAAGGAGTTTCTAGACTTGTAGAAGGAATGAAGATAGAAGATGTTATAAAAACATTAAAAGGAATACAATGTGGTAATAAAGGGACATCATGTCCTGACCAATTATCTATAGCGTTGGAGAAATATCTTAAAGAAATTGCATAATTTAATATTTAGAAAATTAGATTCTTCTAGTTATTAGGAGAATTTTTATTTATTATATTAATTAAAACCAAAGCATGATTTAATTTTGGCAAAAAAAGAAGACTTCTATTAAAAATAGAGTCTTCAAATAAAAACTATGCATAATTTTTATTATAGTTATGTAACTAAGCTTTTGCTGCATTTAATTTTTTAGCTAATTGAGATTTTTTTCTAGCTGCTGTATTTTTTACAATAACACCTTTAGCGCAAGCTTGGTCTATTTTCTTTGTTGCGAAAGACATTAATTTTGTAGCTTCTTCCATATTTTTAGAATCTATAGCAGCTTCTGCTTTTTTTATAGCTGTTTTGTATCCAGATTTTATACTATTATTTCTCATAGTTTTTTTCTTGATAACATCAACTCTTTTTTTAGCTGATTTAATATTTGGCATTCAAAAACACCTCCTTGTAAATTAATGAATTTATTAATAAAGTAGAAGAGTATCAACTCTTTACTTTAATGTACGCATTGAATATTTTACCATGAAATACTAAATTTAGCAAGTATTTTATCAATATTTGCCCAAAAAGTCATAAATTTATTGGTTATTTATCTTTTGTTGAGGCAAATTAGAGCTAATTGACTTCAATTGACTTTAAGTATAAGATATAAAAAATAGATATACAAAAGGTAGTGTAAAGTAATCTATGAAAAAATAGAATATGAAAACATTAGCAAAAAAGTACAAAAGAGAAGGGGATTATTATGAATAAAAAAAGTATAAATCGTTATATTGCAATATTGAATGTTTTTACAATAATAGCATTATTAATCTTAAATTTTTCAATTGATTCTATATTATCCACTATGATGGTAAGTAGCGAAAGTACTACAGCTAAATGTATGTATAATAATGGATTAATTGATTTTTTTGTTAATAATGTTCAAATAATAATGATTGTAGTATATGCGGGAGTAGGAATAATTAATATTATTTCTTCTATACAGAATAGAAAAAACAAAAAAATATTCTTTTGGCAATTAGTTTTTGGAATATGCGAAATTGTTACTGGTTTGTCAATAAGTGTATTCATGAATAATGAAGACATTATTGACTGGATAAATAAAATTTTATTTGGAATAGTTCCAATAATATTAGCAATAATTAATATAGTTTTAATAAAAAGAAACAAACCTAGATTGGTGCAAGTTATATCATATGTTGTTGTAATTATTCTTTCAATTCTTATTTTCTTAGATATTATTGGAGAACATTGGGATATAATTGCAATAATAATGCAGTTCATATATATACATTCTCAAGAAAAAAATATTGATGAATCCCGTGCAAAAAAAATTGTTAATATAATTTTATATTATGTATTGCAAACGATATTGGTTATAGGATTTTTGGTGATAACACTTATTTCATTAATAGTAACAAAAGTAAATGATACAAAATGGAATAATCAATTATCTGAATTATTTACTAATTTTACTACATTACCTGAGGCAACAAACGAAGAATTATATATTCCAGTAGAAAATAATTATAAATATGGATTTATTAATCAAAATGGAGAAGAAAAAATATCTTGTCAATATGATAGAGTATCTTTCTTTTTTGAAATTGAATTTAATAATTCTAAATATTATGTAGCACTTGCTAAAAAAGATAACAAGTATTATCTAATTTCTAAAAGTAATGATAGCATACCAATTGAGAATTATTTAAATGATAAATTGCAAATAATGTATAACTGGATAGAAACTAATTTTACTAAAGGTTTCAATGAAGAAGAAAACGATAGGCTCGCTTATTTGTCTTCTTATGAGAATCTTTTTGCTTCATTTACTAAGGTAGGAGGAATCGCACTATCTAGACAATCATTGGATACTATAAAGGAACAAAATAGTATAACTTTAACAAATAATAACGATACATATTATTTTAGTAGCAATAACTATTCTATGAATATAGAACCAAGAGATGATAATTATAATAAAATGGTTTTATTGGATAAAGATTTAAATATTATTTCAAAAGAATATGACAAGATAATTACAACTACACAAGTAGATATATCTGCTCCATTTAGTTCTTATAAAGACTAAACAAGCCCATCTATTTATTGATGAAACCCTAGAAAAAATAAGAAATCCTTAAGCATTAAACTTAAGGATTTCTAAAATTTTAATTATTTCCAAAGATAATTTCTATATTTTTTATTTTATCAAGAGATAAAGTGTTATCAAAATCAATTGTTAATACTGTTTGACCAACATTATTTTTACTAGTTGTAACTCCAGGTTCGTAGTAATAATAGTAATTTAAATTTTTATTCTCTGGAATTTGTATATTATCATCATATCTATTTAAACGTATAGTATAATCAGGTACATTTAAAGAAGTATTATCATTTAAAACTATTTCTAAACTAGTAGATGTAACTTTATATGAGAATATCATAGAAATATTGCTTGTGTTATCAACAACTGGTACGAAATTCTTAGTTGTATCATCATATACTAATAAAAGTCGTAAATCACTAATATATTTTGGTACAGAAGATGAGATTGTTAAATTATTATCCAAAACAAAGTTTGTAGAATCCGGTGTTACATTTTCGGATTTTGTATTCTTTATGAGGTCAGTTCTTTTATTACCAAATAAAACAATCTTTTCATTTTTTTCTTCTTTTACAGTTGTATTAGCATATTTTTCTATATTGATTGTAACTATACTATTTTCATAAGTATAATTGAATTTATAGTAATCCCATTTTAAATTATCTTCTATAGTGCTTTTGAAATTAGCATCTTTATTAGAAATGCTAATAGATTGACCATCAAAAGAATAATTTACAACTACATTTTCACTTCTTAAACTGGCTATATTAATTATATATTCAACATCATATTTATCTATAAATCCTTTATTAGTCATTTTTTGAGCATAATTACTTAAATATTCTAAGTTTGGAGTTTTAGTTGTATTACTTGTATGATTTGAAATATAAGTATTTATATATGTTGTTCCAACTAATAATGTTGGAATATTAATTGCATAAATTATTATTGCAAAAATAATTAATAAAATAGTTCTTTTTATTTTGCTTTTCTTATTTAAATTATTATTTAAAAGTACAGATCCTATCAAAATTAAAGGAATTATAATTGTACCTAAAATATAAATAGTAATTAAAAATAGATTATTTAAAGATGCTGACAAAACAAAGTTAAAAACAATACAAATAGCAATTAAAATAGCTAAAATAATTAATAAAATAATAGGTCTTAATAATTTTTTATTGCTAAAATCCAATATTATTAATTTTATATATCTCGTTAAAATATAACATGCTACAAAAAATAGTATTAATAGTGATAATGGATATAATAATATTGCAACAATTGATTGTAGACTAGTAAATCCAGTAAATAATACTATTAAAGGAGTAGAAAAAATAGAGAAGACCACATGTTTATAGAATAGTACTCCTAAAATAATACATGACAAAATATAAATTATTGGTGTTAGATGTTTCTTAAAAAAATTTTTAATCGCCAAAAGCTTCACCTCCTATAACTTTACCTAATTTATTATCTATGTAAACAGTTACTCCATTTCCTATTTCATCTTCTCGAGAGAAACAGTATGCTGTTACTTCATTTGGTAAAACAGAATCAGTTTCGTTAGATTTTCTGGTAAAAAAGTTGTTAGGATGAACATTTTGAATTTTGCAAGTTTGCGAATTTTTATCATAGCTACCAGCAATACGAGAAGCTTCATCAAATGCAGTATTAGCAATTTCTTTAGCTTGGTCTTCGGTTATCGAACTGGATGAATTAGTATATTCGTTAGAAAAAGAGTCAAAATCTTTTACAAAAATGTTTTCATCCAAATTATCTACTTGTTCATCATAAGTTCTTCTAGATTCATCTAAACTTGCTTGTTGGTCAACTGTAGATAAATCAGTATTATATATACAATCTGTATTTACTATTTTGCTTACAACTAATAAATGAGCAATATATTGGGCACCATAAGAATTAGGAACATCTTCATATGTATACCTTATATTTCCAACACTTACTTTAACAGTAATTTTAGGAACCATTGATGCTGTTAAGATTACGTCATAATCATTAAAGATATCTTCGGTAATTTGGTCATCAAAAGCTAAATGACACATTTCTTGATATCTCTCATAGGTTTTCATATCTTGTATTTTTACTTGATAAATTTTATAATTAATATTTTTAAATTGTTGGGTATATTTATAATCTAAAATAAATTGATTTTTAGATATATATTCTTTATAATCTAAAGAATAGGACTTTTGCCCAACTGTTAGTTTTTTATCTAATTCTTTTTTTATTTTGTTTACATTTTTTAAATCTGTAGAACATATTTTTCCACCTGTATCTGATAGTTTAACCATTTCATCTTTTAATGTATTACCAAAAGGAATGATATAGTTTTTACTTGCAGTTTCATAGTCAAATTCTAGGAATGTTTCATTATGGATATTATCGATAGTGTCTTGCGATACAACATCTCCATCATTTGTATAGTTCTTTAATGTATTGCCAACTAAATTAATTAACTCATTATATTCATTAGATTTTTTTAAAAACTCATAATATTGATTATTTGAATTTTTATAAACAATTCTATCTGGAAGAATAATTTCATCACCCAAAATTACTTCTGTTTTATTGTTCATAACATAGGGAACTAGAAATAAAGCAACAATTAAAATAATAGCTATTATAATTAATAGCAAAACAATAAATACTTTTTTCATAACATCACCTTTATATACTTTTAATTAATAAAATTATTTTCAATAATTATACATTATATGAGTTGTATATACAATGAAAAACCGACTTTTTAAAGCAATTTTATTGTATTATAAAAAATCTTGTGTTATAGTTAAAAAGAATGGAGATAGTATAAAATAAACTGAAAAACATTATTTCGAAAATGAAAATATAGGAGGTCTTTAAATGATAGCAATAGGTGCTGATCATGGAGGATATAGATTAAAGGAAGAGATAAAAAAATACTTTGATGAAAATAATATAGAATATAAAGATTATGGAACATATTCAGAAGAAAGAACAGATTATCCAATTTATGCAAAAAAAGTTGCAGAAGCAATGGTTAATGGAACTGCAGACAAAGGAATATTAATTTGCAGATCCGGATATGGAATGACTGTAGTAGCTAATAAATTTAAAGGAGTAAGAGCTGCAAGTGTAACAAGTGTACAATATGCAAAAGCAGCAAAGGCAGATGATGACATAAATTTAATAACTTTATCAGGTGATAATACAAAAATAGAAGATGCAATAAATATGATAAATGCATGGATTCAAACCGAATTTAAAGGTGGAAGATATAAAGAAAGGTTGGACATGCTAGAAAAAATTGAAAATGAAAATATGAAATAAAGAGGTGTAAATATGTGGGGAGATATAGCAATAGCCTTTTTATTGGCTTTTATAACTGCATTTATGATGACACCATATTCTATAAAAATAGCTAAAAAAGTAGGAGCAGTTGATGTACCAAAAGACAATAGAAGAATGCATCATAAGTCAATACCAAGACTGGGTGGAGTTGCAGTAATTGCAGGTTTTGTTGTTTCATTTATATATTTAATTATTACATTATCAATAGAAGACCCATCAAAACTAAATTTATTTGGTGTAGAGCAGTATGGAAAGAAAATACTTGGTTTCTTTGTAGGTGTAATTATATTAGGAATTACATGTTTTATAGATGATGTAAAAACAATAAATCCATTAGCAAAATTATTTGGACAAGTATTGGCTGCATTAGCAGTTGTACTTTCTGGGATTAGAATAATAGAAGTAGTGCCACTATTTCAATCTGCAACACTTAACGAAGCAACTTCTATAGTCTTAACAATTATTTGGATAATAGTAATTACTAATTCTATAAATTTAATGGATGGATTGGATGGACTATCCTCAGGAATTACAATGATTTCTTGCATATCATTGTTAATAATATTCTCACTTAATAATTCACCATTAATTGCAATTATAATGATTACAGCTTTAGCTGGAGCATTATGTGGATTCCTACCATTTAATTTTAATCCAGCCAAAACATTTATAGGTGATACCGGTTCTAATTTTTTAGGATTTACATTGTCAGTGGTTTCAATTTTGGGAGTTGCTAAAACATATACAGCGGTGGTTATTATTTTACCAGTTATAGTTCTTGGACTTCCAATATTTGATACAGTGTGTGCAATATTAAGAAGATTGCATAAAGGAAAATCTCTTAAAGCAATATTCCAAGCAGATAAAGGACATTTACATCACAGATTAGTTAGAAAAGGGTTTTCACAAAAACAAGCGGTATATATTTTGTATGGCATAAGTGCTTCATTTGGAATGTTTGCAGTTATATTATTCGAAAGTGGAATAATGAAAGCAATTTCTTTTGCACTCATGGTAATTGCAGTAATTGCCTTAGGATATAGAAGTTTTTCTAGTTTAAGAGGTGAAGAAGGAACTATGTATGAATGCTCAAATTGTAAATATATTTATAATCCAAAAGTTGGAAATGAAACAGCCGGAATAGACCCAAACACAGAATTTTATGATTTGCCAGAGGATTGGAAATGTCCCGTTTGCGGAGAAAGAAAAGATATGTTTACACCATATGAAGAAAAATAAAATATTATATTGCTAAAATAAAATAATAATAATATAATTAGGAAAAGCAAATTACCTAAATAAGGTAGATAAAAAAATTAAAGAGGTGATAAATATGTACGTTTGTTTAGCTTGTGGATATGTATATGATCCAGAAAAAGGAGATCCGGATGCAGGAATAGCTCCAGGAACAGCTTTCGAAGATATTCCAGATGATTGGGTATGCCCAATTTGTGGAGTTGGAAAAGACATGTTCCAAAAACAAGATTAATTAGTAATATGTAAATCAAATCTATGATGTGGTTTTAGTGTAAAATTTAAATTAAACTAAAGAAGTAATCTGTTGAGAGCATTAGTTATCAACAGATTATTTATATGTAAAATAAATAAAACAGGGATTTTAAGGATTGTTTATAAATCCCTATAAGGAGATAGTATGGAAAAGGATAATATAGAAAAATTTTTAGCATATAATGGAAGAATAGCTATAACTTGTGCAAATACTTCTTATTTAGTAGAAGAAGCCAGAAAGGTTCACGATTTAAGTCCTGTTGCAACAGCAGCATTGGGAAGATTACTAACAATGGGAGTAATAATGGCAAGTGATTTAAAATCAGAAAAAGATAATATTACTCTACAAATAAAAGGCGGAGGACCAATAGGCAAAATGGTCGCTGTTGTAAACAAAAATTTGCAAATTAAAGGAACAGTAGATAATCCACAAGTAGATGCACCATTAAATGAATTTGGAAAATTAGATGTTGGTGGTGTAGTTGGACAAAATGGATATTTGAATGTAATTAAAGACATTGGTTTAAAAGAGCCATATATTGGAGTTGTCCCAATTTCATCTGGAGAAATTGCAGAAGATTTTGCAAGATATTTTACAGAATCAGAGCAAGTAAGGTCAGCTGTTGCTTTAGGAGTATTGGTTGATAAAAATGGTGTTAAAGATGCTGGTGGCTATTTGTTAACAGCTATGCCTGATGCAACAGAAGAAGATATTACAAAAATAGAAAAAAGCATATTTGCAGCAGGAGCAATGTCAAAAATGTTAGAAGATAATTTATCACTTTTTGATATTGCAAAAAAAGTTACTGGAGATAAACAGGTAAAAGTAATTGAAAAGGATATGCATCCAGAATATAAATGCGATTGTAGTAAAGAGAAGATTGAAAGAGCATTAAAAGCATTGGACAAAAATGAATTAAACAAAATTATAGAAGAAGATGGAAAAGCAGAGATAATTTGCCATTTTTGTAATAAAAAATATCAATTTTCTAAAGAAGAATTATTAGATTTAGTAAATAAAAAATAATATTATGGATATAATATTAATAGGTGATTATTATGAAGATATCTTATATTAAGTCAATTCATGATAATAGTAGTTTTAATTTCTTTAAAAATATTGGAATGAAAGGTGTAGAGTTAAAAGACCTAGAAAATGTGGATAAGGTTTTAAATAGTTTAATAGATCAAAATTATACAACATTTTTTATAACAAATGAAGTTGCTGGTTATTCACAAGATCTATTTAAAAAATATTATAATTCTAAGGATATTAATATAATAATCGCCAAAACAAAACATTAGTTATGTAACTAAAATATTAAAAGTGAATATACTATTAAAAAAAGCATATACTGTGATTATGGAGGGATATGATGTCTTTTGATAATTACATATATGCTAATTTTAATTTAGAATTAAATAAAATTATAAAAAAAGTAAATGAAAAGAAGTATTCAAATCTAATATTTATTTGTATTGGAACAAATAAAATAGTTGGAGATAGTTTGGGACCGATAGTTGGAGAAATTTTAAAACAAAACTTAAAAAAGAAAAATGTATCCATTATAGGAGATTTAAAGGAAAATGTAAATATAAAAAATATTTCTAAATATATTAAATATATAGAAAACAATTATACAAAGCCATATATTATAAGTATAGACTCCGCATTATCAAAGACAATTGCCCCAGAAAATGTATTTATTATAAAAAAGGGGCTAATACCGGGAAGCGCCTTAAAGAAAGAATCA
The DNA here is from genome assembly GCA_944389475.1 of uncultured Clostridia bacterium. Taxonomy (GTDB): domain Bacteria; phylum Bacillota; class Clostridia; order TANB77; family CAG-508; genus Merdicola. Next base: position 22,626 of record CALXMM010000005.1, read on the forward strand.
AAAGAAATAGGAAATATTTCTATAAAAGGAATTGTTGGAAGATATGATAAAAATTCATTAAAAAATTTTTATAACTTAAAAACTGTGGATTATAAATTAATACTGCGATTTTCAAAAAATATTTCAAAAATTATATTAAAAAGTATAAAATTTCTAAATTTGTAAAAAATTTATATAAATACAAATTTAGAGGTGATACATATGGATATGAAAAATATGGTTGTAATAAGAAATTTACCTTCGAATATTGTTGAGGAAGCCTGGGTTGTTATTAAACCGGAGGTGAAAAATAAAGAAAAAGAGCTTATTAAAAGAATGAAAAATAATAATTTTAGTAGCAAAGCAAAAACAAGTTATGTGTTAGAAGAGGCACAAACTGTAATTGCAGATTATTTAAAAAATATAAATAGTTATAAAGATAAGAAAAAATATAATGATATTATAAAAAAATATAATAAGCAAAAGAAAGTAAGTCTTATATTATTTGGAGTATTAATGATAATGCTAATATTTCTTATTGGAGATAAATTATTTCTTTAAACATAAATACCAAACCTTATGAATATATTGTATAAATGTATTACTAAGGAAGAGGTGTTTTTTTTATGGAAAGAGTATTATCAACAGAAGAAAGAATTAGAAGAGCAGAAGAAGTATATAGAAATAAAAATAATATTAAACAAGAACATCCAAGGCATATAGCAAGTAAAAGTAAAAATAGAATATTAAAAAAGATGATAATTCAAATTATTGTTTGTTTAAGCATATATTCTATATTTTATTTTTTTGAACATTCAGATGATTTATTCTCAAAAGATATGCTTAATAAAACAAATGAAATTATGGGATATGATATAAACTTTGATGAATTGTATAATAATTTTATGAATTGGCTACATTCTATGAATTTATTTACAAATGATGTGGTAAATGAAGTTACTAATAATACTACAAATGAAATACTAAATGAGATTAATGCAAATGAAGTTTTAAATGAAAGTATCGGTGGAGCGGTAGAAGAAGAGACACCAACGAATTTATCACAAATGGAAATTGATGCAAATGATATAAAGAGTAAGTACAATTTAATAAAACCGCTTACAGGAACGATTACATCAAGATTTGGACATAGGGAACCGACAACAGCCACAGTTCCTAAAAATCATACGGGAATAGATATTGCTGCAAATACAGGTACTGTAATATATGCTGCATTGGATGGAGTAGTTAAAATTGCTTCAAGTGAAGGGGATTATGGTAATCACTTAAGGATTGAAAAAGATGATGTAGCAATTTATTATGCTCATTGTAATAAATTATATGTTAAAGAAGGAGATTATGTAACTCAAAACCAACCAATTGCAGAAGTGGGAGCCACAGGAAATGTAACTGGTCCACATTTACATTTCGAAATAAGAAAAGATGACAGATATGTAGACCCTGATATGATTTTAAATTTCTAGGCTAGAAAGAGTGTAAAATGGAATTTAAAATAGATATAAAAATATTTTTAATTGCACTAGTATTTTTACTGGTTAATCAAATTGATATGTATATATTATTTATGCTATTTGCAATTATACATGAATGTTTTCATCTCTTAGCAGGGATAATTTTAGGATACAAAGTAAAAAGTATGCAGATTATGCCATTTGGATTATCAATTTGCTTTAAAGAAAAAGAAGAGGAATATAATACCAAGGTTAGAAAATCAAATATTAATAATTTAAAGAAAATAATTATATTAATGGCAGGACCATTTTCAAATATAGTTATTGCTTTTATTTTTTTGAGCTTAAATATAATAGAACCTGTTTATATAAATATATTGATTGCAATTTTTAATTTATTACCAATATTTCCATTGGATGGAGGTCAAATATTAAATAGGGTATTAAGAATTATATATGGAAATTTTGAGGCTTATAGAATAAGTAACTATATTAATAATATAATAATGTGCATTATTACAGCATTGGCGAGTATAGGAATATTATATTTTAAGAATATAGCAATTCTTTTTATTGTTATTTTTATGTGGTATTTAACAATAAAGGAAAATAAAAAATATAGGGAAATAAGAAAATATTTTAAATATTTTCACAAACTGGACAAAAAAAGTAATTATAATATATAATGATTATGTAAAAGGAGCGAAGAATTATGGTTAGTGAAAATATTTTGATAGTAGATGATGAATCACGAATGAGAAAATTAATTAAAGATTTTTTGGCTCAAAAAGGATATGGTATTTTAGAAGCTGGAGATGGAGAAGAAGCCCTAGAAGTTTTTGAAGAAAATCAAAATAAAATAAATTTAATATTATTAGATGTAATGATGCCTAAATTAGATGGTTGGTCTGTTTTAAGACAAATAAGACAGAAATCTCAAGTGCCTATAATAATGCTAACTGCAAGAGGAGAGGAACAGGATGAATTGTTTGGATTTGAATTGGGAGTGGATGAATATATATCTAAACCATTTAGTCCAAAGATATTGGTTGCAAGAGTTGAAGCAATTTTGAAGAGAACTAGAAAAGATACTGACAAAGTTAAGGATTATGGAGGTATCACAATAGATCCTGAAGGAAGAACTGTAAAGGTTGATGGTAAACAAATAGATTTAAGTTTAAGAGAGTATGAACTATTAAAATATTTAGTAGATAATGAAAACATTGCTTTATCAAGAGATAAAATATTAAATAATGTATGGAATTATGATTATTATGGGGATTCAAGAACCATAGATAGCCACATAAAAAAGATTAGACATAAATTGGGTAAAAAAGGAAAATATATAGAAACAATGCGTGGCGTTGGATATAAATTTGAGGTAAAAGATTGAAAAAGTTAAAGAAAAGATATAATTCTATACGTTATAAACTATTTGGAACACTTGCTGTTGCGGTAATAATAATAATTTTATTTTTAATTATATTAAATAATATAGTTTTAGAATCCTTTTATTTATATACGAAGCAGGGGGCTTTAATAGATATATTTAACGAAGTAAATAAAGCATATAATACTAATCAATCAGAAAAATTTATTACTAATTTATTATCTGGTTATGCTGCAAAAAGTAATTATGATATTATATTAGAAACACAGGATGGAATAAATTTATATACATCAAACGAAAACTTTATTCAGACAATAGATGAAATAAATGATATGAGGATTGAAAATAAAAAAAATATAATTTATGCTAATAAAAATATGAACATAAAAAAAGTTAAAGACCCTAAAGATAATAATACATATATACTATTATCAGGATATTTAGATAATAACTATAATTTATATATAAGAATGCCAATTTCATCAATTCAAGAAAGTGTAAGGATATCAAATACATTTTTATATTTAATAGGTGCAATTACTTTGGTAATTGCTGGAATATTAATTACATTTATATCTAAAAGATTTACAGAACCAATAGAGGAATTGAATGATATAGCAGAAAAAATGTCAAAACTAGATTTTAGTAAAAAATTTCATCCAAAAGATGTTGATGATGAAATAAATACATTGGGAAAAAGTATTAATATTATGTCAGATAAACTAGAGGCAACAATAGAGCAATTAAGAAATTCTAACATAGAACTAGAAAAGGACATAGAAGAAAAATCACAGATAGAACAAATGAGAACACAATTTATCTCAGATGTTTCACATGAGCTTAAAACTCCAATTGCTTTAATACAGGGATATGCAGAAGGATTAGTAGAAAATGTTAATACGGATGATGAAAACAGACAATTTTATGCAAATGTAATTTTGGATGAAGCAAATAAAATGGACAAATTAGTAAAACAATTATTAGAACTTATGAAACTTGAATATGGAAAAAGAGAATTTCAAAATGAAAACTTTAATATTGTTGAATTAATACAAGAAGTTATTAGAAAATCCAAAGTAATGCTTGAAGAAAATCATATTGAGGTTAGAAAAGATATGCCGGAAGAAGTTATGGTATATGCTGATGAATTCTATATTGAACAGGTTGTAACTAATTATTTTACAAATGCAATAAAACATGCAAAAGAAGTCTTTAATGAAAAATATATTCAAATAAAAATAGAAACAAAGACTAAGAATAATAAAGTTAGAATATATGTATTTAATACAGGAGACAATATAGCCGAAGAGAATTTACAAAGAATTTGGAGACGTTTTTATAAAGTTGATGCATCAAGAAATAGAGCTGATGGAGGAACTGGAATTGGATTAGCATTAGTAAAAGCAATAATGAATAATTATAATAATGATTATGGTGTAGAAAATAAAGATACTGGTGTAGAATTTTATTTTGACCTTGATAAAGAGCAGAAAGAAGAATAATTTTTTATGGTTTTTAAAAAAGAATAATAGATAAAGCCCCTAGTAATAGGGGCTTTATTCTGCCCAAAAGGTGTATTTTGTCGAATATTGTCTTACGAAAAAGCTTTACAAAATACAAAGAATAATGTAATATAATGGAAATTGCAATTTTATTAAGAAACTCAATATAAATCCACCAAAGTAAAATTATATATTTTGTGGGTGGTTTAATTTCAAAAAAATTATTTCAATAGGTGGTGATAGTTATATGTAACTATAGTCATAAAAATATTATTTTATTATCTTTAATAATTTCATTGATTGTTTTTATTTTTTTAAATCAAATATTTTTTAAAAATCAAAGTCAAATTTTTGACAATTCTTTAGAAAAAATTATCCCGGATAATGTACAAGTAGAAATACAAATGCCTAACAATGCTGTTGAGCAAAATTATGTTAATCAAGTTGCTACAGCAAATTTCAATTCATCTCTATGGCAAATAGAAATTCCAAAAATAAATTTAGTAGCACCAATAGAAGAAGGCACTACAACCGAAATTATGAATGAATATGTAGGTCATTTTACAGAAACACCTAAAGATAATGGCAATATAGGTCTTGCAGCTCATAATAGAGGTTATAGGGTAAATTATTTTGAAAAACTAAAATTACTAAAAGAAAATGATTTAATTATTTATACTTATAAAGGAAAAGTTTCCAAATACAAAGTTAATCAAATTGGAATTATAAAAGATACGGATTGGAGTAAATTAGAAAATACAAAAGAAAATAAATTAACATTAATAACATGTTTAGAAAATGAGCCGGAATATAGAAGATTTGTGCAGGCTATAAAAATAGAGAATTGAAAGGAGACAAAAATGAAAAATTTAATTATAAAATTTATTGCAGTATTTAGTATTATATTAATTATTCTAAATGCTATATCTATAAAAGCATTTGCAAATATAGACAAAAAGAATTTATATTCTATAGGAGATTGTGGCAGATTACTAAAAAAAGGAGATATTGTTGTAAAAACATATATTGTAGTATATAACGAAAATGGAAAAGAGTATCCAGCATATTGTTTGGATAAGGATAAGGCTGGAGTAAGTGATAGTATCAATTATTCTGTAGATTTGGATGGGGTAATTAAAAATGTATATATATGGAAAGCTATAACAAATGGTTACCCATATAAAACACCGGAAGAAATGGGATGTAATACTATTGGGGAGGCTTTTATGGCAACAAAAATGGCTGTATATTCTGTGCTATATAATTATACAATAAATGATTTCTCTCCAATTGGTGAAGCTGGACAGAGGACATGGAATGCTTTAAATAATATACTATTAAAAGTTAATGATGGTAATAATAATCAAATATCATCAAATTTAAATATAATAGAAGAAACTGAAGAATGGAAAGAAAATAAAGAAATGCAAGGATATATAAGTAAAGATTTTAGTGTTAAATCTGATGGACCAATTAATTCATATACTATATCAAAAGAAGGAGGAACAGATGGAGTAATTATAACTAATTTGGACAATGAGATTAAACAAGAATTTAATGCAAATGAAAAATTTAGAATTACAATACCAATAAGTGAATTAAGTGATGGTGGAAACATGAAATTAAAAGCTGTAGCAAATGTTGAAACTAAGCCAATATTTATTGGTAGAGCTGCAAATTCTTCTAATCAAGATTATGCCATAACAGGGGTTTCATATGAAAATGGTACTGGAGAAAAAGAAATTTATTATGGAAAAAATGAGACAAAAATAAAAATAATTAAAAAAGATGAAACAGGAGAAAAAAATTTAGAAGGTGCAATATTTCAATTATTAAATCAAAACAAAGAAATTATTATTTCAGAAATTAGAACCAATAAAGATGGAGAGGCAATATTAGAGAATATAATTCCTGGTACATATTATTTAAAAGAAATCCAATCACCTGCGGGTTATATCTTATATGATGGACTTATAGAGATAAGACCTGAGTATAATGAGGAATTAACAATAACAATGAAAAATACGAAGGAAGATATACCGGAAATAAATGTTCACACAAATGAATTAGGATTTAAGAATGAAGTAAAAAAATTACCAAAAACAGGAATGTAAAATCAAATAGTTGTCGAAATTTCATTGACAGATATTTTTCAAAAATATATAATTGTGAAAGAATAAAACCAATGAAAAATGAGAAATATTCAAATAGGAGGAATATTTGTAATGAAATTTCGTGAGAAAAAAGATAATAAAAAATTAAAAAGAATAAGTTTAATAGTGTTAATAGTAATCGTGATAGTAGCGGTTATAATTGGAATTGTAATTGCTGTAAATAAAAGCAAAGAAAAATATACAGTAGAAAAAATAAATAGTTCAGATATAAATTACTATCGAATTATTAGTGATGGAAAATCAGGTGTAATAGACAGAAATGGAAATGTTATTATTAGTCCTGAATATAATACTATAAAAATTCCAAATCCTAAAAGACCTATATTTGTTTGCATTTACGACTATGATGCAACAACAGGTGAATATAAAACAAAAGTATTAAATGAGCAAAATCAAGAAATATTAACAGATTACCAAGATGTTAACACTATAGAAATAAAAGAAATCGTAAGTAGTATTCCATACGAGAAGACAGTATTACAATATCAAAAAGATGGTAAATATGGAATAATTGATTTTGATGGAAAAGAGATTACTAAACCAATATATGAGGAAATAAAAAATATGCCATATAGAGAAGGTGAATTGGTTGTAAAGAAAGATGGTAAATATGGTGTTATTAATATAAATGGTGGAAAATTGTTAGACTATAAATATGATTATATAACAGGAGATAATTACTATAGTACGGATAAAGAATATGCTCTTGATGGTTATATTGTAGGAATAAATGATGAAAATGGTAAAATGCAGTATGGATATTTAAATAGTAATAGAGACCAACTTCTAGACACAACATTTGACAAAATATATAGAATGAACAATGTAGAAGATGATGATAATATTTATTTAGTAGTAGAAAAAGAGGGAAAGACTCAATTATATAAAAATGATAAGTTATTATTAGATAATGATTATCAATCAATTAATTATAATGAAGATAGTAAATTATTAATACTACAAAAAGATAATAAATATGGAGTGACAGACCTAAATGGTAAACAAATATTAAATGTAGAATATGACCAAATTCAAATACCGGGTAATTATATAACTGCGACTAAGGAAGGAGTTACAGAAACATATAATTTGTCAGGAGAAAAGCAAGCTAACCCTCAATATACAAATGTTATAATGACTGATAATGAAAATTATTATATAGCTATAGATTCAAATGATAAATATGGTGTTATTTCTAGAGATGGTCAGGGAATAATACCAAACCAATATAATTATATTCAATATTTATATGATAATTACTTTATAGTAGGAGGAGATTCTGGTAAATCTGGAATAGTTAATGATAAAGGAGAGGAAGTAATTCCTATACAATATGAAGTTATTCAAAAATTAGACAATAGTGATGTTATCCAAGCTGTATATGGAAATATATTAGAATTATACAATAAACAAATGTCTAAAATATTAGAAATGGAAAATGGAAAATTAGAAGTTAACGACAATTATATTAAAGTATATTCTGATACTGCGACTCAATTTGTAGGAACAGATGGAACATTAAAAACAGATTTTGAAATCTTCCCTAATAATACTCTTTATGCATCTGAAAAAGATGGAAAATGGGGATTTGTTGATAATAATAATAATGTAAAAATTGATTATCAATATGATAAAGTAACAGAATTAAATGAATTAGGATTTGCAGGAATTAAGAAAGATGGAAAATGGGGAGTAATAGATAGGGATGGAAATGTTATTATACAGCCTATTTATGAAATCCCAGAACAAAATGGTGAGCCATCTTTTATAGGAAAATATTATAAAGTCATTTCTGGTTATGAAGAGGAATACTTTACAGATGATATAAATGAATAATTATACAAAAGATAATAGGGCGGAAAAATCGCCCTATTATCAATTAGGAAAGGGGTTTAATAAATGTATCAAGAATTAGGAATATCAAAAAAAGTAGAAGATTTAGCAATAAAAACAGAAAATGAATTAAAGGAAGAGTTTAATAAAGTAGATAAAATATGTGAAATGAATAGCTTAAAAGTATTAAAAGCATTTCAAGATAATAATGTTTCAGAAGTACACTTTGGAACAACAACTGGTTATGGATATGATGATATTGGGAGAGAAACTATAGAAAAAATCTATTCTCAAATATTTAAATCAGAAGATAGTTTAGTTAGAAATCAATTTATTTCTGGAACACATGCTTTAACAGTTACATTATTTGGATTATTAAGACCAGGAGATACTTTACTAAGCATTTCAGGAGAACCATATGATACTTTACATGAAGTAATAGGAATAAAAGAGAATGCTAGTTCATTAAAATCATTTGGAGTAAATTATTCCCAAATAGATTTATTGGATAATGATTTTGATTATGAAAAAATACAAGATACTTTAAGAAATAACAAAATAAAAGTTATAGAAATTCAAAGATCAAAGGGATATTCTACAAGAAAGACAATTAGTATAGATAAAGTAGAGAAAGTTATAAAAGCTATAAGAGAAGTAGATAAAAATGTAATAATTATGATAGATAATTGTTATTGTGAATTTGTTACAGACAAAGAGCCAATCGAAGTTGGTGCAGATATTGCAGTAGGCTCATTAATAAAAAATTTAGGAGCTGGTATTGCTACAAACGGTGCATATGTTGTAGGAAGAAAAGACCTAATAAATTTGGTAGCAGAAAGATTAACTTCACCAGGAGAAGGAAAAGAAGTAGGACCTAGTTTGGGTGCTAATAAACAATTTCTTGAAGGATTATTCTTTGCTCCAAGTGTTGTTGCAAGTAGTTTAAAAACAGCAATTTTTACAAGTAAAATAATGGAGGAATTAGGTTACAAAACAGAGCCTAGATATGATGAAGATAGGGCTGATATTGTACAAAATATAGAATTTGGAAATGCGGATGATTTAGTAAAATATTGTCAAGGAATTCAACAAGGTTCACCAATCGATTCAAATTCAATACCAGAACCTTGGGACATGCCTGGGTATGATGACAAAGTAATTATGGCAGCTGGAGCATTTACACAAGGGTCTTCCATAGAATTATCTTGTGATGGACCAATTAGACCTCCATATATAGCTTATCAACAAGGAGCATTAACATATCAATATGGAAAATTAGGCGTTTTAAAGGCAGTGGATAATTTATTAAAAAATAAATAGTGCTAAAAATGAAAATATAGGAATGATGAAATAAGATGAAGGTAATAGTAATTGGCGGTGGACCTGCAGGAATGATGGCTGCAATAACTTCTGCAAAACAAGGAAATGAAGTAATATTATTGGAAAAGATGAAAAGTTGTGGAAGAAAGTTACTTATAACTGGAAAAGGCAGATGCAATATAACTAGTGGTTTACCAATGGATAAATTTATAGAAAACATACCAGAAAATGGAAAATTTATGTATAGTGCATTTAAAAATTTTACTAACCAAGATATTATAAAAATGCTTAAAGAAAACAATGTTGAAGTAAAAGAAGAAAGAGGAAATAGAATATTTCCCGTTTCAGATAAGTCATTGGATGTGCTAAAAGCTTTCGAGAATGAATTAAAAAAATGTAATGTTAAAATTATTTATGAAGCAGAAGTTAAAGAAATTCGTGCTATAGAAAATGTAGTAAATGAAGTTGTTTTTCTAAATAAAAAAACAGGTAAAGAAGAAGTAATTAGTGCAAAAAAAGTTATATTAGCTACTGGAGGAAAGAGCTATCCTAACACTGGTTCTACTGGGGATGGTTATAAATTAGCCCAAGAATTAGGACATACGATAACTAAAATATATGGTTCATTAGTTCCATTAACTTCTTCAGGAAAAGATTTGGAAATGTGTAAAATGATGCAAGGACTATCTTTAAGAAATATTGGTATGAAGATTGTAGATGTGGAAAAAAATAAAAAAATATATGAAGATTTTGGAGAATTATTATTTACTCATTTTGGAGTGTCAGGCCCAACAATTTTAAGTAGTTCTGCACATATATTAAGATATAAAAATGTAGAGAATTTATTAAAAGAAAATAAAATCAAATTACAAATAGATTTAAAACCTGCTTTAAGTGAGGAAAAATTAAATTTGAGATTACTTAGAGATTTTGAAAAGTTTAAGAATAAACAAATTATAAATAGCCTATTTGAATTATTACCAAAGAAAATAATAGAACCAGTAATAATTAAAGCAAATATAAATGAAGAAAAGAGAGTTAATGAAATTACGAAAAAAGAAAGAGAGAGATTAATAAGTATTATAAAATGTTTTGAAATTACAATTAATGGTTTTAGACCTATAGAAGATGCTATAATTACAAGAGGAGGAATTACCACAAAAGAAATAAACCCAAAGACAATGGAGTCAAAGATTATAAAAGGGTTATATTTTGCTGGAGAAATAATAGATGTAGATGCTTATACAGGAGGATTTAATTTACAAATAGCATATTCAACTGGATATACAGCAGGATTAAATAATGATTAAAGGGTGAATAAATGAGAGAATATAATACTATAGAAAATGAAGGTTTAAGTGAATTAATAGAGAAAAAATCAAAATTTATTGCATCTGTATACCATATTGAATCAATTAAAGAAGCAGAAGAGAAACTAATGCAAGTAAGGAAGAAATATCATGATGCAAGGCATAATTGTTATGCTTATAGAGTACTAGAAAAAAATAATCTTGTAGAAAGAAGTAGTGATGATGGAGAACCTTCTGGTACTGCAGGAGCCCCAATGTTAAACATTTTAAAACAAGAAGATTTATGTAATGTTTTAATAGTTGTAACAAGATATTTTGGTGGTATTTTGCTTGGGACAGGTGGATTGGTTAGAGCATATTCACAATCAACAAAAGAGGTAATAGAAAAAAGCAAGATAGTTTTAAAACAAGAAGGATATGTAGTCGAAATAGAAATAGAATATAGGGATTTTGATAGATTAAAATATTTTTGTAAAACAAATGAAATAAAAATAATTAATTCACAGTATTTAGAAAATATTATAGTAGAAGTGGAAATAAAACAAAATCAAAAATTTTTATTTGATTCTTGTGAAAACTTGAATTTTAATCCAATAAAATGCAATATAATAAAAGAAAAATACATTTAGAATTAAATTATAGTCGAAACTAACAAGTTTGTATGACAATAATATGTGCATATACAAATAATTAGGTGATTTTTTCTTAAAATAACAGAAATACCCTAAAAGTAACTTGAAAAAATTCCCAAAAAGACTTGCAAAAAATGGAAAAAGGTAATATAATTTGAATTGTAAAAAATTTACAAATTTTAACAATAGGGGGAAGAAAATTGAAGGAAAAAATTACTATATTAATTGCTGATGATAATGTCGATTTTACAAGAACATTATCTGCATATTTAGAAAATGTTGAGGATTTTGAAGTTGTAGGTGTGGCTAAAGATGGAAATGAAGCTTTAGAAATTATTAAAGGAACACATCCAGATGTATTATTATTGGATGTAATAATGCCACATTTGGATGGAATTGGAGTTTTGGAAAAATTAAACGAAACAACAATGACCAAAAAGCCAATAAGTATAATGTTATCTGCAGTTGGGCAGGACAAGATTACGCAAAAAGCAATTGCATTAGGTGCACAATATTATGTGGTAAAACCATTTGAGATTGATGTATTGGTAAAAAGAATAAGAGATATAAAATATTATCAACCTACTCAAAATAATAATTTTATAGCAAGAGAAAGTAGGCCACAATACATAGATATATCTCCAGAAGAGAAAAAGGATGAAAGAAATTTAGAAGCTTTGGTAACTAATTTAATTCATGAAGTAGGCGTACCAGCACATATAAAAGGATATCAATATTTAAGAGAAGCAATTATGATGGTAGTAAAAGATATAAATGTAATAAATCAAATAACAAAACAATTATACCCTGATATAGCCAAGAAATTTCATACAACACCAAGTAGAGTGGAACGTGCAATACGACATGCAATCGAAGTGGCATGGAGTAGAGGAAAAGCAGATGAAGTAGAAAATATATTTGGATATACTGTATCTGCTACAAAAGGTAAACCAACAAATAGTGAATTCATAGCTATGATAGCAGATAAGTTAAGACTAGAATTAAAATCAGCTTAGAATTAAAAAATAGTATGTGTAAATTAAAGCACATACTATTTTTTTATATAAATACAACAATTAACTTGACATAATTATAGATTGATAATATAATTTTACCGTGCGAAAAAGGGGAGATTAAGTTGAAAAATGGAGTAACTATAAATAGCCCTTAGAAAAAATACATGTTAAGTGCAAGAAAATATAAACAAAATTTAAGGAGGAAAAATTATGTGGGTATTATTTGCAACTATAACAGTATTATTGTGGGGTACATCAGAAACAATATTTAAAAAAGTATCTACCGCAGAAAAACATAGCGTATTAAAATTAATATCATATAATGGAATTATTTTGGGAATATGTGCATTTATATTTATGCTAATAACAAGAACAAAAATGGATTGGGGCATGATATATACATATTTGCCAGTAGCAATAATATATATAACATCAATGTTTTGTACATATAAAGCAATGACTTTAGTAAAAGTTTCAATTTTATCACCATTGCAAAATTCTTCATGTGCAATAACAACTTTATTATGTATTTTTATATTAAAACAAGAAGTTGGAATTCCACAAATTGTAGCAATTGCTGTTATTATAATTTGTATGGTTTTATTATCAATAAATAAAGATGAAGTATTAAGATTGGAATCTGGAGATAAAGAAGCAGATGAAAGAAATGCAAGAAGAGCATATTTATTATATTTAAAAGGAATTGCATTTGCATTAGGATATCTATTATTAGATGGTATAGGTTCATTTATGGATGATTATACATTAGAAGGTGATTTATCTGCAGAACAAGTAATTATAGCTTATTCATACATCTATTTTGTTGTAGGTGTAATATGTGCAATTATCTTAAAAGTAATAGATAAGGATTACAAACCAATTAGGAGATTTAAAGAAAATAAACTTAAACTAATTGGAACATTAGTAGAAACAGCAGGACAATATACATATATTTATGCTTTCGCATTTGGTGATGCAGCATTAGCTTCTCCATATATTGCAGCATATAGTATTGTAACAATTATATTATCTAGAATATTCTTAAAAGAGAAATTAAAACCTAGACAATATGCATTAATTGCATTAATTATAGCTGGCTTAGTTACATTGTCTATTTAATAAAGGTAATATAAAAGGGAAAGCCCTTTCCACATAAATGTGGGAAGGGCTTTATGTTTGGGGTACGAGTAGAATGTACAGTGTACAATATCTACTTCGGAGAAGAGTAGATCGAGATGGATTCAATCATTTCCATTGCTTTCTCGAACTTACTCTTCCGGTCGGTGTCATCAGGAACGAACATGGAAATCTGAAGCAGAACATTCGCATTGATCTTGACAACCGAGAACCTGTAGTCCGCCAGTCGCTCAGCACTCAGGTAGTTGAATTTTGTAAAGAAGAACGGTACACGATTATCGTGCGACTCCAGTGCATCCAACTTAAGAGTAAAGGCGATTTGGTCTCCAATTGCTAAAACAGAGAAGCATTCACGGCTCATTGTCAAGAACTTCTGGATCTTGACAATATTGAGCATTTCTACAACCTGTTCCAGCATAGGAATGGACTTCCTGAGAATGAGAGCGCAGGTCACATCCTCACTGTTTTCGGTTGAGGTAGTTTCCACTGCCTTAGGCTTGTAGGTGTATTTGTCAACAATGGAAATAACAAGCTCGGAACGAGACTTATCATATCCAAAAGACATAATGCACTTCTTGAACAGAGCATTGATTGCCGAAACACTAGTGTTAGGCAACGAGCTTGCATTGAAAGCCACTTCGAAAACAGGAATAGAATTCTTGTTTCGACGAACCGAAAGCACAAGCTTTTCATCGTTTGTAACAATGAAACCATAGTGACTCTCAGGATTGGCCAGGGCATTCAGAGCATTGCAAATTGCTTCAATGACTTTGGTGTCATTTTCCTGAATTTTTGCCCGGAAAGAATTGCTTGTCATAGATGTTTTACCTCCAATTGTTTAATTTATTTGCTGTTATGACTAAGCTTTTTTTTCTTGAAGTTGTACCTCCAATTCTTTCAAATGTACCAAATGGTATAACTTAATTATACTACAAAAACTCAAAAAGGTAAACATAATTTGTATTTGTAGCCATTATGAGGAATTTGTTAGATATAATTTATGTCATTATGAGAAAAATATTATATATAAATTGTTTATTTAATGAACTAAGTTAAAAAATTAAGAAAATCTAAATTGATATACTAATATGTACGTGATATAATTTAAAAAAAATTAGAAAGAGTGAAAACAGTGCAAAGATATAACCCGGATTTTAAAAAAGGATTAAATTACGAACAAGTAAATGAAAGAAAACAGGAGAAACTAGTTAACTTTGATACAACCGTTAAAACCAAAAGCATAAAATCTATTATTTTTTCAAATATTTTTACCTTATTTAATATAATGAATTTGGTACTTGCTTTGTTAATTGTTTTAGCAGGTGCATATAAAAATTTATTATTTATTATAATTGTCATTCTAAATACATTAATTAGTACAATTCAAGAAATTCATTCTAAAAGAACGATAGATAAGCTTTCTTTTTTAGTAGAAACTAAATCTAAAGTTGTAAGGGAAGGTAAAACAGAAGAAATTAGTAATTATGAATTAGTATTAGATGATGTAATAGAACTAAATGTAGGAAATCAAATTCCTACAGATAGTATTATTTTAGATGGAGAAATCGAAGTGAATGAAGCTCTTTTAACAGGAGAACCAGATAATATAGAAAAAAGTAAAGGCGATAAATTACTTTCTGGGAGTTACATAGTAAGTGGAAAATGTTTTGCAAAGGTAGAACACATAGGAAAAGAAAATTATGTAGCTAAAATTTCACAAGAAGCTAAGAAGAAAAGAAAAATAAACTCAGAAATAATGACATCTTTAAGTAAAATAATTAAATTAATATCTTTCATAATAATTCCAGTAGGAATATTACTATTCTTTAATCAATTAGATTTAGATAGCTATGATTGGAAAACAGCAGTAGTTAGTACTGTTGCTGCATTAATCGGTATGATACCGGAGGGGTTAGTATTATTAACAAGTACAGTATTAGCTGTTAGTGTAACTAGGTTAGCAAGAAAAAAAGTTTTGGTTCAAGAATTATATTGTATAGAAACATTAGCCAGGGTAGATGTCCTTTGTTTGGATAAAACAGGTACTATAACGGAAGGAAGAATGAGTGTTGATAAAATTATCCCTGCTAAAAATTATACTGAAGGAGAAGTTAAGGAGATTCTAGGAGTATTAGCTAAATATTCAGAAGATAGAAATTCTACAATAGATGCAATAAGGGATAAATTTTCAACAAACAAAGAATTAAAGATAAAAACAAGAATGCCTTTTAAATCTTCTAATAAATGGTCAGGAATTAGTTTTGAAGATATAACCTATGTATTAGGGGCTCCAGAGATTGTTGGAGAAACAAATGATGAAATAAAAAAATATATATCAGATTACAGAGTTGTAGCAATTGGAAAAACTAGTGAAGTTATAAATAAAAAATTACCTAAGAATATAGAAATCATTGGATATGTACTAATATCGGATGTAATTCGTAAAAATTCTAAGGAAATTCTGGAATATTTTGATAAACAAGGAGTAACTATAAAAATAATTTCTGGGGACAATCCTATAACTGTTTCTAATATAGCTAAGAAAGCAGGGGTTAGGGATTATAATAATTATGTGGATGCGAGAACTTTAAAGACAGATAAGGAAATAAAAGAAGCAGCAATGAAATATACTGTATTTGGTAGAGTAACTCCAGAACAGAAAAAGCAAATAATCATTGCACTTAAGGAAAACAAACATACTGTTGCAATGACTGGAGATGGAGTAAATGATGTATTAGCATTAAAGAATGCAGATTGTAGTATTTCTGTGGCTAATGGAAGTGATGCAGCTAGAAACGTATCACAATTAGTATTAATGGATAATGATTTTAAATCTATGCCAAATATTGTAGATGAAGGTAGAAGAACAATAAACAATATTCAAAGGTCAGCTACACTATTTTTAGTAAAAACTATTTATGCCACAATATTAGCTATTTTATTTGTTTTTGTAAATATGCAATATCCATTTATACCTATTCAGATGACTTTAATAAATTTTGTTGTAACTGGAATTCCATCAGTAGTTTTGGCATTAGAACCAAACAAAGATAGAATAAAGGGAAGATTTATAATAAATGTAATAAAAAAAGCATTACCAACTGCATTAACAGTGGTTACTAATATAATAATTATTAGTATAATTAGTAGTTTATATAATTTGGATGAAGTAAATTACTCAAGTGTATGTGTTGTGGTAACAGCAATAACTGGATTTATATTGCTATTTAGAATATCTAGACCATTTGACTTAAGTAGAACAATTTTATTTGTAAGTGTTGTTTCTATATTTACTATAGGAATTACCTTATTTAGAAATGTATTTAATATTAGACTAGATTTAAGTAATGTTGTACCAATAATAATTTTAGGAATTACCACAATAGCTGTAGGAGTAATATATAATCTTATTTCTAATAGAATTTTTAAATATGTTGAAAAGAGGTTAGGAAATGATTAGTAAAGAAGATGTTATAGCAAATGCAAATGATAAAGAATTTGTATTAAAAGCAATAGAAGAAACACCTACTTTAATAGAATTTGCAAGTGATGAGTTAAGAAATAACAAAGAAGTAATGCTAGAAGCTATAAAAAGAAATGGAGAAGTCCTAGAATTTGCTAGCGATAGATTAAAAGGGGACAAAGAAGTTGTACTTACTGCAGTAAAAGAAGTTGGTTGGGTAGTTTGCTATGCATCAGAAAAATTAAAAGTAGATAAAGAAATAATTTTAGAGGGATGCAAAATAGATGGACAAGTATTATATTTTGCAAGTAAGGAATTAAGAGATGACAAAGAAGTTGTGCTAGCAGCTGTAAATAATAAAGGGATAATAGTGAAATATGCCAGTGAAAGATTATTAAGAGACAACGATATTATAAAGGCTGCAATAACACAAAATAAAAAAGCTGCTATGTTTATACCTTTGGAGTGTAGAGAAAGAGAAGAGATAAAGGCTTTACTTGAAACTGAATAAGAAAAATATAGCTCACTTTAGTGTATAAAGTGGGCTATATTTATATTGCGCTTTAGCTTGAATAATCTACTAGGTCTACCAGTGGTGGGAAAATTAAAAAATCATAATACACATCCTAAAACAAGAATACCTAATGTATCATGATAAATTTTATTAAATTGCTCAATAGGAAGAGGATTTTCACCTTTTCCAACTTCTATAGTGAATCCTGGTTTAT
Source organism: uncultured Clostridia bacterium (assembly GCA_944389475.1). GTDB lineage: Bacteria > Bacillota > Clostridia > TANB77 > CAG-508 > Merdicola. The sequence goes on from CALXMM010000005.1 coordinate 40,582, forward strand.
TAAAATTTTGTATAAACCAATCTCTAAATCCACCAAAAGATGAATTATATGGGGTAACTTCTAATTCATATCCACTAACATGTGCAAATTCTTTGGCTAATGTTAATGAGTTTTGTGGTAAAAATTCTATATATTTCCAATATATTACTTCTCCTTGAGAATGAAAACAAAGGCATAATGAGAAATTTTTTAAAAGCGTAAATTTATATAATGATTTAGCTTCGGGTTCGGATAAAGGAGAAGAGCCAGCAAAATCTCGTGGTGCAGGATGATTAAAACCAATATTAGATTTGATTTTTTTTCCAAGTTCCCAATTGGCAGGAAATTGAGAGTTTAAATCCACACCTGTGAGTTTGATTAACTTCCATATATAAAAATTATAATAATAAAATATAAAAATATTTACAGAAACAAGGTGTTTTAAAGCATCTTGTACTTTTTATTTTTATATCTATACGATAAATAGGACATACCCTATGCGATTTTTAGGACAGAGGTATGTCCTAAATGGGACAATATAATATTATAAGTATAATAAGATAGATAGATTATTAATTATATATAAAATATACTAAAAAATGTGAAATTTTTATTGACAAAAGAACAAATGTTTGATATAAATATGAATGATAATTATTTTAGAATAATATTTTAAAATAATTAAAAATGTGGTAATATATATTTACATTAATTGGTCAGAAAGGATGATGATATTTTGAAAAGTAATATATTAAAAGCAATTGTTAATTTAGTCCAAACTAACAATTATGAATTAAAAGAATTTTATAATTTCCATAATAGAGCGAATAATATGGGAGATGCACTTGAGGAATATATTAAAGATATCTTCGCGGGTACATATTTAGTAACTAATGAGCAAGATAGATTAGAAAAAATTAGTGAAACTTTTAGCTATTTAGGTAATAACTCTAATCCTCCTGATGCTATGTTAAGAAGTGGAGATGCCATTGAAGTAAAGAAGATAGAAAATAATAATTCCTCTTTGGCACTAAATTCTTCATATCCTAAACATAAATTATTTTCTGACAGTCAAATGATAAGTAACAGTTGCAGAGATGCTGAAGATTGGAATGAAAAAGATATTATCTATGCTGTAGGCGTAGTAGATGAAAATAAATTAATCAATTTATGTTTTGTATATGGATTAGATTATTGTGCAAGTCAAGAAACATATATAAAAATAAAGAAAAGAATAAAAGATGGAGTCGGAGCAATACCTAATGTTGAATTTTCAGAGACAAAAGAACTAGGAAGAGTTAATAAAGTAGATCCATTAGGAATTACATATTTGAGAGTTCGTGGAATGTGGGGAATTGAAAATCCGTGGACTGTTTTTAAATATGTATATGAGAAAGATTTAAGTAAGGAGTTTAATTTTTTTGCGATAATAAATGAAGAAAAATATGCAGATTTTAGTAAAGAAGATAGAAAAGAATTTGAGGATTTTGTTAATAAAAGTGATTTAAATATGACAAAAGTAAAAATTAAAAATCCAGATAATCCAGCTATATTAAATATGGCATATTTAATAACATACAGTAAATAAGGAGGAAATTATGAAAGTTATTAGTCTTTTTTCAGGGGCTGGGGGATTAGATTTAGGATTTGAAGAAGCCGGTTTTGAAATAGAGTGGGCAAATGAATTCGATAAATCAATATGGGAAACATATGAAAAGAATCATAGCAATTATTTAGATAAAAGAGATATAAGAAAAATACCATTAAACGAAATTCCTGAATGTGATGGAATAATTGGAGGTCCACCATGTCAAAGTTGGAGTGAAGCTGGAGCATGTAAAGGAATTAATGATGATAGAGGAAAATTATTTTATGAATTTATAAAAATTCTGAAAGATAAAAAGCCAAAATTTTTTGTTGCAGAAAATGTGTCAGGAATGCTTGCAGAAAAACATAAAGATGCAGTACAAAACTTTATAAAAATGTTTAAAGAAGCAGGTTATGATGTTAATCTATATTTAGTAAATGCCGCTGATTATGGAGTGCCACAAGATAGGAAAAGGGTATTTTACATAGGCTTTAGAGAAGACTTAAATATAAAATTTGAATTTCCAAAACCATTAGGTAAGAAAGCAAATTTAAGAGAAGCTATTGGAGATTTACAAGATACGGCTATTCCTGCATTAGAAAAAAACAAAACAAATGGAGTTTATTGTAAATTCCCAAATAATGAGTATATGACAGGAGGCTTTTCTACTATATATATGTCAAGAAATCGTGTAAGAACTTGGGATGAACAATCATTTACAATACAAGCTGGAGGTAGACATGCTCCAATTCATCCTCAAGCACCCAAAATGATATTTGTAGAAAAAAATAAAAGAGAATTTGTAAAAGGAAAAGAAAGTTTGTATAGGAGACTTACAGTTAGAGAATGTGCTAGAATTCAAACATTTCCGGATAGTTTTAAATTCTATTATACAGATGTAGCTGATGGATACAAAATGGTAGGAAATGCTGTTCCTGTAAGATTAGCAAATGTAGTCGCAAATGCAATAAAGGATAGTCTGGCTAATTAAATATTATAAGAAAATTAGATATGATGTTAATATGAATTATGTAAAGAAAGGTAGAAATTTTCTTAAAAGTGTGATAAAATATCTATAATTAAAATTGTACGAAAGAAAAGTAGAATAACTCTTCTACTTTTCTTTTATATAAAGGGAGCAAAGTTATGGAAGAAACAATTGAATTTTATGGTTTTAGAGGAAATATTATCTTTCCAAATCAAGTTACATTATTTAGTTTGGGACTTGAAAATAATTCTAGAGACAAGAATAAAGTATTTACAAATTTCTTTGAAGAATTGAAAAGTTCAGGAAAAGTTGATTCCGAATATCAAAAAAGAAAATATTATTTGATTTTTATTAATCAATATGATTCAATTATTCAGTGTCAACTAGCCAGAGAAAGAATTTTTGATAAGTATGAAATGACTAAAGAAAAAGTAATTGGAACAAAAGATCAAGATTTCCCTTTTATAAATGTTTTTGTTGAGCTCAAAACACAGAAATTCTTAATTGAATCAAAAACGACAGTTTTTGATAATTATAATACATGTAGCAATGTTATTCAGAATATAATGAATAAATATCTTAAAAAAGTAGATGCAACAATAAATGTAAATCCAATTGTAGAAGAACAGAAATTTTGGAAATTTTTTGAGGGTGATAACGAAGTAAAAAATTTAACTTTCAATTTAGCAGTACCTAATTTATTTGATGCAAGTGATGATGCAACAAGGTTTTTAAATGATGCTAGAGATAATGTAGGGGCAAGTAATGTTTCTTTGAATTTTACTAATACAGAAGGAAAGTTACAACCCAATAAAGAAGGAATAGAATCTTTTGTTAAATATACAAGTGCCGGAGGAGGAACTTGGAATCTAAAATATAAAAATAAAAATGGTGATACAAAGAATGTAAGTAGTGAACAAAAAAGTAAGAAAATTAGTATAAAATTTTTAAAAAATGAACTTAATTCTTTGAATAAAGAAAAAATTGAAAGAATAAAATACGAGATGCAAAAAATTGAAACAATAGAAAAATTTAGGGAGGAATCAAGTGAAAAAGATAGCGATAATTAGTATAATTATTATTTTGAGTTTTTTTACAGCTTCTACTTCAAAATCATTTATTGTTAATGCAGAGTTATTAATTCCATTTCTTTTTACAATATTAGGATTGACTGTAACTGCCTATACTTTTATTTATGCTCCAATTTCTGAAATTTTGAAAAAAGAAAGTATGAAGAATGATGAGTCTAAGCAAAAATTACAAAAGTTATTGAATAGTTTTGAAGAAGATATGATGCTGATATTTTTCTTAACAATTGCAATAGTTGTTGTGGATTTTATGAAATATATGGATATACCTTTAGTAAAAAATGTGCTAAATCTTGATTTAGGAATACTAAAAATCATATCTTTAAAAGAGTATATTTTCAATTTTATTATATCTATAAGTGCATGTTTTTCTTTCTATTCTTTATATGATTTAATGCAAGCTACATTTAAAATATTGAGGAAGAGCTTTGATAAATAGATATTATAAAATATAATTTTATAATAGATAAAAATATAGTTTTTTATTGCAATTTTACTAAAAAATATTCTCCCAGCGGGCTAAAAAGGTATTAGGAGAAAATCTCCTAAACAGCGAAAAGGGTGTCAAGACACCAAGCTGGCGAGTTTTAGACAGTACAAAATGCCACATTATAATTTAATGAAATATTACTTGAAAAATTTTACTAAAAAAAGATTGTTAAAATTATAAATTAACAATCTTTTTTTGTGCCCTTTTTTCTTTTTATGTACCCATTTAAACAATAAATAATAAAAATAAAGTATAGTAGTGTCATAACATAAGAACAGATTTAATACTTTAAAGAAATAGAATAAATCATAAATACAATTTTTAAATTATATGAATATCATTTTTTTATAATAATAAATATTATTAAGAGGTGTATATTTTGAAAAAAGACGAGATAAAAATATACTGTAAATTTAATAAAACAAAGACATCAATAGATAAAGTAATTTGCAAAATGTTTTGTGATTTTGTTGAAAACAAAAAACTTCATAAAAATATTGAAAAAAGAGCTGACAAAAATCAAAGATAAGGTTAGAATAATTTTAATGTAAATATTTTTATGGGAAGGAGTGGTATGTTTAAGCTAATATCTAAAAATTATAAAGTACGGAATGTATATTAGATTGTCTCGTGAAGATGGAGATAAACAGGAAAGTGAAAGTATTGGAAATCAAAGAAAAATTATTGAAAGGTACTTAAAAGAACAGAATTTAAATGTCATAGATGAATATGTTGATGATGGCGTATCTGGAACTACATTTGACAGACCTCAGTTTAATAGATTAATTGCAGATATAGAAGCACGGCAAAATAAATATGGTAGTAACCAAAGATTTATCTAGACTTGGCAGAGATTACATTAAAACAGGATACTATATAGAAAATTATTTTCCAGAAAATAAAATTAGATATGTTTCAATATTAGATGGTATAGATACATATAGCGAAACAATAAATAATGATATTACACCATTTAAAGCAATTTTAAATGATATGTATGCAAAAGATATATCTAAAAAAATAAGAAGTGTTTTCAAAGAAAAGCAAAAGCAAGGAGAATATTTATGTAGCATATCTGCATATCGGATATAAAAAAGATTTGAATAATAAAAATAAATTAGTTATAGATTTTAATGTCGCTGATATAGTTAAGAAAATATTTGATATGTATGCAAATGGAGCGGGAACTAAATTAATAGTACAATATTTAAATGATAATCATTATTTAAGTCCATTAGGATATAGAAAGACAGGAATTATTCAGGATAAAAATAGCACCAATTATTTATGGAATGCAACAACACTATGCAATATGCTAAAAAACGAGGTGTATATAGGTAATACGGTTCAAAATAAGGTATCAGTTGTTTCTTATAAGGTAAAAAAACTTCGTAAAGTGGAAAAAGAAAATTACATAAGAGTTAATAATACGCATGAAGCTATAATTGATAAAGACATATTTGAAAAAGTTCAACTAATACATAAAGAAAGAAGTAAAAGAGTTATAAAGCAATATGACTATTTATTGAGAGGTTTGATTTATTGCAAACATTGTCGGTTGGCAAATGCAAATTGTATTAAAAGTTAATCATCATAGCAATCGTCCAAAGATTCCATATATTGTAGATTCAGATTATAAAAAAAGAAATTGCTATGCTAGAAATTTAAATTACTTAAAATTTGAAAATAAAATTATAGAAATAGTAAGAAAAGTGTGTAAAATATATGTAAATCGTAGTTTGCTAGAAGATACATATAAAAAGGCAAAAAATAAATCTATAGATATATTATCAGCTACTAAGAAACAAATTGAAGAAATGGATATTAATATAGTAAATATTAATAGAAAATTAGATAACTTATATGAGGATAAATTAAATGGAATATTGATGGATATAGATTTTAAAAGAATTTCTGAAAAGTTTATAATAGAAAGAGAAAAGCTAATTAATGAAAAAAGTAAATTAACGGATAGATTGCAAGAATTTCAAAGTCATCAATTAACAAATAATAAAAGCGATGAAAAGCAAATGAATAAAATAATTAATGAATTTCTAGAAATGAAGGAAATAAGTAAATCTTGTTTATTTAGACTTATCGATAAAATAGAGATAGACAAAGATAAAAATGTATTTATAACGTTTAATTTTGCTCCATTAAATACAATAAATGAAAATATAGATGAATTTATTGAAATAGACGAATTTTTAAATAATGACAAATCATTTAAAAGTAATATTGTATAAAATAAATACAAGATTTTGTAGATGTAGAAAATTACTACATTATTTTTTGAAAAATAAAAAATTGGAAGTTAAGCAAACTTTCACCATTAATATTTGCTTTCCATCCAGAAGGAAAAGGAATGTCTGGGAATTTTTTAGAAATCTTTTGAGTATCATAATAAATTTTTGAATCTTTAGGATAAAAGTTATTTACTAAATTTATTCCATCCGGATTTATCATAGGAACTATGTATAATGAACAATTATCATATAAATATTTTGCATCATAACCATATATTTGAGAATTAGAAAGATATGCATTGCTTATATTTTGTAAAAATTTAATTAAAAGTAAAGAGGTTATCCATTCATTTGCATGAATTCCAGCAGAATATAAAACCTCTTTTTTTCCAATACCAAATTTAAAACAGTATATTTCATTATTCAAAACACTTTTTCCAATAGAAAAAATCTTTAGAAATTTGTAGTTTCTCTTAAATGTATCAATTGAATCTTTTAAATATAAATAATCAACCATAAAATCACCTAATATATGATATGTAAAGTAATTTATAAAGGTTATTAGATAAAATATTATGCATATAATATTGCAAAAAAGAATTATTATGATATAATGACCAAGTAGAAAATTTGTTTGCAAAGGAGAAAAATATGTTTTCATATATAAAAGGAACTTTAGAAGTAAAAACAATAAATTATATAGTAGTAGATGTAAATGGAATAGGCTTTAAAATATTTATGTCGGAATCTGCAATACAAAGATTAGGAGAAATAGGACAAACTGTTAAAATTTATACTTATATGAATGTAAAAGAAGATGAAATAAGTCTTTATGGTTTTATAACAAATGAAGAATTAAGAATGTTCGAATTATTAATAAGTGTAAGTGGAGTAGGTGCAAAATCTGCAATTACAATGCTATCTGTAATTACACCATCAAAATTTGCATTAGCTGTAATTTCTAATGATGTAAAAACACTTACAAAAATACCGGGAATAGGTCAAAAATCTGCTCAAAGAATAATATTAGAATTAAAAGATAAATTAAAAACAGAAGAGGCCATAAAATCAAATGATATAGCTATAACAACTAATATAGTAGAAAATAATAATTTAGAAGAGGCTGTTCAAGCTTTAAAAGTTTTAGGGTATACTAGACAGGAAATAGAAAAGGTATTGTCTAAAATAGACATTAACTCTTTAACTGTTGAAGATATTATTAGAAAAGCATTAAGCTTTTTGGGAATGTAATAGTTATCCAACTTAGCTAAAAAGGATGTGAATATAAATGGATTTAAGTAAGCCATTAGCTTATAGAATGATGCCTAAAACATTGGAACAATATGTTGGACAAGAGCATATTTTGGGCAAAGATAAAATTTTATATAGAACAATAAAAGCAGATAGATTATCTAGTATAATTCTCTTTGGACCACCAGGATGTGGTAAAACATCACTTGCAAGAGTAATAAGTGAAACGACTAAATATAAATTTTACAAAATAAATGCCGTAACAGCAGGAGTAGCTGATATAAAAAATGTTATCGAAGAGACAAAAAATGTCATGTTAAATCCACAAGGAAAAAGTATTTTATTTATAGATGAAATACATAGATTTAATAAATTACAACAGGATGCTTTATTACCTTATGTTGAAGATGGAACGATTATTTTAATTGGAGCTACAACGGAAAATCCTTATTTCGAAGTAAATAAAGCTTTAATTTCTAGGTCAATGGTATTTAAATTAAATCCGTTAACAAAAGAAGATATTGTAAAAGTGCTAAAAATGTCATTAGAAAGAGAAGATGGACTAAAAAGTTATGATATAAAAATATCTAATGAAACTATCGATAAGATAGCAGATGCTGCTAATGGAGATGTACGAACAGCATTAAATGGATTGGAAGTAGCAGTTTTAACAACTGATATATCATCTGATGGATATATACATATAACAAATGAAATTGCTAAAGAATGTGTTCAAGAGAGAAAAGCTATTTTTGATAAAAAAGGAGATAGTCATTACGACAATATAAGTGCATTTATAAAATCTATGAGGGGTTCTGATCCAGATGCTACAGTATTTTATTTAGCCAGAGCATTAAATGGAGGGGAAGACCCAGTATTTTTAGCAAGAAGAATTGTTATAGCAGCTTCAGAAGAGGTTGGAATGGCAGACCCTAAAGCATTGGTTGTAGCAAATGCTGCAATGCAAGCTGTTCATATGATTGGTATGCCAGAAGCAAGAATAATACTTTCAGAAGCAGCAATTTATGTAGCTACAGCTAAAAAATCTAATGCATCATATTTAGCAATAAATAGAGCCTTGGAAGATGTGCAAAATAAAGATACAGGTGTTATTCCAATGCATATTAGAAATGCTCCAATAGAGGGAATGAAAGCATTGGGGTATCATGAAGGGTACCTATATCCACATGATTTTCCTGGTCATTACGTAGAACAACAATATTTACCGGATAAAATGGTAGGAACAAAATATTATTTGAAAGATGAAAATATAGAATAGTTTAATAGCGGTATGGATTAAAATATTTAACCATATCGCTAAAATCCTTTACATATATTAACTAATAGATTATAATTGACTAAAGGATTGATAAATATGGAAAATAAAAATGAATTAAACAATGAAATAAATCATAATTGGAAATTTGAAGATAAAAATTATATTAAAGAATTAACAAAATTTTTAGATATAACCGAACAAATAAAAGATGAAGAATTAAGAGAAGAAATAATTGGCCAAATGCTAAGATGTGATATGGAATTAACTATATATGCAGAAAAGAAGATGATGGATAAATAGTATAATTTTTACTAAAATTGAGAAAATACTAATATGATAGTAAAAATAGTTATTGGATTTTTATCAGGTATTATAAGTGGATTATTTGCATCTGGAGGAGGATTAATTTTAGTTCCTGTATATGTATATTTATTAAAAATGTCAGAAGAAAGAGCAAGGGCAACATCAATATTATCCATATTACCAATGGTAATTGTAAGTAGTGTATTTTATTTTAAATTTGATAATATTGATTGGAATTTAGCTTTTAAATGTGCAATGGGTGGATTAATTGGTGGTGCAATAGGTGCAAAATTATTAAAGAAAATATCGCCAAAAATATTAAAATTGATGTTTATTATATTTTTAGGATATTCTGCTATCAAATTATTATTTTTTTAAGGTGAAATATGATAGAAGTTTTAACAGGTGTTGTTTCAGGCATTGTTAGTGGATTAGGAATGGGAGGAGGAACAATACTAATCTTAATATTTACAGTTTTTTTAAATGTCGAACAACATATAGCACAAGCTACAAATTTAATATTTTTTATTCCTACTGCAATTATAGCAATTTATATTAATAAAAAACAAAAATTATTAGATTTAAAAACGGGAATGATAATTGGAATTTCCGGAATTTTTGGTGCTATAATTGGAGCTTTTATTTCGAATAAATTAAATTCAAACAATTTAAAAAGAGTTTTTGGAATTTTTTTGGTAATAATTACTATACATGAAATATATTCTTATGTAAAATTGTATATTAGCAAAAAAACTAGAAATAATAATATTAAGTAAAAAAAATCGAAAAGAGGGATATTATGAAATTTATGAAAGGAATGCTTCTTGGAGGTTTGATTTCTGCAGGTGTTATATATATGTTCACAGAAAAGGAACAGCCTTCTAAGAAGAAAATGATAAAAAAAGGAAAACAATTTGCAAAAAAAATGGGAATGTTATAAAACATTCCCATTTTTTAAGATATAAAGCAATTAATAATTAATGTTTATCATTATCACATTTATCATCTTTGTCACAGCATACGGGTTTTAAATCTTTACAACAATCTAAATCTACACCTTTTAAGCAGTCTCCATCACGAGGTTCTGTTTTTGCACAAATTTTTACATGTTTTACATTATCAACCCATATTTGTATTTCATACATTTTATTATGACATAAAGGTCCAAAAACAAATTCACCATCGCAATCTGTAAAAGTATGAGAAACAGGGCGTTTTTCTTCATGTCCTTTTTCACAAACAACTTCAATTAATTTAACAACAGCATTTGCAACAGGCTCTTTATAGCAGTCTTTAACTATACCGAAAATAACATTTCTATTATCTTCTGGCAAAGTTATATCTATATCATATTGTTTACCATTTTCGATTACACCTTCTACATCAACTATAGGGCAAATTTTTTTATCATAATCCATAATTTTTCATCCTTTCTTTATTATTTTATAATATATATTATGTAAATAAGAGAAAAATGTTGAATAATTAGTCCAATATATAAGTATAAAAAAGAAATTTTAAACATATAAATTATAAAAACACTAGGAGGATTTATTATGTTTTATGTAATAAATAAAGAAAAAATAATTGCATATGTAGTAACTGTTTTTACTGTAGTAGTATTATATTTTGTGGCTTCTACATATGAATATAAAGAGGTAGTACCAACTTCAAACATTGTAATAAATGATGTAGTGGAAAATACAATTAAGTAGTATAAATAAACATAAATATCCAAAAATTAACTTTTTATGTAGACAAACCCAAAAAAATGTAGTATAATAGGTATATCGGGACATTTAAGACAAGAAGAAACATAAAAGGGAAACGATAGATAAAATATAATTAGTATAGGAGGAAAAAAATTGAATACAAATTATTTAGAAAATAACCATTTAATTTTGGTTGGAAAGGTTACAAGCGATAAAAAATTTAGTCATGAAATTTACGGAGAAAGTTTCTACATTTTTAATTTGGAAGTCCCACGTCTAAGTGGTAATTCAGATATTATTCCAATAACAATTTCTGAAAGACTAATATTAGAGAAAGAATTAGAAATAGGAGATAAAGTAGCAATCGAAGGTCAATTTAGATCATACAACAGCTACGAAAATGAAAAAAACAGATTAATTTTAACAGTATTTGCTAAAGACATAAAATATTTATCAGAAGATGATGAAGCAAATTCTAACGAAAAAGTAACAAATGAAGTTACATTAATTGGATTTATTTGTAAAAAGCCAATTTATCGTCAAACACCATTTGGAAGAGAAATTTCTGATATTTTATTAGCTGTAAATAGAGCATATAATAAGTCAGATTACATACCTGCAATTGCGTGGGGAAGAAATGCAAGGTTCTGCCAAAATATAGAGGTTGGAACAAAAGTTAAAATAACAGGAAGAGTTCAATCTAGAAATTACGAAAAGAAATTAGCAGATGGTAGAACAGAAACAAGAACAGCTTATGAAGTTTCTATTAGTAGTTTAGAAATAGTAAATGAAGAAGAAGAAAATAAAGAGGTTATATAATATAAATAAACCACAAAACCGAAATATTTTATTTCATACAAGTGGGCTATTGTTTGAAAAAACAATAAAATAAAGACTAAAAAGACTATTATTTTTAGTCTTTTTTTGTTATAATGGCAATATCTTTAAGCGAAGGAGAACAATTAGAATGAAGAATAAAAATGAAAAGTCAGTAAAAAGAAGAACTTTGGTGTTTAATATATTAGCCATTGTGTGTATAATTTTATTTTGTATAGCGATAACACCAGTTACAATGCAAAATGATACATATTATACAGTAAAAGTTGGTGAATCTATAACTCAAAATGGAGTAGATGGGAAGGACCATTTTTCATGGCATGAAAATTTAGATTATGAATATCCACATTGGTTATATGATGTAATGATGTATTATATATATAATATGGGAGGATGGACAGGAATATATATATCCACAATCATATTTACCTGTATCTTAGGAATTTTATTGTATTTTACAAATGTAAAAATAACAAAAAATCATATAGTACCATTTGTATTAACAGTTGGAGCCATTTATTTAATAAAATCATACATAACTGCTAGAGCACAATTAGTAACATATATTTTATTTGTTTTAGAAGTATTCTTTATAGAAAGATTCATACGAAATAGGAAAATAGGATATGCTATAGGACTGCTCTTAATTTGTGTATTAATAGCAAATTTACACGTTGCTGTTTGGCCATTTTTCTTTGTACTATTTTTGCCATATATTGCAGAATATTTAATATGTTTAATTGTGGATTTAGATTTAATATTAAAAATAAAGAAATTAGTATATAAAATCCAAAAAAAGATATTGCATAAAAAAGCAGATAAAGTAAAAATAATAGAAGAAAGAATTGAACAGTTAGATACTCAAAGACAAAAAATAAAACAAAAAAGAGATGAAAATAGAAAACATCCATATAAAATAAAAATAGAAAGAAATAAAAATATAAAATATTTAATTTTAATTATGCTAATTGCATCATTATTGGGATTATGTACTCCATTAGGAACAACACCATATACATACTTAATAGATACAATGCAAGGGGATACAACCGAGAATATTAATGAACATTTACCTTTAACATTAATTAATCAAAAAGATATATTGGGCTTATTAATTGCTGTAATAGCCTTATTAATGTTAACAGATATAAAAATTAGATTAAGAGATTTATTCATGTTTGGTGGATTAGTAATTTTAGCATTAATGTCAAGAAGACATATTTCTTTGCTGGTATTATTAGGAATGCCAATATATTGCAAATTAATAATAGCATTTTTAAGAAAATATAAATGTATGGATGATTTGAAAAAATTATTTAAAGAAATGACTGGATTATATGGTATAGCTATTACTTTATGTTTATTTATAATTGTAAGTACAAATATATATAGACCAAAACTTGATGATAATTATATTGATGAATCATCATATCCGGTACAAGCTTGTGATTATATTTTAGCTAATTTGGATATAAACAATATGAGGATATATAATGAATATAATTATGGAAGTTATATGCTTTATAGAGGAATACCAGTATTTATAGATTCAAGGGCGGATTTATATACTCCAGAGTTCAATCCGGGTTGTACAGTTTTTGATGACTTTTTAAATATTTCTAATATTGGAACATATTACGAAAATAAATTTGATGAATATGACATTACACATGTTATTTGCTTTAAAAATGCAAAATTAAATATGTTTTTATCAAGAAATTATGAATATAAAGAATTATACTCAGATGACCATTTTGTAATATACGAAAGAGATGTAGTTTAGGAGGCTATATGGAAGAAAAACAAGAAAATAAGACATTAGCAGAAAAGATAAAGGAAAGAGAAGAAAAAGAAAAATTAGTAAAAAGAAAAGTAATGAAAAAAATTTTTCTAATTGTACTTATATTTCTAGTAATTGACCAGATAACTAAATTTGCATTTGTAAACAAAGATATTTCTATAATTCCTGGAGTGTTAAAATTCCATACTGTTCAAAATAGAGGTGGAGCTTTTGGAGTAGCACAAAATAGTACTTTTTCATTTATTGTTGCTAATATAATAGTTTTAGGAATAATAATAAAATTTATAAGTATCCAAGCAAATCAAATAGATAAAAAGACAGGATTTGCACTAGCAATGGTTCTTAGTGGAGGATTTGGTAATCTTATAGATAGAATATTTAAAGGGTATGTAGTGGACTTTATAGATGTATCAGATTTTATAAATTTTCCAAATTTTAATTTTGCAGATATTTTAATAGTTTTAGGTTGGATATTATTAGCACTTTTCTTTGCTATGTATGCTAATAAGGTTAGAATGGAAAAACTAAAAAAAGTAAAGGATGATAATAGTGGAAAAGTATAAAATAGGAGAAGAAAATGTTGATTGCAGAATTGACAAGTTGATACCTGTTTTAAATAAAAATATAACTAGAATGTCAGCACAGAAACTTTTAGAAGAAGGTAAGATATTGGTTAATGATAAAAAAGAAAAGCCATCATATAAAGTTAAAGTTAATGACATTATATCTATAGAAATACCAGAATTAAAAGAAACAGAAATTATTCCAGAGAATATACCACTAGATGTTTTATACGAAGATGAATATATAATTGTAGTTAACAAAGCTAAAGGAATGGTAGTACATCCTGCTAATGGTAATTATACAGGAACTTTGGTAAATGCTTTATTATATAAATGTAAGGATTCTTTGTCAGGTATTGGAGGCGAAAAAAGACCTGGAATAGTACATAGATTGGATAAAGATACTTCTGGAGTTATTATAGTGGCGAAATGTAATAAAGCACATATTAATCTTTCAGAGCAAATTAAAGAACACAAAGTTAAAAAAACTTATATAGCATTGGTTAAGGGAATTGTAAAAGATAATGAAGCAACTATAGATATGCCAATAGGTAGAAGCAAAAAAGATAGAAAGAAAATGGATATAGATAAGAATGGAAAAAATGCAATAACACATTTTAAAGTTTTAAAAAGATATCAGGGATATACTTTATTAAAAGTAAATATAGAAACAGGAAGAACTCATCAAATTAGAGTACATTTATCCACAATTGGATATCCAATTGTAGGGGATATGGTTTATTCAAATGGAAAAAATGAATTTAATGTAGAAGGGCAAATGTTACATGCATGGCGTATAGAATTTACACATCCAATAACGGGAAAAGAAATGGTGATAGAAGCGCCATTGCCACAATATTTTGAAGATATATTGAAACAATTAGAGAATAGAAGAATTAATAACTAAAAAAGGTCCAGTACTAGAACAGTACTGGAGAATCTATATAAATCTTTTTACTCCATTAAAAACAGAATAAAAAGAAAATTAAAAGCTATCTTAATATTATAATATGCAATAAAAAATTAAATATACATAAAAAGGTGAAAAAAATATGGAAGAAAAAAATGAAGTTAGACTTCAAAAATTTTTAGCAGATAATGGAATTGCATCCAGAAGAAAATGTGAGCAGATAATATTAGAAAATAGGGTAAAAGTAAATGGAAAGTTAATAAATACTTTAGGAACAAAAGTAAATTCAAATAAAGATGTAGTAGAAGTAGATGAAAAGATTATAGAAAAACAAAATCAAAAAATTTATGTTCTATTAAATAAACCAATCGGATATGTAACAACAGTTAAGGATCAATTTAAACGTGATACAGTTATGGATTTATTAAAAGATATTAAAACTAGAATTGTTCCAGTAGGAAGATTGGACATGTATACATCTGGAGCACTATTATTATCTAATGATGGTGCATTTGTAAACAAGATAACACACCCAAGCCACGAAATTGAAAAGACATATAATGTTACTGTAAGAGGAAAAATTACAAAAGAAGATATGCAAAAATTAGAAAGTGGAGTGGATATAGGTGATTACATTACAAAACCTGCTAAAACTAAAATATTAAAAATTGATGAAAGTAAAAATATTTCTAGATTTCAAATAATAATACATGAGGGAAAAAATAGACAAATTAGAAGAATGTGCAAGGCGATTAATAAACCTGTTTTAGCACTTCATAGAGCAGCTATTGGAAATATAAGTGTAAAAAATTTAAAAATGGGTCAATATAGATATTTAACTAATAAAGAAATAGAAGATTTAGTAAAATAATATTGATTATATTAAAATAAAACTATATAATATTAAAAGATTATACATAAGATAAGGAGAAATAATAATGAGCTACAAAAAATTTATTCCGTTCGATGATTCTTTAAAAGAAAATATGATTGTTCAAGGAAAGGTAAAAAGTATTCAGCCATATGGAGCTTTTATAGAACTAAAAAATGGGGTAGTAGGTTTGTTACATATAGAAGATATGTCTATCGCTAGAATAAAAAGTCCATATGATAGATTTTCCATAGGACAAGAAATTAATGTAAAAATAAAAAGTATAGATAAAGAAAATCATAGGATAATGTTTACATATAAAGAATTATTGGGAACATGGGAAGATAATGCAAAACTATTTAAGGAAGGAACAAAAGTAAAAGGTATTATTAGAAATACAGAAGCACATAAAAATGGAATATTCATAGAATTAAAGCCAAATTTAGTAGGAATGGCTGAATATCAAGAAGGCTTAGAATATGGAAAACAAGTAGATGTATTTATTAAAAAAATTATTCCAGAGAAGAAAAAGATTAAATTAATAATATGTTAAGGAGGATGCTTAAAAATGGTAGAAGATAGTCAAATAAAAGCAGAAGTATCACCATTTGCAATTAGAGAAGGTGAAATTAAGGTATTTGACGGTAAAGATGGTTATGTTTCAATGAATCAAATCATAAATAAAATAAATATAGGACATATAACAGATATTCATTTTAAAATATTGGAAATAGTAAATGAGTTCGAATTTATAACATCAAGACAAATATATCAATTATTAAAAATAAAAGGAATAGATATAAAATCTCAAGATAAATTGAATAAAAAATTAGAGCAACTTGTAAAAACAAAAATTTTAACAAGATATTATTTCCATTCAGAAGATGGAAAGGGAATATATAGAATATATTGTTTGGAAAAAATGGGAAAATATTTATTAAATTCAAGAGATATTGAATGTAAGTGGCAACCTACAGACAATGTTAAACCTGTAGCATTAATAAAGAAAAGACTTGCTGGTAATCAAACAATACTTGCATATTTAAGAAAAGTAAAAGCTTTTGACTCATATGTTGTAAAGCCTCAACTTACAGCAAAAACAATAGGAAAAACATTTAAAGCAACTGGTGGAAGTGTTAAATTAACGAAGAATAATAAATCAATTTCATTTTTATTTGAGGTTGTTAGAAAAGAAGAGGATTGGCAAAATAAATTAGTAGATAAGATGAGATTATATAAAGATTTCTATGAAAACTTTGTACCAGGTGATTCTGGTTTTCAAATAATGCCTCAATTAATATTTGTTTGTGAAGATGAAAAACATGCTGCAGAAACATTTAAAGTAATAGTAACCAAAAGAGTGGAGATTTCAAAGATAAAATTGTATTTTACAACAGATTTAAGACAAAATAAAGAGTCTCTAGAAGATACTTTAATAGAGTTTAGATTAGATGAAAATACAAACAAATATAAAGTAGTGAATGTGGACTTAAAATTATTAGAGGAATAAAAGCAAACTATCTAGGGATTGAACATAATTTAATAATGATTTAACAATGCGAAATTATAAGTACTGTTAAAGAGAAAAAAAGGAAATTCTATTTATTAGAATTTCCTCTTTTTAAATCTACGATTATAGCATCATCATTATCAAATAAGAAACTTGAATCAGATGTATCTGTTTTAATTGGATCAATTTCTGCTGAATTATTTTTATCTGTAAAATCAACATTACCGTAATTAAATTTAGCTTTTTTCTTTATTTTTGAATCTGATTCATCAGATATACCATTTGTGAATTTTTCAAAATTAAAGAATTTAATTTTTTGTTTTTCTTTGTATTTTGAACTTACACGGTCAACTTTACCTTTTCCAACTGTTCTTGCACCTTTACCATTTATTATTTTATAGGCACATTGTTTATCTTTTAAAGAACCAAGTTTATCTGCTTTAAAATAAGAGGTCCAATCATATGATATATCACCATATTTTGATTCGTATGAGCCTGTTTCTGTATTATAAGTATTCTTAAATTTCCATTTTCTATAATTACCAAATTCTTTTTCCCACCATTCTCTGTCTTGTGGTGTTGCACCTCTAAATAATATTTTATTGGCACAGTTTGCAAGTATTGTTTGACCATATTTTGAACGACCAGGACCATTTAATTGGTCTAGATTTTGTGCTGTTATAAGTGTTCCAACACGATATTTTCTATATAAAGTAAATATTGCATCAATATCTTTACATAAGAAATCTGGAAATTCATCTATGTATAAATAATGTGGAACTCTATTTTTTTCATTTCCTGGTCTTCTTAATACAGAATATTGCATTAATATCAAGAAGAATAGTCCAAATGCTTTATGTGTTGCAGCACCTAAATCTCCTCTACGAGTGCATACAAAAGTAACTTCTCCATTTTCAAGAGCTTTATCAAAATCCATATTATTAGTACGATTACAAAGGATATTTCTAACTCCTTCATTTCTTAAAAGATTATCTAATTGAGTAACAGCTGAATATACAAATTTTTCTGTATCAGCTCTACCAGAACCGCTTTTATAAAAATTCTTTTTAAAATAAGCTATTTGTAATCTATATTTTGTAGATAATTCTTCATCATATTCCATTTTTCTACACATATCTTCTACCAAGTCAAAATCTGTAAGCATTTCTAACATATCTGTTAATGTAGGTAAATCACCATCATTTAATTTAGGATACATTACTTTTAACAAAATAGATAAGTTTTCTATAGCTTGACTTGTAACATTTTCACGGAATGCTTCTTCCACATCTGTATGTGTTGTATTATACATACTTCTTAATACAGAAGAAATAGCTATTGCTGTTTGTAATGGATTTTTAAAAATAAATGGGTTAATACCAATTGAGTCTGGATTATCTGGGTCAATTAAGTTATAAGGTATATTAAAATTATTTGCTATTTTTACCATTGTTCCAATAGACTCATAGTCTGGTGCAATTGCAGTAATTCCTATATTTTTATATTTAATTTCACTTGAAGAAGAATCTAAAATCATTTTCTTCATATATGTTTTATATAATTTTAATTTACTTTCAACTGGTTTTAACATATTTAAATTAAAATGCTTATTTAAATATTCGTTGTTAAATGGAGCAGTAAGAGTTGCAATTCCAGTTTTTAATGCTGTAAATCCCATTTCTTTAGCTGTTTCTTCAAAAAATAATTTTTTCTCTATATCTCTAGCTACCATTGGTTCTATAACCATTGTTGTTTTTCCTGTACCAGAAGGTCCAACAACTAAAGTAGATTCAAATCTTTTATCTTCTGCTATTACTACTGGTTTACCACGTTCTGTATCTGTACATATTATGTTTTCACAAGTATATGGTCCAACATCTTTTGGAGCAGGGGATAAATCTATACCTTTAAAGTCTAATACAGAATGTTTCATATCAAAAGAATTATCGACTTTTGTATAAATAAATTTAAATACTGCAAAGAATGTTGTTAATGGTATGTATAATGCAATTGCTGTAAATGCAGGCCTAATTAAATCTGAAGAAGTTGTAATAATGCCTATGTAGTTTGGAACAGACATTAGTAATAGCCATAAGCCTTCATTAAGCCACTGAACAATCATTGATATTACAATAGTATATAGAACTGTTATATATGTATACATGAATGATAATTTCGTTTTATCTGATTTTGTAAATGATGAGGAACCAGAAAATAAATATGCAAAAACAGGACAAGCTATAGCCAATGTATATTTTATTGGTCCCCAATATGATAATGATATTCCTGTAAAGAATAAGAATAACAATTCTACTACTCTATCTACTAAAATATAAATAGATATAAGTGTAAGTATATATGTAAAAAATGTATTTCTATTAGTTTTTAATTTCTTCAAAAATTTATCAAATAGTTTCAAAACATTCCACCACTTTCATTTTTTATAATCATACATATATATTATCCTATAAAAATAGGAAAAAAACAAGATATTTGGGATATTTTATTAAAAAAACTATTATTCAATACTTGAATGTAAATAAATTTATTAATATAATATGATTTAGTTTAATACAATAGAAAAAAGAAAGGATAAAAAAATGAAAAAACAAAAAAACAAAGTACTGAAAGAGGGATTTATGCAAGCAGTACTTTCTCTAATGTTTTCTCAAGTCCTCATAAAATTACTGGGCTTAGTATATAATTTGTATTTAACCAATAAAAAAGGATTTGGGGACCAAGGTAATGCTATATATTCGGGTTCATACCAAATATATGCACTATTACTTACGATATCTTCGATTGGTGTTCCAAATGCTATATCTAAATTAGTGGCAGAAAGGACTGCAAAGGGTGACCATAAAGGTGCACTTAGAATATTTAAAATTGCATTAGCCGTTTTTGCACTAATAGGTTTAGCAGGAACATTATTATTGTTTTTTGGGGCTGATATTATTGCAACATATTGGCTTAATATACCAGAAGCAAAATATACATTAATTACATTATCGCCAGCAGTATTTTTTGTTACTGTAGGAGCAGTACTTAGAGGTTATTGCAATGGAAAACAGGCAATGAGAATAACAGCTAGATCCCAAACATTGGAACAAGTATTTAAAACTGTTTTGGTTATATTAATTGTAGAACTCGTTTCAAAAATGACCAATGCAAATACTGTTTGGATGGCAGCTGCAGCAAATGTTGCAACAACATTATCAATTTTTATGAGCTTTATGTATTTGGTTAGATTTTACAGATTAACTAGAAAAGAAAGGGCTAAAGAATTAAAAGAAACTGTAAATTATAAATATCAAAATGTAAAAACAATTGTTAAAAGAATATTAAGTGTTTCTATACCAATGTCATTAAGTTCTATAA
Source organism: uncultured Clostridia bacterium (assembly GCA_944389475.1). GTDB lineage: Bacteria > Bacillota > Clostridia > TANB77 > CAG-508 > Merdicola. The sequence goes on from CALXMM010000005.1 coordinate 61,376, forward strand.
TGTCATCCTTCAATAAAAACATAGATTCATTTACCGTTGTAAAAGGACTTAAAAAATTTATGACAGAGACAGATGCAAAGGCACAATATGGGATTTTAGGTGGTAAAGTTGATACATTAACTTCGTTGCCATTATCAATTAATATTGCTTTTGCAACTGCCTTAGTTCCTACTATTTCAGCAGCAATTGCAAAAGGAGATAGGGAGAATACTACTAAAAGAGTTTCATTTTCGTTAATGGCAAGTATGTTAATTGGTCTTCCATGTACAATAGGAATGATAGTTTTTGCTGACCCAATATTACATTTATTATATCCTGCACAACCTGATGGAGCATTATTATTACAAATTTCATCACTTACTATAATATTTACAATATTGGATCAAACTATAAATGGTACTTTACAAGGAATTGGAAAGGTTATGATTCCTGCAATTTCTTTAGGTTGTGGAATGCTTGCAAAATTGGTAATTAATTTATTATTAGTTTCAAATCCAATGTTTGGAGCAAATGGAGCAGCAATTGGATCTGTAGTATGCCATATGGTAGCTTTTTCTATAGCTTTTACTACTTTAAGGAAGAATGTTAAACTTAATTTAAAAGTAAGTAACTTCTTAATAAAGCCAATAATAGCAACAGTAATTATGTCTTTATGTTCATTATTTATATATAATGTACTTTTAGGAATAATATCACAATCATTGGCAACAATAATAGCAATTATATTTGCAGTTATAATTTATGTGTTAGCAGTAGTGACTTTAAAAATTTTATCTAAGGAAGAAATTTATATGATACCATATGGACAAAAAATATATAAAGTCCTTGAAACTATTGGTATATATAGAAAATAACAACTGTTTATAATTTGAAATATTGGTAAAAAAAGACAGCAGTTCTTAGAGAGAATTAGGATTGAACAAAAAATAATAAAAAAAAGAAGGATTTTAGTAAAAATTGGCGAATATAAGATTTAGTAGGCATTTGAAAGCACTACATAAACACAAATTATTTAGGAGGTAATTTAAATGAACAAAGCTGATTTAATCGCAGCAATCGCTGCAAAAACAGGAGAAACAAAAAAAAGTGCTGAAGCATCAGTAAATGCATTTGTAGATGTAGTTACAGAATCTTTAGTAAAAGGTGATAAAGTTCAATTAGTTGGATTTGGATCTTTTGAAGTAAGAAAAAGAGCTGCTAGAAAAGGAAGAAATCCACAAACTAAAGAAGAAATAAAAATACCTGCATCAAAAGCTCCAGTATTCAAAGCTGGAAAAGCTTTAAAAGATTTAGTAAACAAAAAATAATTTGAATTTTTATATATTAAATATGAATTCATATTAAGAAAAAAGGTCGAAAGACCTTTTTTCACTCTAATATAAAGTGTTTGAGGACAGTTTTCAAATTCTTGTTTATTGGATAATCGTGGATAATTTGTTAAAAATTTAAAAAAAATTTAAAAAAGTATTGACAGAAAATTAAAAACATAGTATACTACATCTTGTCGGAAGAAAATGGTCGCATAGCTCAGCTGGGAGAGCATCTGCCTTACAAGCAGGGGGTCATAGGTTCGAGCCCTATTGCGACCACCATTTTTCTATATGGCCCGGTAGTTCAGTTGGTTAGAACGCTAGCCTGTCACGCTAGAGGTCGACGGTTCGAGCCCGTTTCGGGTCGCCATTTTTTTATGTAAAAATAAATGTGGAAAGTTAATAAAACTAAATAAATCTTTCCGCAATATAATAAGCCTCGATAGCTCAGTTGGTAGAGCAAGGGACTGAAAATCCCTGTGTCACTGGTTCGATTCCCGTTCGAGGCACCAAAATAGTAGTATTTAAGATTATTTAAATACTACTATTTTTTTAGGAAAATTTAAAAGAACTATTTTACTGGTGGCTATGAATTCAAAAATATACTAAAAATAGAAAATGAAGGATATAAATGAATTAAAAAAAGATATAAATTTAATTATGTAATTTTTAAAATTGTATAATATATAATTAGATTGAAAGATGCTTTATATCAAAAATGCACTAAAATTTATTGACAAATCATATTAAACAGAGATATACTATTTTTATTACAATATTAATTATATTAGTAAACATAGAAAAAGAATATAAATATGATTTTGAAAATTTTATAAAAGGAGGATGATAACTATGACAAAAATGATGCAGACTAATTATTGGAATCCTAGTGTGAATTATATTGTAAAAAATGCTGCTCAAGATTATATGATATCAGAAAAAGCTAGATTGATTTCAAATGCAGCAAAAGCAACAGCAGGTGATTGCTCTTGTAATTGTTCTAGTGCTTACTCAGCATGTAGTAGTACTTGCGGTTCTTGTTCATCTTGTAGTACCTAGGTTTATTGCTAAAGGATAAAATTTAGAATAGGATGTAGTTGGAAATTTTAATATGATGTATTATTTTGCATCTACCAAAAGAGTATTTTGTTGAAAGAAAATATTATAAGGCAATGTATCATTTTAGAAATATCTATCGTAATAAAAGGAGACATAGTAATGATAAAAAAATCAAAATTTAGTATGCAGTGGCATATCACGGATAAATGTGACCAAAGGTGTAAGCATTGTTACATATATGAAGGAAAAGATAAGAAATGTAGTTTGGAACTTGATTTATATACATTGAAGAAAATATTAGAAGACTTTATTCAAAGTTGTGATAGATTAAATAAAGAACCTTTTGTGGTTATTACAGGTGGAGATCCGTTGCTTTATGACAAAATATGGGAATTCTTGAAAATGCTTAATGAACATAAAATTCATTTTGGAATTTTAGGTAATCCATTTCATTTGAATTACGAAGTAGTAAAAAAGTTAGAAGAATTAGGTTGTATTAATTTTCAAATGTCATTGGATGGGTTAAGAGAAACTCATGACTATATTCGTAAACCAGGTTCTTTCGATGCCACGTTAGATGCATTAAAATATTTTAAGGGAAGCAGTATTAATACAGCTATTATGGCAACAGTTTCAAAAACAAATATTAAGGAAATTCCTGAACTAGTGGATATTGTTGTACAATATGGAGTTGATAATTTTGGATTTGCAAGATACTGCCCTAATCCAGGTGATTTTGATTTAATGGTTACACCAGAAGAATATAGAGATTTTTTGAATAAAATGTGGAACAAATATATGCAATATCAAGATTGTAATACTCGATTTGCCTTGAAAGATCATCTCTGGAAACTTTTTTTATATGAGAAAGGATTATTTAATCCATATGAAATTAACAATCCAAATGATCTTATTCTTGATGGATGCCATTGTGGAATTGCACATATAACAACTTTGGCAGATGGAACTGTTTATGCTTGTAGAAGAAGCAAAACTCCAGTTGGCAAGGTCCCTGAACAGTCTTTTTATGATATTTTTAATAGTAAAGAAATGGAAAAATATCGCCAGTATGATAAGTTTGAATATTGCTCTAAATGCGAGCTTAAGAATTTTTGTAGGGGATGTCCTTCAGTAGCTAACTGTCTAACAGGAAATTTTTATTCGAAAGATCCACAATGTTGGAAGAAAATATAAATATAATTAAAAGGGTGAAATTCTAAACTTTCACCCTTTTATTAAATAAAAAGTACAAAATTTATCAATGTATTATATATTGTATAATAAAAGTTAAAAATAAAATCAAATGCAAAGTAAATTTAAAAAGAAAATTAAGTGGTTAAGAATAATCAAAACAAAATAAAAAATTAATAAGTTGGAAATAATTGAATAAGCTATTAGTTACTGTAAAAATAAAGATTACAATTTGAAACATCTTTTAATTTTAAAATTATAAAAGATATTATTTAAAGATATATAAAATAATTATAAAAAATGAAAAAGATTTAGTAAGTCTATTGGATTTGTATAATGAATTATAGTATATAGATTTGGATTTAAGAATAAAAAGATTTATAAATAATAAAAGTTTAATCGAATTATATTTTTAGTAAAAAGAAAGGAATTTTATAAAAAATGAAAAAAGATATAATAATTATAGGATGTCAAAGATCAGGAAAAACTACATTAGCTAATATGTTAATTAAAGATGATAATTCCTACCATAACATTTCTTTAGATTCTTTGGCTATAGCTATAAAAAGAACAATACCAGAAATAGGTATAAGTGATGGTAGTACAATTAAGTTTATTTCTAAAAGAATAGTCCCTTTTTTAGTAACTTATCTTAAAAGTTATAAATGTGATTATCCTGATAAATATTATTTAGTTGAAGGCATTCAAATTAATCCAGACCATTTAATGAGAGAAGAGTTTTTTCAAAATGCTAATATAATTTGTTTAGGATTTCCTAATGCGACAATTCATGAAATATTTAGTAATATTAGAAATGAAGATAAAAATTTACGATTTTCTTATACAAAAACATTGAGTGATGATAAATTAAAAGATAAAATTTCTTTTTATATAGAATATAGTAAATTTCTACAAAGAAAATGTAATGAATATAATATACCATTTTATGAAACTAATAAGAATAGAAAACAAGTTCTAGAAATGATTTATAATAACATAATGACAAATATTATAAAATGAGCGATAAAGTCTATCCATTATAATAATACAAATATTTAGAAATACAAATTATTTAATATGAATTGGATAATTGGTATATTATGTTTAGAGTACAGTGTATTATGCATTAGTTATACATTTATTATTAAATTGTTGATATTTAAAATTAATATTGAGACAAAAATAATACAAAATGTTTGAGGAAAGAAAAAAGAAATAAATTACATTAATTATAATACATATTTTTTAGTTAAATATCATATAGAAAGTTTTTTAACTATATTTCTAAAAATAGAATGATATCAAATGTTATAATTAATGTAACTAAAAGTGAAGTATTAAATTTAATTTATAAAAATTTGTAAATTATTATAAAAGAAAAAACATAAATATTAATATTAGTACTTATGAAATATTTTTAAGAAAAATTTTAATGAAAACCCAAAAAAGATTATTAAACAATATTAATATAAATTATCAATTAATTTCATTATATATTCTTTATCATCCATATGCATTGGAATTATTTCTATACCTTTACTTTTTAGCCTTTTTAAGGTATCTAATATATCATCAATTTTAATATGTGCTCCTCCAAATTTTGAAACATCTATATAAAGTTCATTTATATTATCTAAATAGGGATTAAAAGAGTCTAGATTTGCTGTATCACCAGTATATAATATTTTGTTATTATCTATATCCATTATAAATCCATAAGCATCTAAGTAATTTGTATGTTGTGTTTTTATAAATTTTAAATTTTCTAAATCTTTCTTTATTTCGTATGATTCTGGAGGGGTACCAGTTATGTCTAAATATTCTTTTATGTGTACGCAATTGCTAATAACAGTAGTTTTTATTTTATAAATAAACCATAAATATAAAATTAATTGGCTAAGTGAGCCAGCATGGTCATTATGCAAATGTGTGATTATTAAATTAATACATTTATACTTGCTAAAATCAAATTTATTTTTTACTTCATTGAAAACTGTAAAACCACAATCAATTATAAATAACTCATTGTCTTTTTCAAAATAAGCAGAGTTATTTTTTAAACCGAAGCCTGAATCATTTCCTAAAAAAGTAAGTGTAGCCATATTAAAAACCTCCTATTTCCTAAAATATATCATCATTTCTAATATTGTCAATAATAAAGTAACCTTATGTACTAAAAATACATATTTTAATGTATGGAGGTGCAAATACTATGGTTACTTTTTCTAAAATGCATGGATTGGGTAATGACTATTTATGCATAAATTGTATGAATGATAAAAATATAATAGCAGAAAGTAAAATACCACAAATTGCAAGATATATGTGTAATAGGAACTTTGGAATAGGGTCGGATGGACTTATTTTGGTTAAGGATAGTAAAGTGGCAGATGCAAGAATGCAGATTTTTAATAAAGATGGAACAGAAGCGGAAATGTGTGGAAATGGCATAAGGTGCTTTTGCAAATATATTTATGATAACAAAATAGTGGAAAAACAAAATTTACGAATAGAAACAAAAGCTGGAATTAAACTTGCAAAATTAATAGTTAGAAACGGAGAAGTCCAAGAAGTAGAAATAGATATGGGCAGACCAATTTTTGATGATTCTAAAAATATTACCATTAAGAATAATTATAAAATTCCAATAGCTATAAATATTAATGTAAATGATACAAAATTTATAGGAAATTACATATCGACGGGAAATCCACATTTAGTTATTTTTGTGAATAATGTAGAAAATATAGATATAGAAAAATATGGTCCAGCAATAGAAAATATGAAATGCTTTCCTAATAAAATAAATGTAGAGTTTGTTCAAAGTTTGGGTAGAAACACATTAAAAATTAGAACATGGGAAAGAGGAGTCGGAGAGACATATGCTTGTGGAACCGGTGCATGTGCAGCTTTTTGCATAGGATATTATAAGGGGATTTGTTCAAGTTTTGTTAAAACTATTTTAAAAGGTGGAGAGCTAAAAATAAGTTATAACAAACAAAATGGACATATATTTATGTCTGGGATAGCGACAAAAGTATATGATGGAAATATAATTATATAATTTATTGCATAAAAATATTCTTTGTGTAATAATATATTTGAAAAACAAAAGAAGAAAGGAGAGTATGTTGTATTTAATTTATTAGATATATCATACAAGAAAAAAATGTTACAAGATTTTAGTATAAAAAGAAATGTTCAAGATATAAAAAGACGAGATGAAATAGAACATGAAACAAGAAAGTTAATGGGAGAATTAAGAAACTTAAAAGGATTACAAATGGGCAATAATAATAATAGACAAAAATATGAGGAAGAAAAATCTAAAGCTCTTGTTGTAAAACAGAAAACGAGTATTTTCTCTAGAATTGCTAGTTTGTTTCATAGAGGAGAATACTATAATGCTACTCAACAAATAAAAATTAGAGAAGAACAAATGAAAAAGCTGGAAGAGGAAGGTAAAGAATTAGATGAAAAAACAAAACAGTTAGAGTCAACAATAAAAGAAAAAAATACTGAACTTGAACAGTTACCTCAAAGTAGATGTATGAGGGAAAATAACGGAGAATTAGTAATAACAGATGGAAATGTGGGAATAGTTGGATATAAAGTTGCCAAAAATCAAACTGAAGTAGGACCAGAAAGAAGAGTACTAGTGCATTGTACAAATTTTTTTCCAAAAAATAATGTTATTTTATCAGATTATGATGGGGAAAAAATAGGCTATCCAGTTAGAATGCACTATCATGGAGTAGAAAAAGAAGTTAGAGGCTTAGTACATAGACATGAGGTACATTGTTGTGTTAATGCAAGAGTTGAAAGTACTAGCGATGGAGCAGGAAACTGGAATAGTCCAAGTTATATAGTAATTGATAGATATGATGCACATCAAAATGAATTAGAGTCACTTGGTGCATCAGATACTTGGACAAAAGGAACAAGTATTAAACTTACTAAAGATGCTGTAATAATGGTAAAACTTCAAGATAAAGAAAAATTACCAATAGATAAAAATGACAGAGATAAATATAATATAGTTTATTATGAGGGTAATCCAACTACTTGTTTACAGAATTTTTTAAGATTAAATGATTATGAAATATTTGAAACAGATGCAAGAAATCCTGCACATGCACATTCTATTAGAAAAATAGCAGAAAATTATTTAAATGATAGGGATCTTGCTATAAATTTTGTTAAAGATAATACATTCTTTTCAAAAGAGCCACCTGTTTTTTCTGCAGAGGAATTAGCACCTATTGTAGATGTTGCAATTACTAACAGTTTGGGAGGCGCTGCTATCAGTTTGCTAGATTATAAGCAAGAAGATATATTACTATCTGACAAAAAAATTTCTAAGAAAGAAGAAAAAGATTATATTGAGGTTGCAAAATTTGTTATTGGTTCAGGCTTAAAGAAAACCGATGATGGTAGATATACATTTGCAAGTGATGATGAAGTCTTAGACACAATAGAAAAAATATGTAAAGATACAACAAAACTTCCAAGTTCAGTAGATGTTGGGCTAATAGATGAAGTCTTCACAAGGCAACAACAATATGCACAAGAATTCGCAAAATTACCTCATCCTTCATATGAAGAAATTAAATCAATGCAATTGGGAGAAATCTATGAATTTAAAAATCAGTTAGCTTGCGAAACTTTGCAAACGGTTTGTCACGATTTAGAACAAATAGTAGGTGCAAATGATCATGTTACTTTAATTAAACACGGAGATAATGGTACTGATATTGAATCTAAAGTAAGAAAAGAAGATGGAGTAAAAGCTACTGAATGGTCAAAACGACCAGGTGATTATCTGATAGAAATGAATATTGATTCAAAAGAACCAGCAGAAAGTGTAGAAAAAGGATTTAGATTTCTTAAAGAGAAGGATGAAGAAATACAGTCTAGAAGTGTTGTAAGACAGGATATGGGTGAAGAAAGATAAGGATTGTATTATAATTTGTATAAAAAAGCACTTAATGTATAATAACATCAAGTGCTTTAATAAATTGCTTTACTGAATATTAATACTAGCATAAAGTCGAATTACAATTTAATATTTATTCCTTTACAGGCTTTCTTTCACCAGAAGCAATCATTTCTTCTATTGCATCATGAATAACGACTCTTTCATCATAAGGATATTTAACATGCATATATTCTATGTATAAATCACTGCCAAGTCCAGGTAAAACTATTATATCATCTGGAGTTGCAATGGATAAAGCATATTTTATAGCTTCTGTTCTATTTAAGATACGTACATATTTTCCACCAGATTTTTTAAGTCCAACTTCAATATCATCTAGAATTTTATTAGGATCTTCTGTACGTACTTGGTCAGAAGTAAGTATTGTTAAATCTGCAAGTTTTCCTGAGATTTCTCCCATTATAGGACGTTTCTTTGCATCTCTATCTCCACCAACGCCCCAAGTACAAATTACTCTACCTTTTGTATAAGGTTTTACTGTTTCCAAAATAGATTGTAAACTTGATGGTGTATGAGCATAATCAATTAAAATTTTTAATCCAAGTTTATTAGGAACGATTTCACTTCTACCAAAAACTTTAATATTCTTAAGACCATCTTGAATATTTTTTATATCTGCACCAAAATAAGTTGCTATTCCAATTGCTCCTAAGCAGTTATAAACCATATATCTACCTGGGATAGAAACTCTAACTGGAAATTCTTTATCATTCATACATAGTGTAAAATTAACACCGGTATTACTTAATTTTAAATCTTTTGCCATTATATCAGCTTTAGTGTCTAGTGCAAAACTCTTTAATTCTTTATCTGGTAAAAGTTTTGGAACTCTTGCTGTGTAGTCATTATCTAAGTTATAAACTACAAATGGTGCCATTTTTACTAAAGAAAGTTTAGCTTGAAAATAATCTTCCATATCTTTATGTTCTTTTGGACTTATATGGTCTTCAGAAAGATTTGTAAACAATACAGCATCAAAATCTGAGCCATAGACTCTATCCAATTTCATTGCTTGAGAAGAAACTTCTAAAACAACAATATCAACATTTTTTTCGACCATCATAGCTAAGGTCTTTTGTATTTTATAACTTTCTGCAGTAGTTCTATCACAATCTTCTATTTTTTCATCATTAATATATATTGCAATACTTCCAATTAATCCAACATTGTATCCATGTTTTTGTAATATTGATTTTATCATATATGTAGAAGTTGTTTTTCCTTTTGTGCCTGTTACACCAATTAGTTTGATTTTTTTTGATGGATTATCATATAAATTACAACTAGCAATTGCAAGTGTTTTACGAATATTTGAGACTTTAATAATTGTTACATTTTCTGGTACATCATAGTCAGAAAGATTACATGTTTCATCCACTACTATTGCAGTTGCACCATTTTGAATAGCACTAGGTATAAATTTAGTACCATCTAAATCATATCCTTTTATTGCAAAAAACATATCATTTTTGTCTATTACTCTTGAATCTGATGCAATATTATTGATGTCTGATTCTAAACTACCAACAGATTCTATTATATCTATATTATTAAAAATATCTTTAATTTTCATTCTATTCACCTCTAGAACGCATTATATACTTTTTTATCATTTTTGTATATAGCATTGTGAAATAATTAAAGATGATAATTATTGATAATTAATTTTGTTTGTGATATTATGAGTGCGAACAAAATGAGTTACATTTAATATGTTTTAATAAATTAATAATTAAATTAGGGAGGATATTATGGAAAAATATTTAAAAATTCTAGAAGATAAAAATCTTACAAGAGAAGATTTTATGCCAGTTTGGGAAGAATTTAAACATGATTTAAATACAGGTAAAGTAAGAGTAGCCTCAAAAGAAAATGGAGAATGGAAAGTAAATAAATGGGTAAAGCAATTTATATTACTAGGATTTAAATACGGAGAAGTAATAGATTTTGGAGATGGAACAATAGATAAAGATACAATGGGAGATAGAGAAGTTAATTTAGAAGATAACGTTAGAGTTGTATCAAGAACTGTTTCAATAAGAGATGGAGTTTATATAGGAAAAGGTGTTACATTTATGCCACCATGTTATACAAATATAGGTGCATATATAGATGAAGGTTCTATGGTAGATTCTTTAGCTTTAGTAGGTTCTTGTGCACAAATAGGAAAGAATGTACATTTGGGTGCTGGAGTAATAATAGGTGGAGTTCTTGAGCCAGTAGGAGCATATCCTGTAATAATAGAAGATAATGTATTTGTAGGAGCAGGTTCACAAATAACAGAAGGAACGATAGTAAAAGAAGGTGCTGTTATTGGAGCAGGTGTTACTATTACTGGAAGTACACCAGTTTATGATAATGTAAATGGAAATATTATAACTCCAAATGAAAATGGTCAAATAGTAATTCCAAAAGATGCAGTTGTAATACCAGGAACAAGAGATGTTAAATCTAATATTGAGGGAGTAACATTATCAAAATCAATTCCAATGATTATTAAATATGGAAGCAAAGTAGAATTAGAAGATTTATTAAGACCTTAATGCTGGTCTTTACAAAAATACAGAAGAAGCAATGAAGATAAAAAGATGACATTGCAATTCTAGTATAATCTAGGAGGCAATTTTAAAAAATGAATATCAATGATGAATTAAAAAATATTCTAGAGTGGGTAATATGTATAATTATTGCTGTAGCCCTAGGTTTATGGATTAGGTATTATATTATGACACCTACTCAAGTACAGTCAGTATCTATGAAACCAACATTAATAGAAGGACAAAGGTTAATATTAAATAGAACGATACGTTTTGGAGATAAACTACCAGAAAGAGGACAAATTATTACATTTGAGGCACCTACAGAAGACTATTTAACAGAAAAAGAATTCGAAGAAACTCCAACAGCAAGGTATAAAGAACCAGAGGGAGCATTTAATAGATTTGTACATGATGTATTAGAAATTGGAAAGATAAGTTACATAAAAAGAGTAATAGCTCTTCCAGGAGAACATGTAAAAATTCAAAATGGAAAAGTATATATAAATGACCAAGAACTAAAAGAAGATTATTTGTCAGATAGTGTTAAAACAGAGTCAGAAGGTGGATTACTAGTAGATTTTACAGTACCAGAAGGAACTGTATTTGCAATGGGGGATAATAGAGAAAATAGCCATGATTGTAGAGCTTTTGGATGTATTCCTCAAGATAAAATAGAAAGTATAGTAGCATTTAGATTTTGGCCATTTGATAAATTTGGAAAGGTAGAATAAGACTTATATAAAAGTTTGAACGATAAAGAAAAAAAGATATCTTATTATCCTTTTATAGGTTTACAATAGATATGTCACAGTAAAAATAAAAAAAGGAAATACCAATATGATATAATGTTTTTAACGAC